>CAZLZQ010000039.1:0-15687 GCA_964564065.1 uncultured Arcobacteraceae bacterium | reverse complement strand
TCTATTTCTTAAAGTTTACTTGGAGATTTTAGGTTTTATAGTCGGATTTACCTAGCATATAGCTAGCATAAAAATATATTAAAGTAGTTATAAAATAATTATGATAAAATATTATAGATATATAAACATATAAATTAAGGAAAATATTTGCTAAGATTTGCACCAAGCCCAACTGGAGATATGCATATAGGTAACTTACGAGTTGCTTTGATTAATCATATTTTATCAAAACAGTTAAATGAAGAGTTATTGATACGTATAGAAGATACTGATAAAAAACGAAATATTGAAGGTAAAGAGAAAGATATACTTGAGCTTTTAACACTTTTTAGTGTTAATTTTACTAGAGTTATGCATCAAAGTGAAAATATTAAATATCATTCACAAATGGCTATGAAACTTTTATTGGATAAAAAAGCTTTTAATTGTTTTTGTAGTGATGAAGCACTAGAACAAGATAGAGAAAAAGCAAAAAAAGAAAAATTACCTTATAGATATAGTGGTTTTTGTGAAAATATAAGTGATGAAGCTAAATTTGAATGTAATGCTCCTTTTACTGTAAGATTAAAAAAGCCAGAACATAATATTAAATTTAATGATGCAATTAAAGGTGAGTTAGAATATAAGCCTTTTGATGTTGATAGTTTTATATTATTAAGACAAGATAAAACACCTATGTATAATTTTGCTTGTGCTATAGATGATATGCTTTTTGATATATCAACAGTAGTAAGAGGTGAAGATCAACTACCAAACACACCAAAACAAATACATATAAGAGAATCTTTAGGATATACAAAAGAGATAAAGTATGCACATCTACCAATGATTTTAAATATGGAAACTGGTAAAAAAATGTCAAAAAGAGATAATGCATCTAGTGTAAGATGGTTAGTTGATCAAGGATATTTACCTGTAGCAATATCAAACTATATTATTCTTTTAGGATATAATCCACCAACCGAGATATTCACTTTGGAGGAAGCTCAAGAGTGGTTTGATTTAAATAAAATATCAAAATCATCTGCAAAATTTGATATAACAAAATTGAAGTTTATAAATAGAGAACATATTAAACTTATGGATGAACTTAGACTATCAAAAATATTAGGATATGCAGATAGAGATATAGGAAAATTAGCTAAATTATATCTTGAAGAGTGTGATACAATCAATGAGATAAAATTAAAACTAACAACTTTATTTAAAGATAAAAAGAATTTAAATGGATTTGAAAATGAGTTTAAATTATTAAAAGAGTGTGTTATCAATGCACCTTACATAGATGATTTAGATGATTTTAGAAAATATATCACAAATAAAACTGGTTTAACTGAAGAAAAACTTTTTATACCACTTAGATATGCTTTAACAGGTTCTCAAAATGGACCAAGCCTAAGTGATATATATCCACTAATAAAAAACTATATAGGAGAAATAATACAATGATAGATTCACTAATAGTAGCATTTGCTACACTGTTTTTAACAATAATATCTTTATACAAATGGGTAATAATCATATCAGCTCTTTTATCATGGGTACAACCAGATCCTTATAATCCAATTGTACAAATGCTTTATAGACTAACAGAACCTGCTTATGCAATGGTAAGAAAAGTTATACCAACAGTATTTGGTGGTATGGATATGGCACCGCTAATTTTAATATTTGGTATTCAATTTATAGAAATATTCTTAACAAATCTTTTTTCTACTATGATGTAGATATATTAAATAAAATATTGAGAAGCTTCCTGTTTTGAAGGAAGTTTTTCACCTTCACATACAATCTCATTTGTAATATCAGTACTATCTACAAATTTAACTTTATATGTCTCATCTGATTTTGTTCTTCCATATGTAACTATTAAATTTGCTGCTAATTTCATATCATCTTCACTAGAGTCTTTCTGAAATAAACATAAAGGTCCACTAGCATCTTCTATTCGTGCTTTATAATATTTATCACTAGATGTATTCTTTATTTTTTCATTATCATCTTGATCTCGTCCTATAATAAGTTTCGCACCATCAGGAAGTCTTAAATGTCTACCTGCTTTTAAAGTATTAATATCTTCCACTTCAAGTTTATCATGATCTACAAAATCTCTTAACTTATTACTAAATTGTATCTCTGTTAATAAACACCCACCACCTGGTGATTCAAAATCTTCCAATCCTATCTCTTTTGCAATAGCTAATTGTCTTTGTCTATTTCTACCATTTATATCATAAAGTTTTTCTCTATCAATCCAACCTTCTAGTTCAGGTTTAGAAGGTTCAAGTAATTTTGCACTAAGTGGTCTTACAATTAATTCATCATGCTCACTAAGTTTTTTTACATTTTCTAAAGCATCTTTTCGTTGAGACATAGGTCTTTGTCCTAAAACTTCTCCACTAATCATAAACTGAGCATCAAATTTTTCTAATAACTTTCCAGTATATCTAAACATAAATCCATGACAATCTATACAAGGGTTAAAATTCTTTCCATATCCATATTTAGGATCAAATAATACTTCATCAAGATATAATTGTCTTAAATCTAATATTTCTAACTTTACACCTATTTGTTTACACATATTTTTCATATGATCTGTTCTATCTACACTTGAACCAAAACCAATATTAATATTTACTGCAATCACTTCAATACCTTGATCTGCTATCGTTTTCATAGCTAATACAGAATCAAGACCTCCACTAAATAATGCTAATGCTCTCATAATTTTCCTTTATTTAAATAACCTAGTTGGGTCAATATATTTACTATTTTTAGTTGCTTGAAATAATAGTTTTTCATTTACTCTTCCTACTACATACCCTTTAGGTATCCATTTACCAACTCTTAATGTTGGTGATATTTTATCTAAGTGAGAATAAATTGTATGTAAACTTCCAGTATGCTTCACAATTACAACATTTTCTAATAATCCAGAATTTCTTTTTGCATATACTATTTTTCCCTTGAAAACACTAAATACCTTTGAATTTCTTTTTGTAACTTTTAATGTTACAGACTCATTAAACAATTCCATCTTATAAACTTTATCATAGTACTTACCAAATTTTTTAGTTATTTTATATGATTTCAATGGTGCAATAGTTTTTTTACCACGATACTTTGATATCTTTATACCTTTTGCTGATGAACCTATTTTTCGTACCTCGATATCTACTTCATCATCAAATTTTAATTTATCTTTATATCTTATCTTTTTAGATTTTTTACTTCTATTTTTATTTTTTTTATCTAATAGCATCTGTTTTCTTTTTTTAGCTAATGCTTTTCTTCTTAGTAGCTCTTTTTGGGCTTTTATTCTTTTCTTCTCTTTAGCTATCTCTTTTTTCTTTAAAATACTTAAACTACCAAGTAGATCTGTAATCTTATTTTGCTTACTAATTATATTTTTTAAATGTTTTTGATAAGCTTTATGTGTTGATTTTAAAGATGCTAAAATCTTATCTTGCTCTTGTTCTTTTTCTATATATCTATTTTTTATATTTTCTTGATCTGCTATAAATTTACTTGTTTTAATCAATTTATCTTGATTTTCTCTTGTAGCTTTATTGATTTTTAAATAATCAATATTAAGATCAAATACTTCATCTTTTGCATTTTGAAAAATAAGTTTATAAACTTCTCTATCAATTATATTAGATAAAGTTTCCTTATTTGCTTGTTTTATCCCCATACTCATGGCATACTTTTCTATTATATAGTCAATAACTTTTTTTTCAATATTCTCTTTTTTCTTCTTTAAAGATATAGATTCTTTTTTTAACTTCTCTAATTTTTCATTTGCTCTAGAGAGTTTTAATTTATTTAAAAATAGCTTATTATTTGTTACTTCTAACATATTTACTATTTTTTTATATCTTTTTTCCTCTTTATCTATTTTTTGAACTAACTTTTCAATATCTTTATCAAGAGTAGTTTTATTTTTTTTAACATTAGTAAATAATTTTTTATTATTATTTATTTTTTTATTAATATCTAAAACCGATCCAAATAATGTTGCTAAAAGTAAATTAATTATTATAAATATTTTTAACATATTATCACTTCAATTTATGCTGTACTAATAAACCAAAGAATGTAATCAATGGTATTATACATGCTAAAATAGCTATCTTTATTATATCATACTGCAAATCTGTCATATTTGGTATCAAAGGTAAAATCTCTGGTCTTATTAAAATAGCTATATTATTTATTGTGAAAAACAAAAATAAACTAACTATTATTATTGAACTTATTGTACTTATGATCATAACTTTTATAATTGGTTTTGAACTATACAACAACGATCCACCATGAAGTTGAATAATTGTAATTCTTTCACTTTGTTCAAAAAACCAAATCTTGATTTGTTGAGATAAAAGAAAAATTGATAATAACAGAACTATTGCAAATAACACTATTATTATATCTTGAATAAGTATTAAAAGTGAATATATTTTATTATGATCACTTGAAAATGTTTCTACTCTTTTAACATTTGGTATTGAAGTTAACTCTTTTTTTATCTGTTCTAATTTAAAAGTTGTTGGAAACTCTTCTAAATATACTTGATAAAAGTATGGAAGTTTTGTCTTTAATAATTTTAAAGATGATTCTGATAAATTCTTTTTAACATCTTTTATTATCTTCTCTTTCTTTAGTATCTTAACATCTTTTACTTTTATACCAGAGATAGTATCTAATGTTCCTATTGGTGTATTTGCTATTACCATTATTGAATAATCATTTGTAATATTTGATTTATAATTATCTACTACTTTATTTATAAGTAGATATATACTAAATGTTACAAGCATTATTATTAAAGGTATTGTAAAAGAGAAAAAAGACTTAAGATGCTTCATATACAACTCCATCATCAATATTAAATCTTCTATAATTTATACCAAAATTATTTGGTATTGTATGAGTTACTACAACTACTGTTATACCTAAATGTTGATTTGCATCTTTTAAAAGTTTCCAAATAACATTTGCAGAATATTCATCAAGATTTCCTGTTGGCTCATCTGCTAAAATTAAACTTGGATTATGAGCTAATGCTCTTGCCATTGCAACTCTCTGTTGTTCTCCACCACTTAGTTCTGCTGGATATGCCCCTACTCTGTGACTTAGTTGAACATGTTTTAATAAATTCTTAACTTGATTTGTTGATACTTTAGAATCATAATTATGTAACTCTAGTGGTAACATTATATTCTCTTCTATTGTGTATTCTGCTATTAGTTTATAATCTTGAAAAACTATCCCTAGATTTTTTCTAAGTGTTAAAAGTTTTGAATTATTTTTTTTAGATAAATCTATTTTATTTACATACAGTTCACCTTTTTTTATAGGTAACTCTCCGTAAAATGATTTTAAAAGTGTTGATTTACCACTACCGCTTGATCCAGTAATAAATATAAAATCTTTCTCTTTAATATGAAAATTCCCATTCTCTATGATATTTCGTTTATTATCATAGGTCAATGTTATGTTTTTTGCTAATATCACTTTATGCTCCCCTATATCACTTCAATTTATGCTGTACTAATAAACCAAAGAATGTAATCAATGGTATTATACATGCTAAAATAGCTATCTTTATTATATCATACTGCAAATCTGTCATATTTGGTATCAAAGGTAAAATCTCTGGTCTTATTAAAATAGCTATATTATTTATTGTGAAAAACAAAAATAAACTAACTATTATTATTGAACTTATTGTACTTATGATCATAACTTTTATAATTGGTTTTGAACTATACAACAACGATCCACCATGAAGTTGAATAATTGTAATTCTTTCACTTTGTTCAAAAAACCAAATCTTGATTTGTTGAGATAAAAGAAAAATTGATAATAACAGAACTATTGCAAATAACACTATTATTATATCTTGAATAAGTATTAAAAGTGAATATATTTTATTATGATCACTTGAAAATGTTTCTACTCTTTTAACATTTGGTATTGAAGTTAACTCTTTTTTTATCTGTTCTAATTTAAAAGTTGTTGGAAACTCTTCTAAATATACTTGATAAAAGTATGGAAGTTTTGTCTTTAATAATTTTAAAGATGATTCTGATAAATTCTTTTTAACATCTTTTATTATCTTCTCTTTCTTTAGTATCTTAACATCTTTTACTTTTATACCAGAGATAGTATCTAATGTTCCTATTGGTGTATTTGCTATTACCATTATTGAATAATCATTTGTAATATTTGATTTATAATTATCTACTACTTTATTTATAAGTAGATATATACTAAATGTTACAAGCATTATTATTAAAGGTATTGTAAAAGAGAAAAAAGACTTAAGATGCTTCATATACAACTCCATCATCAATATTAAATCTTCTATAATTTATACCAAAATTATTTGGTATTGTATGAGTTACTACAACTACTGTTATACCTAAATGTTGATTTGCATCTTTTAAAAGTTTCCAAATAACATTTGCAGAATATTCATCAAGATTTCCTGTTGGCTCATCTGCTAAAATTAAACTTGGATTATGAGCTAATGCTCTTGCCATTGCAACTCTCTGTTGTTCTCCACCACTTAGTTCTGCTGGATATGCCCCTACTCTGTGACTTAGTTGAACATGTTTTAATAAATTCTTAACTTGATTTGTTGATACTTTAGAATCATAATTATGTAACTCTAGTGGTAACATTATATTCTCTTCTATTGTGTATTCTGCTATTAGTTTATAATCTTGAAAAACTATCCCTAGATTTTTTCTAAGTGTTAAAAGTTTTGAATTATTTTTTTTAGATAAATCTATTTTATTTACATACAGTTCACCTTTTTTTATAGGTAACTCTCCGTAAAATGATTTTAAAAGTGTTGATTTACCACTACCGCTTGATCCAGTAATAAATATAAAATCTTTCTCTTTAATATGAAAATTCCCATTCTCTATGATATTTCGTTTATTATCATAGGTCAATGTTATGTTTTTTGCTAATATCACTTTATGCTCTCACAAATAATTTTATGTGCCAATAAATTTGTTTTTGTTTTTATTGGATCACCTTGAAAATATCTTGCTTTATTTTTTTGGACAATAATATATTTTGTTACTGGTCTATTAAAACTTCCAAATGTAACTTTTATCAACAATCCATTTTCAATACCAAAATCTATCGTATAAACATTTACAAAATGTACTAGAAAATCTTTTTTAACTGTAGGTATATTCTTTAATCTATTTTTTAAAATATCAACATCAGCTATTTCATCAAATAAAAAACTATCTTCCAAGTTGTCTTCTGGTGAATTCTGTGTAGATGTAATTGTAACATCCCATATATCTTTTTCTTGTCTTTTCCATCTAGCTTCATATTTACTTGTAACTGCTAAATCTTTATTTTTTTCAATAGTTGAAGGATAATCTTTAAAATTATCTAAAAGAGAGCTTGAATATTCAAAATAATTTGGACTATCAGTTCTTAACTCCAATGTTCCATTTACTTTTAAGACTCGTAAACTCTCTTCAATAAAATCAACACTCATAACTCTTCTATGTGGTTTTTTATCCCAAGGTACTGGAAAATGAACAAAAATTCTACCAACACTATTTGATTTTAAAAATTCTAAAAATAATCTTGCATCATAATTTATAACTAAAACATTTTCTATATTTTGAATTTTTAATTGCTTTAAAACTTGCTCTATAGATGGTGTATGTATCTCAAGACCTATTATTAACTTATCTGGATTTTGTTGTGCTTGATGTAGAAGATGTGTTCCACTACCAAAACCAACTTCTACAAAAATCTCTTTTGTCGTTTCAAATTCATTTTCAAAATAATTTATATTTTTCAAATAACTTTGCTGCGGTTCTAATTTTTTATAAATTGAATTTGTATTTGAAAATAAAAGTTCTTCTTTTGAAATAGTAACATAATCATTTAAAGCATCTTTCATCAAACTAACAGGAGTAAGCCTTGTTGCTGTATCAAGTTTTATTAAATCATTTCCATTTTTATCAACTTTTGTTAATAAAAATTCTTTACCATCTATTGTTGTACCAATCTTATCATCATATTTTGATTTTGCAATAAAATCAAAACTCGTTTTTAAATCACTTTTTTCAGATACAACAATATCACTATGACTTTTTAATAAGATATGTGGCATTTACTTACTCACCTTCTGGATTTGTTAATTTTGGTAACTTAGAAGATAATTCTTCTGTTTTGTTAGATAATAATCCATGCTTATCTACAGCTTGAATACTATAACTATATTCTACCCCTCTTATTACATCAGGATCTTCAAATCTTAACCCTTCTATATTTGGTATAATTTTTTCATTTTTAGAATTCCATCCATTATTTGTAGTTTTATATATATTGTATGAAACTGCTCTATCATCAGAATTTTCCCAATTTAAAATTATTTTATTACCTTGTATCTGAGCTAATGTTACTTTAGGCATTTTTGGCTTACTAAGAGTTGAACCCATAACAGGAGAAACCTCTTCAATTTTACTTTCTAAAGAATCTTTATCAGTAGTTGTAATTTTATAAAAATATATTTTACCATCTTGAGCTATATGATTATCAAATCTATTATGTGATGCTGGAGCTTGAGCAATTTTTGTAAAACTTCCGTCAACTGTAGATGATCTGTATATATTATAATAAACTACATCTTCAGTAGATGATTTTCCCCATGTAATTTGAATATTTCTAGGAAGATCCCTTGTACATGTAAAACTATCAATTTGATTTGGCAAAGGTTTTGTTGTCGCTGTTGTTATTGCACTTGAATTAGATACAATATCATCAAATGTTACTGATTTTATTCTATATGAATATGTTTCATTATCACCCAAATTTTCATCAATATATTCAATATTATATCTATTTTTAATCTCTGCTAACTCATCCCATTCACTAGTTACAGGTGATGTTTTTTCAATAATATATTTTGATACAGCAGGATTAGTATGTGGTCTCCACAATATTTTTATCTGACGAGGAAGATTACTAATACTTTGAATTAAACTAACAGAATCAAAATTTGGTAATGTTGAGATAATAACAGCTTCACTTGGTGCAGATTCTATTCCATGAGTATTTACCATAGAAATAGTATAAGAATATTTACTATTTGGCTCCAAGTCAGTATCTAAATAATGTGTAATATATTTGTTTTTAAGAGTAGCAATTCTCTTAAATTTTGTTCCATCAAATTGCATATTTGATCTATAAATATGATAACCTTCTACGCCAGAATCTGTTATACTTTTCCATTCTAGCGCTATAGAATCAATAGCAGAAATAGATTTAATTGAACCAAAATCAATAACTGGAAGATTTAAATCTATCTTCGGTTTTTGTGCTATATCTAAATTTTGCTCACATCCACTAAATATCGCTATTGAACCTATCAATAACAAGCTTGTTGTCAATCTCTTCACTATAATCATCTCCATTAAAATTGTCTTTATAAAAATTATTCATATCTTCTGGTAATTTTACATCAAATTTCATATCTTCTCCAGTAATTGGATGTTTAAGATATAAACAATATGCATGTAAATAAACTCTTTTAATCTTATCAGTATTGCCCTTAAAACCATATAAACTATCCCCTAAGATATGTCTATTTATTGTTTCTAAATGAACTCTAATCTGATGAGTTCTTCCTGTAAAAAGTTTAGCAGCTATTAATTCATATTGTTCATTTTTACTTAACTCTAACTTTACAAACGATGTTTTTGCTGATTTACCATGAGGAACAATTCCCATTTTTAGTCTATTATTTGGATTTCTTCCGATAGGTTGTGTAATAATAATATCATCTTTTAAAGGTAGATCAATAACTGCTAAATAATATCTTCCCATTGTTTTATCTTCAAGTTGTGATGATAATTTAACATGCGATTCATTAGTTTTTGCTATAACCATAAGTCCACTTGTGCCCTTGTCAAGTCTATGAACTATACCATGTCTCTCTTCACCACTAATTGTAGATAACGATATATTTTTTTTCTTCAACCAATCAACTAATGTAGCCTCTTTTACAGAAGCAGCTCCATGAACAATTACACCTGATGGTTTATTTAAAACCATAAAATATTCATCTTCATATATAATTTCTACATCAAAATCAACATCTAATGCTTCTTGTTTTTTAACCTCTGGAAGTTTTACATAAATTTTTTGACCAACTTGTAGTTTTAAACCACTTTTAGCTTTCTTTTTATTTTCTACTGTTACAAAACCTTTTTTTATCAGATGATCTACCTGATTTCTTGTTTCATCTAATTGTTTTGATAAAAACATATCTAAACGGATCTCTTCTTTGGCTATAAACTCTTTTTCATTCATATTTAGTTACTATTCCTTTATGGTATACTTCTTTGACAAACGGATAATTTCACATTTTAATTTTGAATTAATTTTATTAATATTACCTTTGGTATTTTTATCACATCACTTAATAAGTGAGATAAATGTAATACTAGCACATAAACAATTAATTTACTTCTCTTTATCTGCTCTTGCATTTGTAATAGTCTTTATTATACCATTTAGAAAATTATTACATCTTATACCTATAATATATTGGTTTGGAATATTTTTACTTCTTTGTGTAGAGTTATTTGGTATAACTAAATTAGGAGCTAGCAGATGGTTATCTATTCCAGGTACAGGGATGACTATTCAACCTTCAGAATTATTTAAACCAGCTTTTTTACTTATGTTAGCATTTTTAATACATAAACGACCACCACCAAAAGATGGATATAATTTTAAAGATTTTTTATATTTTTCTTTTTATATATTGTTACCATTTATTTTAATTGCAAAAGAACCTGACTTAGGAACTGCATTGGTTCTTCTATTAGTAGGATATGGTGTATTATTTTTAATTGGAATAAATTGGAAAATTTTGGCAAGTTTAGCTTTAATATTAGCTATCTCTTCCCCTTTGATATATACATATCTTATTAAAGATTACCAAAAGAAAAGAATACATGATTTTATTAGTGAAGAGCCTAGTTATCATGTAAAACAATCAATGATCACTATAGGTTCAGGAGGTATTACAGGTAAAACAAAAGATCAAGCAACACAAACTCAATTAAAATTTTTACCTATTGCTACAAGTGATTTTATATTTGCCTCTTTTGTTGAAAGATATGGTTTTGCAGGCTCAATTGGATTGATGCTTTTATATATTTTATTAATCATCCATCTTTTATTTTTACATAATCATTTTAAAAAAGACTATATGATAAGTGTATTTTCTAGTGGTCTAGCCCTCTTATTATTTCTAGATATGAGTATAAATATACTGATGGTGATAGGATTCGCTCCAGTAGTTGGTTTACCATTACCTTTATTTAGCTATGGAGGTAGCTCTTTTATAAACTTTATAGCACTTGTGGCTATTCTAGAAAATCTTATATCATTTAGATTTATAGATAGTTATAGTTTTAATAGAAAGTTATAATTTCAGCAAAAACAATAATTTTATTTGTTAAAATACATTATGAATATTTTGGACCAACTAATAAATAAACTTGATAATATTTCACATGATTTTCAACTCTTAGTAAAAGAGAATGAAAAACTAAAAGCAGAGCTTAGTGATTTAAAAAATCAAAATGATTTATTTACTAGAAATAATCAAGATGTAACATTGATGATAAAAACTATGTTGCAAAAAGATGGTAAAATATGAAAACTATAACATTTCATATAAATCACTCTGCGTACACTATAAATATTGGTGAAGATGTAGATAATAAACTTGAAAATAGTCTAAAGAAATTTTTATCTACTGATAAAAACTTAACTACCGAAGAGTTGCTTTTAGCATATTTAAGAAAAACTCAAGAGTATGTTGCATTTGAAGAGAAGTTACAAGATATAATCGATACCTCTATTTTATCAAGAGAAAACTTAAGAAAATAACCTAAAATTAAAATAATTTACTTTTAAGTTCTCTCTCTACATTTTTATAATCACTCATATATTTACTTACTAAATTCCAAAACTTTTTAGAATGATTTTTCTCTGTAATATGACATAACTCATGTAAAACAACATACTCTATACATCTTTTATTAAATTGTAAAAGTTTATAATTTATTGAAATATTATTCTCATAACTACAGCTTCCCCATCTACCTTTTGCAAATCTATATCCTATTTTATTTGGAAATAGTTGAGTAACATATGTCCACTCATCAAAAATAGGATCAATTATTTTTTGAGCATTATGCTTATAAAAAGTTTTAAGTCCATCTATAAATTCATCATATGTTTGAGAAGAATTATTATACTCAACTAAAAATTTATCTTCTAAAAATGTAAATTTTACTTTCTTTACCTTTACATTTTGTTTAAGAATCATTGGGTATTGTATGCCCATATATGGGATTTTACCTCCTGATACAAAATCAAATTGATTTTTAGAAGGAACTTTTTTTATTGAATTTAGTATCCAATCTTTATATTCAAAAACTATCTCTTTTAATTGATGTGCTTTAAATTTCAATGGTGTTTTGATAATAATTTCATCTTTATTTTCAATAGATAAACTAATTCTTTTGATTTTTTTATTTGTCCTATGAATTAAAGTAAAGGTATAATTATCTAAAATAATTTGCACAAGATTCTTTTAACTTTTTATATATTTTATTAGCATCACTACTATATATTCTAGTGTTACCTATAGTTGTGATAAAATTAGTATCACCTTCCCATCTAGGAACTAAATGAAAGTGAATATGTTCTGCAATACCAGCTCCACCAGCTTTTCCTAAATTCATACCTATATTGATACCTTTTGCACCTAAAATATCTTTTAACATTTTTACACCTTTTTGAGTATATTTAGACATTTTAGCAAATACTTCACTATCTAAATCTTCAAGGTTTGGAGTATGTATATTTGGTATTATCATAAAATGGCCAGGCGAATATGGATATTTATTCATAACTATAAAAAAATCTTTTTCTCTATGTAAAACACCTAATTCCTCATCATCAACTACAGAAGTATTATTTATAATATGACAAAATACACAGCCATCTATCTTTTTACTATTATTTATAATATATTCTGTTCTCCAAGGAGCATATAGTCTATCCATAACTCTACCTTTATATTCATATATTTTATTTTACTATGCTTTTACTTAATCGAAGTGGTGTATCATCTGTAGTCTCTATTGATACAATATAATTTGTAATATTCTCATCATTCATTATCTTTAAAATCTTAATTTGATACCTATCGTCATCTAATATAAAACTTTCAATCTCATTTTCAGTTGAATTATCTATAAATTGTGTCATATTATCCATATATATTTTTGCTTGTAAATGTAAATATTTCAGATGATTTAACCTTTGGCTAAAAGTATTATTTTCAATTATTGATAAGCTATATATACTAAATAATATAACTAAAAACATAGTAATAAAAAGTGCATATGCTGATTTTTTATTCATAAGGTTTTTATTTTCCAATTTTGACATATCTTACCATCATATATACATATCTTTATTGTTGCTATTTTATTTGAAATATTTAAATTATATAAAGATATATTATCAAGTAAGATATTATTTTTATAATATAAAATTGAATTCTCGTATTTTATATCTTCAAAATTATTATTCTTTAGTAAAAACAATCTTGTAGTTTCAAGTTTTATATTATTATGCGTTTGAAAGGTAGAGATGACATTCTTTTCATTTAATGATAATAGTATATTCATACTATAAGATGCAATTATTGAAAAAAGAACTATACTAAAAATAACTTCTATTAATAGCATCGCTTTTTTCATTTTATCTACACCTTTAGAAGTTTCATTCCCTCATCATCTAACTTTATTGTATTTGAATCTATCATAGATGTTAAAGTTCTTTTATATGCTTTTTTACTTATACCAAAAACTTTTTTTATAATAGATACATCGGTTTTATAATTATAGGGAAGGTAGTTCTCATTTTGTTTTAGAAGTTTAATAATCTTTTGAGTATTTACATCTCCTGCAGCCTCTTTTCCTACTGGCTGAAGTGAAATATCAAGTTTTCCATCTTCTCTAATATTTTTAATATATCCAACTATATCATTACTAATTTCTAATTTTGTAAATATCTCATTTGCATAGATAAGCCCCTCATACATATTATTTACAATTACTTTAAAACCTAATGGTGTTTTTGCAAATATAAGTAGTCTTACCTCTTGATTTATCTCTAAGCCTGATGTATCTTTTGTTAAAAATGATGTAACCTTCTCAACTCCAATAAGTCGATTTGTTTGTTCATCTTCTACAATTCTTACTATTCTAGTATCACCTACTTCAAAAGGAGTTTTTTGTTTATTTCTAGGTACAAAAAGATCTTTAGGAAGACCCCAGTCTATAAAAGCACCAAATTTCATAGTATCTACTACTTTTGATATTATAAATTGATCTTTCATCCCATAAGGCTGTTCTGTTGTACAAACCAATCTATCTTCACTATCTCTATATACAAATACATCAAGTTCATCATCTATATTCATATCATCTGTTACATAAGCATTTGGAAGAAGAATAACCTCTTCATCCCCTGCTTCTAAATATAATCCTGGTTCTGTATCTCTATTTATTTTTAAAGTGTTTATTACACCTAATTCTATATGTTCATTTATCATAAAAGAATTATATCCTTAATGATATTAAAATATAATTTCTAATATTTTAATAATTTATCAAATACTTTATTGTAATTTGATATAATTTATCTATAATTATACAAAGGAAAACTATGGAATGCCAAATGCCAGATACATATACAAACAAAGAAGAGATGAAAGCTATATTTGAAGAAACAAAAAATATAGCTATTATAGGATGCTCTCCAAATAATGAAAAAGCTAGTCATAAAGTTGCTGCTTATTTACAAAAAGCTGGTTTTAAAATCATACCAATATACCCAAAAGAAGATACAATACTTAATGAAAAAGTTTATAGAAGTTTAAGTGATATTCCAAAAAATATTAATATTGATATGGTTGATATATTTAGAAAACCAGAAGTTATAGCATCTGTTGTAGATGAAGCTATCTTAAGAGGTGATGTAAAATGTATATGGACTCAATTAGGTTTAGTTAATAATGCTGCTGCTAAAGTAGCAAAAGAGCATGGTATGAATGTAGTACAAAGCCATTGTACAAAGATCGAGCATAATGCAATTTATAGTAAGTAATGTTAATTGGCGTAATATTTAATAAGGGTGACTAATAGGTGACTAAAAGTATTTTATAATCTTGTAAAAAACCTTTATTAACTGGATTGTAGACTACATGGTACCAGTGGCCTGTACCAATAAATAGGTCATATACCCTTTAAATAAAGGCTTTTATATATTTAGTAAAACTCAATGTAACTTCTAGTGTAACTAAAATCAAAAGTCACTACTATAATAATTATGATATATTCTCTAAAATATTATCAACTATTTGTACAACTGGTTCTAATTTATATCTAATTACATCTTCAATAATTGCTAAATTGATTCCATCATAATCATGTGCTATAAAATTACGAATTGAAGCCATACCTTTTAAATCTTGTTTATTAAAAGTATCGATTTAATGAAAAATTTGGGTGCGTAAAAACTTAAGTTTCATTAGGTATTATG
>CAZLZQ010000038.1:0-15693 GCA_964564065.1 uncultured Arcobacteraceae bacterium | reverse complement strand
CTTTTTTCTCATAAATTTTATAATGAGCATACAGATTTAGTAAACAAAATTTGGGACGAGCTAAAAAATCTTGATAAATTTATAGAAATCAAAAAGAAATATTAAATATATAGATTATTTATACTCACAATTCCTATAATATATCTATAGGATATCGTGTAAGCTATTTGCTTTATCCATCCATTTTGACATATTTTCATAATCTTCATCTTCAATCATTTTTCTAATAAGTTTCATCTGATCATCAAATTTATCTAAAGAATTTAACATATTTTCCCTATTTTGTTTAAAAATATCTGTCCACATATGTGATGATGATTTTGCAATTCTACTCATATCTCTAAATCCACCACCAGCAAGTGATATAATATCTTTTGGATCTTCGTTTGTCATAACAGTATTTGCTAAAGCATAAGATATAGCATGAGGTAGATGAGATATAAAACAAGCATGTTTATCATGTGTTGAAGAGTTCATTTGTACAATTCTCATAGCTATTGCATTAAATATATCCAAAGCTCTATTTTTATGTACTTCATCACAAACTTCAAGATCACATAATACTATAGTTTTACCTTCATACAATCCATCTATAGCAGCACTTGGTCCAAATTTTTCAGTACCTGTCATGGGATGAGCAGGTATGAAGTTTTTTCTAAGTTTAGTTGGAATATGATCTACAATAAGCTTTTTTGTACTTCCAAAATCTATTATTGTAGTATCATTACTTATAGATTCTAATGTAGGTAAAAATGAAATAATTGCATTTACAGGTATGCACAATACTATCACATCAGATTCTAATAATCCATCTATATCAACTATTTTTTCAACTAATCCTAAAGAGAGTGCTTGTTTTTGATGTTCTATATTATGATCATATCCTACTACACTTGAGGATATCCCATATTTTTTAACAGCTTTTGCAAATGATCCACCCATAAGGCCTAAACCTACTATTCCAAATTTCATAATTATCTATTCCACTCTTTCAATACTCTTTGAGTATCTCTTTTCATAGCTTTAGCTTTTAAATCTTCACGCTTATCATAATCTTTTTTACCCTTGGCAATACCAATATTTACTTTTAAAATATTATGTTTATTAAAATACATCTTAGTAGCGACTATTGTATAACCATCTTTTGTAACTTTTTCAAAAAGTTTATTTATTTGTTTACGATGAAGGAGTAGTTTTCTATCTCTCCCCTCTTCTGGTCTATATGAAGCATGTGCAGTATCTAAGTGAGAAATATTCATATTAAGGATAAACACTTCATTTTTAATTATTCTTACAAAGGATTCTTTAAAGTTCATTCTTCCTGCTCGAATAGCTTTAACTTCTGAACCATGAAGAACAATACCCACTTCAAATATATCCTCAATAATATAATCATGAAAAGCTTTTTTATTTAAAAATTCTTTTACACTAACTTTCTTTTTATCTTTTGATTTTGCCAATTTAATTTTCCTCTTCTTAATTATATTATATCAAATATCATCATAAAAGCCTAATCAAATTTTCAATATTATATTAAATAACTATTTAATATTTTCTATAAACTGACCACAACCTTTGTGTTCTTTTCCATTATGAGTTTTATAATCTTTTGCACCCTCTTTATACAATCTATATCTTTCACATTCATTTTTAACTTTACAGATCTCATTATCACACGCTAATATTTTTTCTTCCATTTTAATCCCTTTAATTTATTATATTTTTATTATAATAATTATAACTCATAGTTACTTTTTTTATACTAAATCACCATATTTATACTTATATCTATCTAACATCGTTTCATTACCAATAATCCCACCTTGATGAATATATAAAATAGTTATATTCTCATCTTTAAATACTTTTAATAATGTATTCCATCCAATTGGGTCATACAATAGATCAAACTCAATATTTGTTTTCTTTAACAACTCTAAATATATTTCATAGTTTTCTTTATATAACTTTCCAAAATGATACTTTTTAGTTGTTTTTAAAATTGTAGGATGTAAAGATTCATCTTTTTCTAACTCTAAAAATTGCTTTTTTAAATATATTTCATCACCAACACAAGGAGAAGTTATAACCTCTATATTTAAAAATTTTTGTAAAAATAATGCCGTAGTACCAGTACCACTAGGTAAAAATACTTTTAAATTACCTATACTATTCTCTTTTTTATATTGAGTTATCTCAAGTGCTAACTGTTCTAAACCATAAGATGCTTCTTTTATAGCACCACCTTCAACTATATACAAAATATTATTATTCTTAACTTTAATATCATCAAAATCATACTCACCTACAATAAGTTTCATACCATTTTCTAATGCGTATTTATAATTACCAGCAGGATTATCTTTTAAAAAAGAGGGAATATGATTTGTATAGTATACAAAACTCCAACCTTTTAATTTAGCCAATACACTTAAGGAGTACATTGCATTTGATTGATTTGAACCATGGCTTACAAGAGTAGTTACATTGGGAAAATCTTTTTTAAAAAAATAAAAAAATTTTCTTGCTTTATTACCTGAAAAAGATGGATGTAATAGATCATCTCTTTTAATAAGAAAAGATCTATTTTTAAAATTTATTTGCTCTATTGGTGAGTTAATTATATTTTTCATTATATTTTGTTTAAATAAAAAAAGGTAAGTATCAAAAGATACTTACCTTTTAAAGCTTTAATTAAAAAGAATTATTTTCTTAATTCTTTAATTTTTGCAGCTTTACCTTTTAATCCTCTTAAGTAATGAAGTTTAGCTCGTCTAACGTCACCTCTTCTTAATACTTCAATAGTTTTTAAACTATCAGAATATAAAGGAAAAATTCTTTCAACACCAACAGAGTTAGCACCAATTTTTCTAATAGTAAAAGTATTTGAAACACCCTCACCTTTTAAAGCAATAACAATACCTTCAAAGTTCTGAACTCTAGTTTTAGAACCCTCTTTAATCTCAACACCAAGTCTTAAAGTATCACCAGCTCTAAATTGAGGGATCTCTTTATTTTCAATCTGTGCAGCTTCAAAAGCAGCAATGTATTTATTTTTCATATTTTTTCCTTAATATCGGGGGTATAAACAATAATAGCCCAAAGTGCCCCATTTATGGTCTATAATACTTAGTTTTGCATATAGACATTTCGCGTTTTAAACGGCGAATTTTAGCGTGATTTCCCTTTAGAAACTCTGAAGGAACTTTCAACCCTTTATATTCTACTGGTTTTGTAAAAGATGGTGCTTCCAATAGCATAACATCATCCTCATCTAAATTATAACTTTCATCAGTTAAAGACTCAAAATTACCTAGCACTCCTTCACAATTTCTTGAAATTGCATCAGACATAATAAGAGATGGAAGCTCACCTCCTGTTAAGATATATTCACCTACACTAAAAACTTCAGAAGCATATTCTTCAATAACTCTTTCATCAATACCCTCATACCTACCACTTACAAAAACTATATTTTTTTTATTTGACAATCTTATAGCATCTGATTGGTTAAAAGGTTTAGCAGCTGCTAATGGGAAAATAATATAAGCATCATTATCTTTTTGTTTTATATCATCTAATAAATCAAAAAGAGGTTGTGGAAATATTAACTGACCAGCACCTCCTCCACAAAGAGTATCATCAACTTTTTTGTGCTTATTTATTGTATAATCTCTTGGATTATATAACTCATATTTTAAAATATCTTTATCTACTGCTTTTTTTAAAATAGAATCTTTAAAATAAAAATCAATTAAATTTGGAAACAGTGTAACAAATGAAAATTTCAATTTTCATCCTTTAGTATTTCAGAGGCAGGTTTTCCAATATGAAAACCTTGTAGATAATCAACTTCATGTATCGTCAATATATTTTCAATATCTTGAGATTCTACTCTCTCAGCTACAACTTTTAATCCTAACTCTTTTACTATTTTAACTACATTTGAAATTATAACAGCAGAATTTTGATCTGTAAAAATATTTTGAACCAAACAACTGTCTAATTTAATTATATCTATATCTAAGTTTAATATATAGTTAAAATTTGAATAACCACTTCCAAAATCATCTATAGCAATTGAGGCATCATATTTTTTAACCTCTCTAATAAATTTATTTAATAACACAAAATCAGATATCTCTTCTGTTTCTAATAACTCAATAATTACATTTTTACTATATTTATAAGCTTTTAAATTATCAAATAAAACTTGTGTTGTTTGTTCATTTAAGATATCACTAAGTGCAAAATTTATTGAAAATTGGATATTACTTATATCTTTAAAATATTCAAAAGTTTTTATTATCATTGTTTGTGTAACAATAGGATATTTACCACTTGCATGTGCTATATCTACAAATTTATCTGGAGTATAGATATTATCACCATCTATAATTCTAACTAATGCCTCATATTTATCTATTTTTTGAGTCTTTGTATTTTTCATTGGCATAAAAAATGGAACTACTCTATCCTCTTTTATAGCATCATCTAGTTTTTTTAACCATTTTATATGATTTGCATCTTCATATTTAATTGATAAAGTATCATTAAATATTAATATATTTTTATTATCCTGTTTTGCTGACTTTAAAGCTATAATACCATTTTCTAATACATTTGAATCAAAGGTATCTACATATCCTAATGTAATATCTAAGGTAAAATCTACATTATTATATGTAAATTTAAATAGTCTAATATTTTCTAAATATTTTTTTAATTCTTCATATGTTAACTTATTTTTAAAAATAACAACAAATTCTGCACCATATAATCTATAAAGCTCACCATTATTAGATAAAATAGCTTTAACCTCTTGGGCAAAAGCTTTTAGAAGCATATCTGCAATTTTTACTCCATATACTCTATTTATTTTTCCAAAAGACTTTATATCAAAAATTGCTAAAGAGTGAGTATCATCTTTAATATCAATATCTTTTTGTAGTTTTGCTAAATTTGATAAAGATGTTAACTCATCTGTATACAAGTTATCAATTAACTTGTCATAATAATATTTAATTGTTGATAATAGTTTATTAAAACTATTTTGTAATCTTTCTAACTCTTTTATATCTGTATGAATATTAGCTCGTTTTGTTAAATCTTTTTCTTGCTCCACATCTTCAATCTCTTTTGTTAATTCAAGAATGGGTGTTACCATTTTTTTATTAATAATTGCAAAAAATAATATTGAAAAAATAATAAGAAATAATATAAAAAAGATTATAAAATATATAGACATAGTATCTAAAGATATTTTTATATCACTATGAGGAAAAGATATATCTAATACACCATTAATATCACCCTCTTTTGTATTGATATGACAAATAGCACATTCTGTATTTGTTTTCATAGGATATAAAAACCTAACAACTCCAGTCTCATCATCAACAATAAATATCTCTTCACCTTTCATTGCTTTTTGAATAAGAGGATCATTATCTACAATTTTCTTATCTCTTTGAACTATACCAAATAACTCTTCAACTCTAGGACTTCTATAAGATGAGATACTCATATCTTTTCTTATCCCTTCCAATCTACCTATAATTGAATCAAGATCTGACTTTGTCCATCCCTCTTGCATTCTAGTATTCATAGTTTCAAATACCAATTGTGCAGTTTTTTTTGCATCATCTGAAGCCAAAGTATCAATAGCAGTTTTTTTAAGATACTCAGTTGAGATAAATAATGATATAACACTAAAAATTAAAACAATTGAAACTATTCTAAATACTAACGCTTTATTTGATATTAATTTTTTTTCCATAAGTAAAAAGCCTAAACTATCTCAAGATTAAAACTATCTGTTAAAACTTCAAGTACTATTGTAAATTTATACTGTTCAATTTCAAGAATAAATGAAACCTTATATTTAAAAGTATCTACCTCTATATTTTTAAATTTATATGATAGATCATTTTGAATATTATTTAAAATTTTTTCATTTATTTTATTAACAAAACGGAGTGCAGTTTCCCCATCTTCCATATTCATACCCATCTCATCATATTCAAAAAAGTTATAATCTTCACAAAAATCATAAAATCTTTTTAATAATCTTTTCTCTTTTATAAATGATTCTTTTAAATTCTCAAACACTTCATCTTTTAAAATATCTAATTGTTCATCAATCTCATTTTCTACAATATCAACTATTTTTATTTGTTCAGTATCACTCATAATCACTCCATATTGTTTCTTCATCCATGCTTGGTCTATTTTCTAAAACCTCAAATGGCTTATAGTTCTCTTTATATCCCATACTATAATGATCTTTTATCCAATAACCTAGATAAACATATGGAATATTAGATTGTTTTGCAATACTTAACTGTGCTAGAATAGAAAATTTACCAAGAGATAAATGCTCATAATCATGATCATAATAACAATAAACAGAGGATAATGCACCATCAACTATATCAGCTAATGCAACGGCTACTAACTTATCATCAATAAAATATAATAACTCTTTTCCATACTCATGGGCACCATTTACATATGATTTTACATACTCATCAACATCAATTGAATTTTCATTCCAATTCTTTTTTAATTGCATATGTTCATGATATTTATTAAATAGATCAATATGCTCCAAAGTTACCGTTGGTTTTTGCATATAAACTTTTGTATTTTTATTTTTATTAAAAATTCTTTTTTCTGATTTTGAAAACTTATATTTAGAAACATCTATTCTGATTGTTTTACATTCATTACAATTTTTACATTCTGGAACAAAATGCATATTTCCAAATCTACGCCATCCTCTTTGTAGCATCTCGTGTTGTTCTAAAGAAGTACAATGCTCCATATACTTATATCTAATATCACATATTTTGTCATCAAAATAAGAGCACTGTTTATCCTCTTCAACAAACTCCAAAACTTGAGAAATTTTTAGCATATTAGTCTATTTACCTAAACAAAATTCACCAAACATTACATCTAGCATTTGACTATGTTCATAAGGTCTTGTAATATTTGATATATGAGATAATGACTCATTTATATGATGAGAAAAAAATTCCAATTCACCAGTTTGCAAAGGACTAACTGCCTCATTTATATGTAATAATGTTTTTTCTACTTCATCAACTTGTTGTTTCGATACTAATGTCATATCATCACTAGAATTATTTCTATCTAATATACTTTCAAGTTCATGTGTTAAAACTGAAATATTTTCTTTTGTATTTAATGTTAAATACTCTTGTCTAAAAGTTCCAATATCAAATTTTTGAAGTAGATCAGATTTATTTAAAATAATAATAACCTCTTTTTTACTATTTTGTACTATATCTTGTATTTTTTTATCTTCTTCATCAAAAGGTCTACTTCCGTCAAATAGTGCAATAATAATATCAGCCTCACCACAAGCATTTATAGACTTTTCAATACCTATTTTTTCAATCTCATCATTAGCTTCTCTAATTCCTGCAGTATCGACTATTTTAATAATATGTGTACCAATCTTAACACTCTCTTCTATAGTATCTCTTGTAGTTCCAGCAATTGTACTTACAATAGCTCTATTAAAATTTAAAAGCTTATTTAACAAACTAGATTTACCGACATTAGGTTTACCAATAATTGCAACTTTAAACCCCTCAATTAAACCCTCTCTTCTTTTACTAGCATCTAAAGTATCAGTTAATTTTTGATTGATTGATTTTAATTTTTGACTAATTTGTTCAAAAATATCAGAAGGAAGATCCTCTTCAGCATAATCAATACTAACTTCAGTATAAGCTAACATAAACAATAAATCTTTTCTTATATCTTCAACAAAATCTTTCAGTTCACCTTTTAACTGTCTTGCTAAAAGTTTTACTGCATCTTCACTTCTAGCTTCAATCATTTTTGATATAGCTTGAGCTTGCGTTAAATCTATCTTATTATTTAAAAAAGCTCTTTTTGAAAACTCACCTGGATTTGCAATTCTTGCCCCATACTTAATAGCTGTATTAAGAACTAAGTTAGAAATAGCAACTCCACCATGAGATTGAAATTCAACTACATCTTCACCAGTAAAAGAGTTTGGATTTTTAAAATATATTAAAATAGCTTCATCTATAAGTTCATCTTTTGTATCATATATTTTAGATAGTGTTGCATAACGAGGTATTAGGTTTTTTTGTTTTGATATTTTTAAAGCGATAGCTAAAGCATCAGTTCCACTGAATCTTACTATACTAATTGCTCCAATACCTGAAGCTGTTGCTATTGAAACAATTGTATCATCGACTAACATTATATATCCCTACTATTAATATATTTAAAATTTATTTTAATTTCTATATTCATTAACTAAAATATATTTATCACCCTTTTGTGTTGTTTTAACCGCAACATACTTATCGGGAAACTCTTCTCTTAATTTAGTCAATGCTATATGTACTAAAATACCATCAAGTATTTTTGTTTTAAAATACCCATCTTCTTTAATAGTTTGAATTACTGGTTCAAGATAGTTATACATTGCTTCCTCTTGATTTTTAAGGAACTGAGCAACTTCTAATCTAAGCATCATATCATATTTTCCATTTATCCAATTAAATAATATATATGATAATGCTTTATATCTATATCCTTCTTTACCTATTAATAATGCACTATCTTCTCCTGAAAACTCTATACATACTGTTTGTTGTTTATCATATAAACTATCATTATCTTGAATAGATACTTTAATATCATCAATTTTATAACATAACTTTGAAAATAATATATTAATATCTTTATGTATCTCATCTTCTAATTTTTTATTTGATTTTTTTATTGTAGGAGTTTGATGAATCTCTTGTTCTTTAGAATCATAAAATTCATTAAATATTTTTTCTTTTTTTACTTGATTTGCAACTTGCTCAGGTTCTACTTGTTCACTTGTTGTTAGCTCATTAAGTTTAGTAGTTAATGTCTCTACTTTTATATTTTTAGTATCGTTCTCTTTATATTCTTTTTGATAACTATTTTGATCTTTTTTATTTACTTTTACTTTAATAATTGCATTTTTTGAAAAAAAACCTAAAAAACCTTTTGATGAAGACTGAATCACCTCTATATCTAAATCATTAACCGAACAACATAAAGAGGAAGAAGCTTGTTCATAAGCTTCCTCTAATGTTTTTGCTTCAAAAGTTTTACATTCTTCAGTGAATTCTTGATACATAATATATCCTTTTTATTTTTTCTTAGACACTTTATGTGATTTTTCATTGATATGTTTAGAATGTCTTTCTACTTTTGCTTTTGCAAAAATTCTATTTACATAGTATTGTTGAGTTACTGTTACAAGGTTATTTATAAACCAGTATAAAGTAAGTCCCGCAGGGAACCATAAGAAAAAGAAAGTAAACACTACAGGTAAAAATTGAAACATTTTTTGCTGTACTGGATCTGTCATTGTATTTGGTGTAATTTTTTGTTGTAGGAACATTGTTGCACCCATTAAAATTGGTATAACATAGTAAGGATCCATTAAAGATAAATCTTCAATCCAAAAAATCCATGGTGCACCTTTTAGTTCGATTGCATTTAATAAAACTCTATAAATAGCAAAGAAAATTGGAATTTGTAAAAGTACAGGTAGACATCCACCCATAGGATTTGCACCCTCTTTTTTATATAATTCCATCATATGCATAGATGCTTTTTGCTTATCATCTTTATATTTTTCTTGTAACTCTTTAACTTTAGGAGCAAGCTCTTTTAATCTATTCATAGAGACCATACCTTTATGAGATAATGGTAAAAGTATAAGTTTAACTAAAATTGTTGTAAAAACAATAGTCCAACCCCAGTTTCCAACATAACTATATATAAACTGTAGCATAGAGAACATAGGTTTTGCTATAAAAGTAAACCACCCATATTCAATAACAGATGACAATCTTTTATCTAATGATGTCAAGTTATTATAGTTTTTAGGACCTGCATATCCATGAAGTGATATCTTGTCATTTGCATGAATAAAAATTTGAGGAGAGTTATTTTTATCTTTCATAACACTAAGAGCCATACTTATATCATAATTATATAATACAGTTGTATAATATCTATCAAAAGCAGAAGCAACATTTACACCTATTAATTCTGCACTTTGCTCCATATCTTCATCTTCAATAATATTTAATGTTCCATCATTTAATGCCAATAAAGCACCATGATCTGCATACATATCAGCTAATACATCTGGTCTAAATCCTGGTGTTATAAAAAAAGTTGCTTTATTTGTTGAAGCTACTTTTACATCATAGTGACCATCAGGGTAAAATGTTAAAACTTTAGTTAATGTTGTATTTGATAATTTTTGAGTTAAAACTAATACTGTTTTTTGTTTTGTTGCATCTAATTTTACACTTGATGCTTCAACATTTGTTTCAAATGATTCTGTATTTATTTTAGGATCAGAAAATCTAACTTCTAACGGTCTTAATTGATTTGATGTAAATAGTTTGATTTGATTATTATCTTTATCAATATATTTTGCTTCTGTTAAAGTAACTTGAGCAATTCTACCAAAATTATCTATCTCAAAAATATTTTTTTGTGTTTTAATAGTTGACACTATTTTTGTTGATGATATATCATTTGAAACTGGTGCTGCATTTGTGTTATCAACTGATGAAGATGTTATAGGTGCTTGATTTACATTTGATATATTATTTTTATCTTGCTGTTTCTCTAAAGCTATTGCATTTTTAGCATTTGCTTGATTTACTAGTTCTTGTTTTGGTTGTAAGTAGAAAAAATCATATGCTATAAAAAAAGCAAATGATATAACAGTAGCTAGAAGTATCCGTTTTTGTGTTTGTTCTTTGTTCATTGTATTGTCGTTTAACGCCATTTATTTATCCCATTTTTTGTTATGTTGAAGTATTAAGCAATATTTATTATTGAGTGGTACTTTCCAGTATTTTACCTTAATCTTTTTAAATTTTAGCTTTTTGAGTTGAGATTTATCATCTGACATACATCTTACTTTTGGGTAATCAAAACCACCGTCAAATAATGGATTACATTTTAAAATTCTAATTGTTGAAAAGTAAAGTGCTTTTAGAAATGAATTATGTTCAAATTGTACTTTTGCATATGATGAACAAGTAGGATGATATCTACAACTACCAAATGATAAAATTGTTAAATATTTTTGATAAAATTTAATTATTAATAATATTAAATTATTTAGTATAAAACTGATACCAGTTTTTTTCATTATTCAAATAAACCTAATTTTTTTATAGCATACTTGAAGTCTTTTTGTAAGGTATTAAAATCTCGATTAAATATCTCTATTTTTGCTACAAAAATATAATTACCTGTTGATAGTTGGTTCTCTTTTTCAAGAACTAAAGCACGAAGTAATCTTCTGCTTCTTGCTCGGTGTACAGCATTACCAACTTTTTTAGATGATACAAAAGCAAGCTTTAAGGTATCACTTTTTTTATAAAAAACAACAAAACTATGCGTATGCCACTTTTTGTTGCTTCTATATATTTGATTAAACTCTTTGGTATTGTTTAGTCGATATGATTTGCTTAAACAGCTAATCTTTTTCTACCTTTAGCTCTTCTAGCTTTGATAACTTTTCTTCCATTTTTAGTTGCCATTCTTGTTCTGAAACCATGTGTTCTTTTTCTAGGTGTGTTATGCGGTTGGTATGTTCTTTTCATACTTTTATCCTTTTTTATTAAATTAAGTTCGGGATTATATTTAAAATATGCTTAATATTTCTTTATATTTAGACCTCATCAAGGATACATTTCAAATTAAATATTTAATATAATGATTTCTTAGATAATTTATTATATACACTCATCGCTTTTATCATATTAATTATTAATAATAAATTTGATACTACAAATAAACAGGAACCCACATATATAAATATTTGATCTATCATAATAGCTAATAAAAAACATATTATTGAACTAAAATAGATATAAAATTGAACTTTAATATCAAATTCTAAAATAAATTCTCTTAATGTGGGGATATCAAAATGCCCCTTACTACTTAGATGAAACCACGATAAAAAAGGTATAATTTTATACATCATACCTTGCAATACTGAATATATAAAACCAAAAACTATAATTATAACAATAGCATATATATTTATATCTAAAATAAATAAGATCATAGATAGAATTAAGCTAAACATTGATAATTTCCAATACCAAAGAGTTATATCAAAAACAGGTCTTCTTCTATTATTTAAACTTACTATTGCAAAATATCCAAATAGGATAGAGATAAAACTTAATGTAATTAGAACCTCTCTTGTACTAACTTGTAGGAAACTAAAAATAGCAAATAAAATTATCATAGAAAATATAACTATGGGAAATTTTTCTTGAATATATTTAGGAAAATCACGAGCTACATAAAACATAGGTATAACCTGAAATGAAACTCCCATTATTAATATTAATACAAATCCAAATATTGCAAATACTATATGAATATTAACAATTATATAGTGTATAGGTGATATATCAGATGTTATATGTGCTGTAATTAAATATACTCCTATTGCTACAGTTATTATACCAGCTACTATAAATACTTTCATAGCATTTACTGTAGCAGTTAAATACTTTACCCGAAAAAGTAAAAAAGCTATCGTAAATAAAAATGTACTAAAAGCTATTGTTAAAAAGATTGCACCTAATATTAATAAATATGTTTTCGAATATAAAAATCCCCCACTTAATCCTAATGTTCCAATAGTTAAAGATGTGTGAATAATATTAGCAAATAATATTGGTTTTTTTACTACAACTCCTGCAAGTACAGGTAACATCTGTTGTAATGCCCCAAGCATTATCATAGAAACAACACCCAATGTAAATAGGTGCGTTATGGAAATAGCTACATTTGTATATCTATTTAAAATAACATCTAGTGGATATTGAAAGAATACTACACCAATTAATATTGCAAAAATAGGTGCAGTTAAAAAAAATCTAAATGGTACAGATATAGGAGGTGCTTGATCGGTAGACAACCCTTTAAACATATTTAATCACTACCTAATAATTTAAAATTACAACTTTCTCCATCATAATATTCTATTGATCCATCTTCAATTTTATAATACCATCCATGAATATCTAATTCACCAATATTTACTTTTCTCATGATTTCAGGATATGTTAGAAGATTTTCAAGTTGATGTTTTATTGATATTCTCTCTGTAGTTCGTAATATCTGTTCTTTATTAGTCTTATCCTGTGTTGCTAAAAGAGTATATTCTTTTGCTTTATAACCTAGTTCCAACCATTTATTTACATGTTGAAGATGTGGTTCATTTGTCAAATCTTTATATAAAGATGCACATGCACCACAATGACTATGACCACACACTATTATATCTTTTACATTTAAAACACTTACTGCATATTCTATTGCAGCACTTGATGCATGAAAATCATTATCATTTTTATATGGAGGTACAAAATTACCTATATTTCTTAAAATAAACATATCTCCTGGTTTACTATCAACTATAAGATCAGGAACAACTCTACTATCACTACAACCAATAAAAAGTATTGTAGGCTTTTGCCCATTTTCTACTAAATCTTCAAATTTTCCCTCTAACTTTGGGAAATGTGCATCTATAAATTTTTTATTACCTTTTATAAGTTTATCAATATTCATATTTTTCCTTCATTTATATTTGTGATAATATCATATTTATTTCATTTTTTTATAAATCTTTTGTATATATTATATTTCCTTTAACATATAAACATAACTCGGTAACAAAAATTCCTGTAAATCCACCCTCTTGAATATCAACATTTATTAACTTATTACCATACATACCTTGTTCATTTCCCTCTTTAATAGTATTGGCTATAGCTTCTTCTAACAATATATTATCACTAGTATTAAATGGACCTACTAAATATCTACACTCTGTATGTTCAATATATTGCTTATTTTTTTTATCTTTCTCAACTTCTGAATTATAGTTTACAGATGTAACTGCACAACCACTAAACAAAGTACCTATTACTGCTGTTATAAATAATAATTTTTTCATTTTAGACAACCTTTCTTTTTTTTATTATATCAGATGATGCCAAAAACCCACTAGCCCATGCCCAATGTAAGTTATATCCACCACAATCCCCATCAACATCTAGAACTTCACCTGTAAAATATAGGTTATTTTGAAGTTTAGATTCCATTGTTTTTGAATCTATTTTAGTTGTATCTACTCCACCTGCACAAACTTCACAAGTATCAAATCCTTTTGTACCAATTATAGTAAATTCAAGATTTTTAATTGTATTTACTAGTGATACTATATCTTTTTTTGATAAAAATTTAATATATTTTATATTTGTTGCTAATTTTGAATTTATTACGATATATTTTGCAAGTTTTTTATTCATAAAACCATTTAAATACATCACAATATCTTTATCAATTTTTTTATTAATTATATTATTAAACATATCTATTAATTGTTCTTTTGTAGTATTTGGCATAGTATCAATAAATATTTTAATCTCTTTTTGATTATTGAGTTTTAGTGATATATCTCGACTTATCTCCAATATTACAGAACCAGAAAGACCATATTTTGTGAATAAGATATCACCATATTTTTTATTTACTAATCCCTCTATCTTTACACCAGTTATCATCTCTAGATTTTTATTACTACTTATTAATTGAACTAGAGAAGCAAAAGGTTCTATTATATTGTGTCCAAAATTCTTTGCAAAATCATAACCACACTTTGATGATCCTAATTTTGGCATAGCAACACTTCCCGTAGAAATTATTACTTGGTTATAAAACTTATCATTATTTATTATAAATTTTTTATTTTTATATTCTAACTTGTCTACTTTACAATTTAAATAAAACTTTACTCCAAGTCTTATTGCTTCATATTCAAGAAGTTCTACAACACTTGATGCCTGTTGAGACATAGGGTATACTCTACCTTTTTGTCCTAGAACAAACTTTAATCCAATATTTTTAAAAAAAGATTCACATTTTTCATAAGAAAAATTTCGCAATGCTTCTATTGGGAATTTATAATTTTTAGAATAAAAATTATCTAATGATATATTTTGATTTGTAATATTACAACGGCCATTTCCCGTTGCAAGTAGTTTTTTTCCAACTTTATTATTTGATTCATATATAGTGACATCAATATTATTTAATGCTAAAAAAATAGATGATATTAAGCCAGAAGCTCCTGCTCCAATTATTGCTACAGAATTTATAAGGTACTACTTAATTATGAAAGTAGTTTTTAATTCAATATCACCATCCACTACTTTAAATATCCACTTACCATGTAATCTACCTCTTTTATATCTATAATCATAAATCGAACCATGATTTGCTGGTAATACCATATCTCTTTGTCTACTTACTACACCATTTGGATCAATCCAATAAAATGTTATATTTTTATCAATATTTACCCTATGTGTAGAATATTTACAAATAATTGAATTTTCATCTTCTAATAGTAAACAATCAACATTAGAATCTACATTTTGGGCAAAACTTGTAACTGATAATAATAACTGTAAAAATAAAATTTGTACCATCTTCATAAGCATTTCCTTCTATGTTAATTTTATCATTAAATGTATAAATTTACAATTAACCAAATTCTAATAATATTTTAGATATTAT
>CAZLZQ010000037.1:0-16037 GCA_964564065.1 uncultured Arcobacteraceae bacterium | reverse complement strand
TGATATGGAGCCTTATATTATGTAAGTCAAAAAATTAGAGTTAGAATTGCTGATCTTATAAATTGACCTTTGACAAAAATAATTTTTTTTGATACAATACGAAAAAATAATTACAAAAGTTGGGATAATGATTAAAAAATTAAGAAAATTTACAAATATGACAATTTTATGTATCACAAGTAATGAAGAGTTAAAAACTCAATTAGAAAATAATTTAAAAGATTCTAAAGAGTTAATTTTTATTGATGTGCATACGGGCTGTGATATAATGGAAAATAATTTTGATATACTTTTAGTTGATTATTGTTGTGATATAGCTTTAGATATCATGGAAGATTTGAGAATAAAAAAACCACATTTACCAAAAATTGTAATTTTAGATAATTCAGAAGAGAGTAATATTGTAAGTTGTATAAATACTTCAGCTTATGCAATTCTTTCATATCCTATAAATTATGACGATCTTAAATTGTCAATTATAATGGCATTAAATCAATCTAAAAGAGTTGATAAAATAATGCTAGGTGAAGGTATATATTATGATTCTTATAGAGAAAGATTCTATGATGATAATGGTGCTGTAGAATTTACTAAATATGAATTTCAAGTATTAAAATTATTATTAGACAATCATAATAAAATTATTGGATATGAAGAGATAAAAGAAAAAGTTTGGAAAGAGAAGAAAATGAGTATTTTTACAATGCGAAATGTTATAAATAAAATTAGAAATAAAACATATTATAATATTATTAAAAATAACTCTACAGCTGGATACCAAATAGATAAAGTAAGTTAATCAAAAACTTATTGATAGGATAAAATAATGGAAGAACAAATAGTATCTAAAGATGAAATAGTAGAAATGTTTTCTTTAGGTGTGTTAGAAGATAATGATGCAGGATGGATATTGTATGGTCAAGAGATTCAAATAATTGCAATACATGATACTGATCCAAAGTATATAGCAGATGTAACAAATGCAGAATACTATAAACTTGTCCCTATCAAAAAATAGATTAAAAAATAGAAGGAAAGAAAATGTCGCATTGCCCTTTTTGTAAAAAGAAAATAGCTATGAGTAAAGCATTTTGCTCAAGAAATTGTAAAGAGAATTATTTTCAACTTATTGCTATACAGATACCTAAATTATTTATGAAAAGAATTTTTGTTTTTTGTACAGAAGATGAGAGAGAAAAAGAGATAGTTGAATTTGCTACTCGTCATAAATGGAGACTTGATCTTCTAAAAAATAAGATAGAAGATGAAGCTATCAAAATGGGATATATTGAAAATCCTCATCCTGAATAGATATTAAGCCTATTTTTTATATCTTTTATAAACTATTATGTATGTTATTGTAGATAATAGTGCAAAAATAGCTGATATAATCATACCCATAGTAAGCCATGATGTTCCCAGTAAGAATCCAAGTTGAATATCAGGTGCTCTAAATATCTCTGCAATTATTCTCATAAATGAATATAGTATTACATATAATAGTGCTATTTGACCGTCAAATTGTTTTTTAGCTCTAAATACAAATAAGATTACAAATATTACTAAACCTTCTAAAAATGCTTCATATAAAGCAGATGGGTGTCGTAGTACCCCATCAACATAAATACCTAAAGATGAATCTGTTACTCGACCTACAAGTTCTTTATTTAAAAAATTTCCAATTCTACCAAATGTATACCCTAAAGGGACAGCAAGCGCTGCAATATCAATCATAAACCAAAAACTAGTTTTGTATTTTCTAGACCAAAGAATTGATGCTATTACAAATCCAGCTAAAGCACCATGATAACTCATTCCTGAAATACCTACAAATACACCTTCATTGTTAAATGGGCTAAATATTTGCCAAGGATGGGTTAGATAATGTGCATTATTTACATCATAAAATATAACATACCCAATTCTTGCTCCTAGAATAATACCTAATTCAACCCACCAAATATAGCTATCAAGAAAATCTTTTGATATTTTTAATTTATCATGGTTTCTAAACCAATGAGCAATGCTTACCGCACTTATAAAAGCTGTTGCATACATAATCCCATACCAATGTACAGATAATCCTCCAATATGAAAAGCTATTGGATCAAATGTATCATATATATTATTCCATGTTTCCATTAGTTAATTATCCTATAAAGCATCAGCTATTAATTCTATAGGATTTTTAAATACTACAGAGCTATTAGTTCTACCTAATGAATCAGTTATTTGCATTCTACAGGCACTACATTCTGCACTTACTACTGAAGCTTTAGTTTTATTTATCATTGCAGCTTTTTTGACACCAACTGCCTTTGCTAAATGATATTTTTCACTTTGCATAGTAACACCTCCAAAACCACAACATTCATTTGAATCACTCATCTCATCTATTGTATAATTTTGTTCTATTAATGTACGAGGTTCTTTAAATACTCCTTGCATCTTTTTTGCATGACAAGGATCATGATATGTTACAATCTCATTCATCTGTTTACCATTTTCTTTTAATATTTGAGCAAGTTTTGTATTACCCTCTAACCATTTAGTTGCCATATGAATTTTAGAACTAAGTTTCTTTGCTCTGCTTTTCCATTCAGGTTGGTCATGTAAATAATGTTCCCAATCTGTATTTATCATAGCACTACAAGTGGCTTCAGGGATAATAATAGCATCTACTTCTTCTATAAATGATTCAAAATATTTTATATTTTTCTTTATTAGATAATCAACTGTATCAAAGTCACCTGTAAAATATGCTGGAGCTCCACAACAAAGTTGTTTTTTGGGAATCATTACATCGATTTCTAGTCTTTCTAATATTTTTAGTAAACTTTTTCCAATATTTGTATACGCATAGTTTCCCATACATCCAATAAAAATAGCTACTTTATTTTTTAGATTATTGTTTTTTTTATCTATTTGGTAATTGATCTCTTCAGGATATGAGTTTAAGAATGATTTACGATCCGCAAAGGGTAGTGTTCTATCTTGAATCATCTCAATTGGAAGATTTATCCTCATTTTAGAACTTTGTTTTTCATGATTTATTTTTAATCCACAAGTTTGAAATACCCAACCCATTTTTGCTAAAAAATCCATAACTTTTCTATGTCTTAATAAGAAAAAGAAAGCTCTTTTGTACCAAGCAATTCCATATTCTTTTGCAATATCAGAGCGAACCTGTTCGATTATCATATCTGTTGGTAGATCATTTGGACAAACTTCTACACAGTTTGTACATAAAAAACAACTTTCAAAAATATCTTTTGCTGTTCTGTCTAATTCTAATTCATCTCTTTTATAGGCACCTAAAAGGTCAATAAAACCCCTAGGAGAAGTTGTTTCATCTTGATTTATATTAAAAATTGTACAAACAGTTTTACATTTACCACATTTAATACAATCATCACTAATCTCTGTAAAATTAAATTTATTATTTTCCACTAGCTTTACTATTTCCTTTATTGATAATTAGCCCATTTTACCATAAAAGATATTACATATTATATGTTTTTTACAGTAGAGTACATTTTTAACATTTATTTATGTTATGAGTATAAAAAAAGGGATAACATGAATTTAATCAGTTATCCCTTTAATCTTTAGTTTAACTAGGTTAAAACTTTATATTGATCATCCACCTATACCTAATATTTGATATTGAAAATACCAAACGGAACAAGATACGATATAACCTGCAAGAATCATCCATGAATATTTCATGTGTGCACCAAAAGTATATATACCTGGTAGTTTACCCATTACTCCAACACCTGCTGCTGAACCAAAAGATATAAGACTTCCCCCAACACCTGCTGTAAGTGTTACAAGCATCCATTGATCAAGTCCCATCTCTGGTGATGCTTTAAGTACTGCTGACATTACAGGTACATTATCCACAATTGCAGATAAGAAACCTACCCCAATATTTGACCATGTTGGTCCAAGAACTGATGGATCATATACAACAGAAGCTAATGCTAACCATCCTACAAAATATAATGCACCAACACCAGCTAAGATACCAAAGAAAAACATTAATGTATTATTTTCAATTTTTGCCATAGAATTAAATACATCAAAACCAGCACCATGAATTTTTTTAAGTCTATAATCATACATTTTAAGTAATGCTAAACCAAACATCATACCCCACATAGCAGGCAGGTGTAAAATTTGATGTGACATTACGGCACAAAATATTGTAAATACACCAAGGTAAATTACAGTCATAGCACCTTTTGACATTTCTGGTTTGATCTCTTTTGTTAGATCAACTTCAGGAAGAGTATTTGGTACAACTTTAGAAAGTAAAAATGCAGTTATTAAATATCCTAAAACTGCAGCAGGGAATAAGAATAAAAAGTCAACAAAAGAACCTTTACCTGATGTCCAAGCCATAAGAGTTGTAATATCACCAAATGGAGACCACGCACCACCTGCATTTGCAGCAACAACAATATTAATTGCACCTGGAACTAAAAACTCTTTTTTCTTTTGTTCAATTGTAATAAGTACAGTAGAAAGAATAAGTGCAGTAGTTAAGTTATCTGCAATTGGAGATATAAAGAATGCTAATATTCCAGTTACCCAAAATAGTTGTCTATAAGTGTATCCCTTTGAGATAAGATTATATTTTAAACTATCAAATACTTTCATATGAATCATTGTTTCAATATAAGTCATAGCAACTAATAAGAAAAAGAATATTTCAGCAATTTCTAATATTAAATGTTGAGCTTGAGTATGTACAAGATTCATATCTAAACCATTTATAGCATAATAAAATGCAATAATCATAAATACAAAAGTACCCATAAGTAAAGCAGGTTTTGCTTTATCGATATGATATTTTTCTTCCATTGCTACATAATAATATCCAATAATAAATATTACCAATGAAGCGATACCTGCCCAAGTCATAGTGATATCAGGAATAGCTCCAGCTTCACCCCCACCATTTGCAAATGCAAATACTGATATAAAACTAATAAGTAATAGTTTTAACATTTATTTCTCCTTAATATAATGTGCACCAATAGAATTCTTTCTATTTATAGCACTTTCTATAATAGATTTTGCCGTAAGTAACCTTAAAAACAATAATCTACCTACATCCTCTTGAAGATAAGACTCTACCTCTTCTAAGGCATCTATTAGCTCTTGAGAATCTCTTACAATACCTACTGAAGTCCACATAAGATTTCGTAGATCATTCTTTATTGCTTTATCCGAATTTTTTTGTAATTTAAAAAAGATATCATAATTTGATTTTTTAAAATCTTTTAAATCTATTTTAAAGTTCTCTTTTTCTGCTGTTTTTATTGCTCTTTTTGAGAATACTAATCCTTCTAATAATGAATTTGATGCAAGTCTATTTGCTCCATGTACTCCTGTACATGAAACTTCACCAATTGCATAAAGGTTTTTACTATTTTTAACTTTTGAATTTAGATCAACATCAACTCCACCCATACTATAATGAAAAGCAGGACTAATAGGTACTCTTTCAAAAGGTAAGTCAAATCCTACTTCTTTTAGATCTTTATAAATATTTGGAAATCTTGATTTAAAAAAGTCCTTATCGAAGTTTTTAAAAGATAAATATATTTTAGATCCAGTTTTTTTTGAATAATCAAATATTGCACGACTTACAACATCTCTTGGAGCTAACTCTTTATCTCTATGATAATCTTTTAAAAAAGCATAACCCTCTTCATCTTCAACAATAGCACCTTCTCCTCTTAATGCTTCTGTTAGAAGTTGTTTTCTTGGGCTTTGACTATCTACAAAAACTGTTGGGTGAAATTGCATCATCTCCATATCTTTTAGAGGTATACCTTTTTCTAGACATATACCTTGTATATCTCCAGCAATAGTAGTTGAATTTGTATGGTATCTATAAATAGAGCCTACACCCCCAGAAGCTAAAATTGTATTGTGTGCATATACTATTTTATCTTTACCTTTATGAATTAAATGTGCACCATAACATATGTTTTTTTCATACAAAAGATCAATTACAATTGAATCTACAACAACTTCATGAGGGCATTGCTCTAATAAAAACATATGCATCATTCGTCCAGTTGCATCACCATCAGCATGTAAAATTCTACTTGTAGAGTGAGCAGCTTCTTTTGTATATGCTAATTTACCTTCACTATTAGTATCAAAATTAAATCCATTATCAATAATATTATCAATCACATCCATTGATTCTTTACTTAAAATTTCTACTGCTTTAGTATCATTTAATCCAACACCAGCAGCCATAGTATCGTTAATATGAAATGGTATGTCGTTATCATCTACAGCTCTTACAACTCCCCCTTGTGCAAAAAAAGTATTACACTCCCATGGAGTTTTTTTACATACTACTAAAACTTTTTTATCTTTTGGAATATATCTAGCTGCATTTAACCCAGCAACACCTGCTCCTATTATAAGATAGTCATAAATCATTTACTTATCTACTTTAATCTGCTTTGTTTCATCAACATATTTTGGGTTACCTTTATATCCACATCCCACAAAAAATAAACTTACTAATAAAATTGTATAAATATATTTCATAATCTTCCTTTTAACTCAAGAGATTATCTTAAAATTAATAAAAAATTGATTAAATTTTAAGTATACTCGCGTAAATATTTCTTAAAAGGGAACAATATGAAAATTGCAAATAGGATGGATAGACTTTCAGAATCTATCACAATAGCTATCACTACACTTTCAAGAGAGCTAAAAGAGAGTGGAAAAGATGTGCTAAGCTTTAGTGCAGGAGAGCCTGATTTTGGTACACCTCAAGTTATTAAAGATGCTGCTATAAAAGCTATGGATAATAATGAAACTAGATATACAGCAGTTGAAGGTACTCCTGCTTGTAGAGAAGCTATATGTGAAAAATTAAAAAGAGATAATGGTTTAGAATATGATTCGTCAGAAGTTATAATTAGTGTTGGAGCTAAACATAGTTTATTTAATATTTTCCAAGCAGCAATAGAAGAGGGTGATGAAGTTATTATCCCTGCACCTTATTGGGTAACATATCCTGAACTTGTAAAGTATAGTGGCGGTACAGTTGTAGAGATTGTTACAACTGATAAAAGTAGTTTTAAAATTACTCCAGAGCAATTAAAAAATGCAATTACACCAAAAAGTAAAATGCTTATTTTAACAACACCATCAAATCCAACGGGAAGTGTTTATACTAAAGATGAACTTATATCATTAGCAGAAGTTTTAAAAGACACTAATATCACAGTAATAAGTGATGAAATGTATGAAAAACTAGTATATGATGGTTCAGATTTTACAGCAGTTGCAAGTATAAGTGATGATATGATGAGTAGAACAATCACTATAAATGGTTTAAGTAAATCAGTTGCAATGACTGGATGGAGATTTGGTTATTTAGCTAGTAAAGATAAAGATTTACTAAAAGCTATGAAAAAGTTACAATCACAATCTACTTCAAATATCAATTCTATTACTATGGGTGCAGCTATTACAGCATTAAATGGTTCAGCAGATAAAGATATCGAAAATATGAGAGTAGAATTTGAAAAAAGAAGAAATTTAGCAGTTAAGCTTATGAATGAAATTGATGGATTAAGTGTTTCTAAACCAGATGGTGCATTTTATCTATTTGTTAATATTCAAGATGTTACAAATGATTCTATGACATTTGCTCAAGAGTTATTATCAGACGTTGGTGTCGCTGTTGTTCCTGGTGTTGCATTTGGATTAGAAGGTTACTTTAGATTATCATTTGCTACAGATGAAGATACAATTAAAGATGGTATATCTAGAATTAAAAAATTTGTACAAAATAGATAAAACTAAAATTAGTTTTATCTATAAAATAAAAAAGCCAGAGTTATTTTAACTCTGGCTTTTTTATTATAAGTAAATTTTATTTACTTTTTACCAACTTTACCTAAGTAGTAAAGACCTATTGATAAAAATGCAATAGAAATAGCGAAGTATAGCATCTCAAGTGGTGTTGTAAACTCTGTATGTAACACTCTTTGAAAAAAGTTTACAACAAGAACCATAACAATAACTTTAGAGATCTTATCTTTTAATTGATCTAAAGATGTAATAGCTAGTATTTTAGTACCTTGAGGGTCATTCATAGCTTCATCAATATCACTTATAAAAAGTTCATATAAACCAAATGCAAAGATAAACATAACAACAGCTATAAGATATAAATCAACAGCCCCAATAATACCAGCAACAATATCTTCATGAAATTTATCAGGATGTGCACTTGTAACAATAGTATTAAAGGTATATACAGCAATTCCCCAAATATCCATAGATGCAACTATAAAAAGTACAAAAGCACCAATAAGACCAAAGATTACAGCAAGAATAACTACAAATCTACTTCTCCATATAGCACCTTCAAAAACTTTTTCTAGCATAGTTCATCCTTTTGCATCTCAATCCATTTTAGACCAATTCTTACAGAATTTGTAGCAGCACCAACTCTTACTTGATCTGCTGCGTTAAACATATGTAACATATTTGGACTATATATATCTTTTCTTAATCTTCCTACATATGTAGTGTCTGTATCTGTAGAAATAATTGGCATAGGGTAAACACCGTTTTCTAAATCATCCATAACCTCTACATTTTCAAAGTTATCTAATACATCTCTAACTTCATCTAAATCTATATCAATATTATCTGCAAAAGTTATAGTTATAGCTTCACTGTGACTTCTAAGTACTGGTACTCTTACACAAGTAGCAGCGATAGCCATCTCTTTTTTCATAATTTTTTGAGTTTCATTTATCATTTTCATCTCTTCTTTAGTAAAACCATTTGGTTGAGGAGTATCAACATGTGGAATTACATTTAGAGCGATTTGATGTAAAAATGCTTCTTTTTTTGTTTCATCTAGTTTAAAAGCAAAAAAATCTTGCATCTGAGTTACAAGCTCTTCCATACCAGCTTTTCCTGCACCAGAAGTTGCCTGATAAGTAGCAACATCAACTCTTTTTATTTCATATAAATCATCAAGAGGTTTAAGTGCTTGAACCATTTGTATAGTTGAACAGTTTGGATTTGCAATAATTCCTGTTTCTCTCCATAAAGCAATATCTTCAGGATTTACTTCTGGTACTACTAAAGGAATATTTGGTTCCATTCTAAAGTGGCTAGTGTTGTCTATAACAACAGCACCACCCTCTACTGCAAATTTTGCAAATTTAGCAGATATGTTTCCTCCTGCACTAAAAAAAGCTATATCTACTTCATTTTCTTCAAATACAGTATCTGTAAGTTCAACAACTGGATAATCTTTGTTTTTAAAAGTTATAGAAGTACCTACACTATTTGCACTTGCTAATGGTAAAAGTTCACCGATTGGAAAATCTAAATCTTCCATCACTCTAAATAGTTCTTCACCTACTGCACCTGTTGCACCTACAACTGCTACATTAAATTTTGCTGACATTATTTTTCTTCCTCACTATTAATATCTAATAAATTTGAATCTTGAGTATTTTCATTTGATTCTATATTTGATGTTTCATTTGCTAAAATACCATTTTCATCTATCAATTGAATATCTAACTCATCATCTTTTGCTTTTGGACATTTTGCTATACTTACAACTTTGTCACCTTTATCTACGTTTACAATATTTACTCCACTAGTATTTCTACCAGCTTTTCTAATACTACTCATATCTACTCTTATCATCTTACCAATTGAGGTAAGTGCCATAAGATCATATTCCTCTTCTACCAAAACATTTCCAATAACTTTTTTACCAGTTTTTGGACTTAATTTCATAGAAATTACACCAGAACCTGCTCTATTTGTAAGTCTATATGCTTCAACTTCTGTTCTTTTACCAACACCATTTTCACTTACAGTTAAAAGCTCTTGCTCTTCATTGTCTATAACATCTGCATCAACTACATAATCAGATTCATCTTTAAACTTAATACCTCTTACACCTCTTGTAGTTCTACCTTGTGCTCTTGTTTTCTCTACATCAAATCTAATAACTTGACCAAGTGCTGTAAAGATCATTAAGTATTTAGTTTGAGATGTAGTAATAGATGATGTAACTATCTCATCACCTTCATCAAGTACAATTGCTCTTACACCATTTGATCTAATATTGCTAAAGTCTTTAAGTGATGTTCTTTTTACAATACCATTCTTTGTAAAAAATGCCATAGATTTAGATTCATCAAAATCAGTTGTAGGGATAATAGCCATTATCTTCTCATCTGCTTTAAGATTTATAAGATTTACTACTGCTTTACCTTTTGCTGTTCTCCCAGCTTCTGGTATTCTATATACTTTTAACCAATAAAGTTGTCCAAAGTTTGTAACAAACAATAATGTATCATGAGTATTACTTACAAAAAATTTCTCAATAAAATCATCATCATGAGTAGTAACTGCAACTTTACCTTTACCACCTCTTGCTTGTCTTTCATAAGCTTTAATAGGAACTCTTTTTACATATCCATTATGAGTGATAGTTACTACCATAGGTTCATTTGGTATTAAATCTTCCATATCAATATCATCATAGCTATCTTCAATAGTTGTTCTTCTATCTGCTATTAATCTTCCTGATTTATCTTTTAGTTCAGAATATTTATCTCTTGTTTCAATTAATTCATCTTTAATGATAGTATTTAATTTATCTTCACTTTTTAAAATAGATTCTAATTCATCAATTAGTTCTAATAATTGTCTAAGCTCTTCTTCTAATTTTTCTCTTGATAAACCAGTAAGTCTACCTAGTCTCATATCTAAAATAGCTTTTGCTTGAATTTCAGAAAGATGAAATGCTGCACATAATTTTTCATTTGCATCTGTATCTGTAGTACTTGCTCTAATAATTTTAATAACTTCATCAATATTATCAAGTGCTATTTTTAGCCCTTCTAATATATGAGCTCTTGCTTTTGCTTTTTCTAAATCAAATATAGTTCTTCTAATAATAACTGTTTTTCTATGATTTAAAAATATATTTAAAACTTGTGGTAGATTAAATATTTTAGGTTCTTTGTTATGTACAGCTAATAAAATAATACCAAAAGTTGTTTGCATAGGTGTAGCTTTGTAAAGGTTGTTCATAATAATTTCAGCCATAGCATCTTTTTTAAGTTCAATTACAACTCTAGTACCATCTCTATCTGATTCATCTCTTACTTCACTTATCCCCTCAACAGTTTTTTCTTTTGAAAGGTTTGCTATTTGCTCTACAAGTTTAGCTTTATTTACTTGATAAGGTAATTCATCTAAAACGATAATCTCTTTTTTACCTTTTGTTTCAATATGATGTTTTGCTCTAATTTTAACTTTACCACGACCTGTTTTATATGCATCAGTAAAACCTTGTCTACCAAAAATAGTAGCACCAGTTGGGAAGTCAGGACCTTTGATAAATTCCATTAATTCTACAGCATCACTATTTGGATTTTCTATTAGATGGATCAATCCATTCATAACTTCTGTTGGATTGTGTGGTGGTATTTTAGTTGCCATACCAACAGCAATTCCCTCACTACCATTAATAAGAAGTAGAGGTGCTCTTGTTGGCATAACTGTAGGTTCTTTACCCATATCATCATATGTTGCTACATGATTTACAGTATCCTTATCGATATCTTTTAAAACATCTTCACTAAGTTTTGTCATTCTTGACTCAGTATATCTCATAGCGGCAGCATTATCACCATCTACTGAACCAAAGTTTCCTTGACCATCAACTAAAGGAACTCTCATAGCAAAGTCTTGTGCCATTCTTACAAGTGCATCATAAACAGAAGTATCACCATGAGGATGATACTTACCTATAACATCACCAACAATTCTTGCTGATTTTTTATAAGGTGTTCTAGATGTCATATTTAAATCATGCATTGCATAAAGTATTCTTCTATGAACAGGTTTTAAACCATCTCGTGCATCTGGTAAAGCACGACCAATAATAACACTCATTGAGTAGTCTAAGTATGAAGCTTTAATTGAGTCTTCAATTTTAATATCAACTATATCTTGTGATTCGAAAAGATTTTCCATATGTTATGATTACCTTTGTATAAAATTCATTTATTTTATCCAAAAGTAACTTAAAAGTGTAGTGTTTATATAGTAAAGTTTAGATATTTGTTGCTACAATATCTCCAAATCTAACTTTTTTATTAACAAGATTTTCTAATTTAACCATATCTTTTTCCCAAAATAATAATACAGTAGAACCCATCTCAAAGTAACCTAAACAGTCACCTTTATTTATAAATAAATTTTCATATTCATAAACTTCCATTTTATTTACATCACTATTTGTTTTTACTTTTGGTTCAAAAGTAAATATCATTTTGCCTACATTTAAAGCACCAACAAAAACCATATAAAATAATTTATCATTTGATGTTTTACATTCTAAAATAACTCTTTCATTTTCAATAAAAAGGTTTTCCTGTTTATTTAAATAGGTGAAATTTACTGGATAAAGTTTTCCTGGTACATGTATAAGCTTTGTAACTTGACAATTATAACTTGCATGATATCTATGATAATCTTTGGGACTAAGGTATAGATTCATAAACTTACCATTTCTCATTTTAGTAAAATTTTCACTACCTATATTATCTGTTAAAAGGTTTTTAATCGTATAACTCATACCTTTTATCTGTAAAGCAGTGGTATCTTTAATCTCACCTGCCTCACTAACAAAACTATCTGCTGCCGAGATAAAGTTATCTAAGCTACCATTTATATCTCTAGGGACTCTTAGTTCTCTTGTAAATAGTTTATTTAATGTTTTATATGAACTTGCATCATTAAACTCTTTCATATCTAGTCCCATTAGTTTTACATAACTATTATTAACTATAGTTTGAAACCATGGAGAAAATTCTTTTGTAGCGAATTTATGAAATTGTTTTGAAATTTTATTTGTAATATGCATTCTATTATCCTTTATTTACTATTAATTTTATTTGGTATTAAAATATAAAGCTTACCTGATTGTTTCATTTTCCCTGCTAACTTTTGTGCTAAGTCACCATTTCCAAAGAAAAAATCTGCTCTTATTTTACCTTTGATTGCCCCACCTGTATCAGCTGCTACCATTAATCTATTTATAGGTTTATTATCTATTGGATTTGTTGTATTGATAAACACTGGAAATCCTAAAGGGATATAACTTCTATCAACAGCTAAGTTTCTATTTGCAGTTAGTTGTGTACCTAAACTTCCTGTAGCACTATTTTTATTTATAGTAAAAAAAACATAACTTTCGTTTAAATTTAGAATTTCATCCATTTTATTGGGGTTATCTAAAAGCCATTGTTTAATAGTTTGTAAAGATATATTTTCTTTTTTAATATAATCTTCCTCTATAAGTTTCTTACCTATTGCATAATATTTTCTACCATTTTGTTGGGCATAACCAATATTTAAAATAGTTCCATCTTCTAGTTTTACTTTACCACTTCCTTGAATATGTAAAAAAAATAGATCTATTTTATCATTAACATAGCATAATATATTCATATTTTTATGATTTTTACTATTTATCTCTTTTCTTGAATCATATGGAACTATTTTATTTCCAATAATCTTACCTCTTAATCTCATCTCTTTTAAAGATGGATAAGCAGAACTTAAATCTATAACAAATAGATCTTTAGGTACACCATATACTGGATATTTATATTTGTCTGTTTTTGTAATGCTTCCATACAGAAGAGGTTCATAATATCCTGTAATTAATCCATTATCACTATAGTCATCAGATATTAGTTTATAAGGTGTAAAGTTATTAGTAAAAAACTTTTTTGGATTATTTTCAATAAAAGATTTTTCACAAATATTTTTTAAGTTTTCATATTTTTTTGATGACGTACAATCTTTTTTAAATACATCTAATGCTAGTTTAAGGTTATCATTTTCAAATCCAACGAGTTCATTCCAACTAGATTTTTGGAAGTTTGCTTTAGATATATTCGGCAACTTTTCAATTTTATTAGCACATCCAATAAAAAATGTTGATAATACTGTGGTAAAGATAATATATCTAAAGTATGACATTATACGTTTACTAGTTCTTTTTTGATTTTTTCTTGATTTAATTTTAAGATAGTTTGTTTTTTTATCTCTTCATATCTTGTGTTGTCACAATGTAACTCTTCACATATTTCTTCTATTGAACTGTTTTGAATTTTTAGTTTATAAAATTTTAATTCTTTTTTAGTAAGTTTCTTTTTTAAAACGTCTGCTAGTTGTTCTTCACTTTTAAGGTTACCAACTATTTTATTTATATCTTGTTCTAACTCTTGTGTATACTCAATAATTTCACTATTCACTTATCCATCCTTTTAGTTTATCAATATCACTATAACTAGTCATATCTAATTGTATTGGTGTTATTGAAACATAGTTATTTTGAACTGCATCAAAATCACAACTTTTATTTTTACTCTCTTTCCAAATAAGAGGATGTAAACCTATCCAATAAACTTCTTCTCCTCTAGGAGAAGTATATCTATGTGAATCATTTCCATACTCTCTATATCCAGCATTTGTTATCTTTATACCGTTGCAATCTTTTATACTACAAGGTGGTATATTTATATTCAATAACTTTCTTTCACCCAATGGAAAATCTCCATTAAATATTTTTCGTACTATATCAACTATAACCTTACAAGCTAATTCATACTCCCATGCATTTTTATTTGCATTATTTAAGTCATTAAATACTTGACTAATCGATATTGCAGGTACACCTTGTAAAACAGCTTCACTAGCCCCAGCAACTGTTCCACTATATGTAATATCTTCACCCATATTTGAGCCTATATTTATACCACTTATAACTAAATCTGGTTTTTTATCATTATCATAAAGATTATTTAATCCAACAAATACACAATCAGTAGGTGTTCCATCATCCATTTTATAATAATCATCATCTACACCAATTAATTTCATAGGACGTGTCAGTGTCATACTATGAGCTGATGCAGATTTCTCTATTGCCGGTGCTACAATAATTAGTTGTGCAATTGGTCTTAATGATTCAGTAAGCTTTTTTAAACCTTTTGCATCCCATCCATCATCATTTGTTAAAAATATTCTTTTCAAATTATTACCTTTTGTCTTTTATAGTATCATGTGCAACAGCTGGTTTTGATGTCCAAACTTTGAAAATATCACAAGCTACTTTTGCTCCATCACCATTTGCAATAGCAAACATAGTTTTTACTCCAGATGCAAGACCTGCTACATAAAGTCCATTTTTTATTTTATTATTAGCATTTTTTAAATATATTTTATTTGGTTTTAATATATCATTATGGGGAAGTATTTCTATATCATCACATTCTATATTAAATTGATGCATACCCGTAGCAAGTATTATAATTTTTGATTTATAGTTTTTATCGTTAGTAGATATATTATATGAGTTATTATTATCTTCTATTTTTGTAACAGTTGCATTTTCTATTTTACAACTTTTAAAATTAGATAGTTGAACTTTCATATTATGAAGTAGTTCATCTCCTCCAATTCCAAATTTAACTCCAGAAAGGTTAAAGAAACTAGCTTTTAAGATATCACTATTATTATCATCAATTATAAGATATTTTTTATTTTTTGCCCACTCAAATTTTTCTTCAACAGATACTAAAGTAAGTGCAGCACCATAACCAGCAGCACCTGCACCTATAATTATAACATCATACATTTTTATTCCTTTATTAGATTATATCATAAATATATTTTAAAAATAACTTGATAATGAATATCATATTAATTATATTTTAAGATGATAATCGTTATCATTTAAAAAATATAAATAATAGGATGTTTAATGAAACTATCTGAGTTAGAAGTAGGGCAACACGCTAGAATTAAAAAAATTGAATCTAAAGATGAATTAAAACAAAGATTTTACTCATTTGGTATCATTAAGGGTGCTGAAATATTTGTTGAAGCAATCAGTTTAGCAAAAAATACAATTGAAATAA
>CAZLZQ010000036.1:0-16138 GCA_964564065.1 uncultured Arcobacteraceae bacterium | reverse complement strand
ACAAAGAATAAGTTACAATTTAAGCTTGATTTTGTTACACTTTTTTAAATTAAAAAAAGGATGATTTATGAAATCAATATTTAAAATATCTGCTTTTATTGCAATGGTTATGTTACTTACAACACCATCATTCGCATCAAAAAAAGTAAAATGGAAGCTGGCTATGACATGGCCTAGTACACTTACACCTCTTGCATCACCACCATTTAAAGTTGCCGAAATGGTAAAAGAGATGAGTGGAGGAAAATTTATCATTAAAATAGAGGGTAAAGAGAAGCATAAAGCACCGCTTGGTATTCTTGATATGGTAAAAGGTGGACAATATCAAATGGGTCATAGTGGTTCATATTACTGGAAAGGTAAAGATATAAATACTATTTGGTTTACTACAGTACCTTTTGGTATGACTATGAAAGAGCAATATGCATGGTTCTATTATGGTGATGGTATGAAATATATGAATAAAGTATATGATAGATTTAAAGTGCTTAATTTTCCTGGTGGAAATACTGGAGTTCAAATGGGTGGTTGGTTTAGAAAACAAATCAATACTGTTGAAGACTTAAAAGGTATAAAAATGAGAATTCCAGGACTTGCAGGTGAAGTTATGGCTAAACTTGGAGTAAATGTTACGAATATCCCAGCAGGTGAGCTTTATACATCACTTGATAGAGGTACTATTGATGCTCTAGAATGGGTTGGACCTGGTATGGATATCAAAATGGGATTTCATAAAGTTGCACCATATTACTACACTGGATGGCATGAACCAGCTTCTGAGATGCAATTTATGATAAATAAAAGAGCATTTAATAAGTTAAGTAAAGCAAATCAAGCTATTTTAGTAACTGCAATGAAAGCTGCAGCTGCAGATATGTATTATGAAAACTTTGCAGATTCAGCAAAAGCATGGGCAAAAATGAAAACAGATTTTCCAAATATAAAAGTAAAATCATTTCCAGCTCCAGTTGTAAAAGCTATGAAAAAAGCTACTGATGAAGTATTTGAAAAATATGCATCTAAAAATAAACTATTTAGAGAAATATATGATAATCAACAAGCATTTATGAAAAAAGCTAGAGCTTGGTCAAAAATGGGTGAGTACAATTACATTAAAACTTGTGAATCAGTAAAATAATTTATGATAAATAGATTTTTTGAATCTTACAATAAATTTTTAGGAAATATCACAGCAATTTTATTATTGCTTGTGATGTTTAATGTATTTTTAGATGTAGTGTTAAGATATTTTTTCAATACAGGAGCAATTTGGCTTCAAGAGATGGAGTGGCATTTTTTTGCTGTTATGTTTCTCTTTGGGATTAGTTATGCTTTAAGTAGTGAATCACATGTAAGAGTTGATTTTATTTATGATAGTTTATCATCTAGAAGAAAAGCTATGATAAATATAATTGGTTCAATATTTATGCTAATACCTTTTGCAATTCTTATTATATATGGAAGTTATGAGTTTGTATATGATGCTTATGAAGTAAGTGAAATAAGTGAAGATCCAGGTGGATTAACTCATAGATGGATTATAAAGTTTATGATCCCTTTATCATTTATAAGTTTGATTATCTCAAGTTTTGGATATATCTATTCAAATTTTCAAGTTTTAAAAGAGTCTAAAGTATGATTGGTATTTATATGTTTGGAGCTGCTTTAGCTCTTTTGGTTGTTGGTTACCCTGTAGCATTCTCTTTTGGTGCTGTATCTTTAGTATTTGGTGCTATTGCTTCATATTTTGAGATTATTCCTGATGGTGGAACTATGATAGAGTTTTACCAAGAGTTTCTTTCAATGTTTTCAATGATGCCTTATAGAATATTTGGGATAATGACAAATAAAATTTTATTGGCTGTTCCATTATTTATTTTTATGGGTATAGTTCTTCAAAAATCACATCTAGCAGAGCGACTTTTAGAAGCGATGGGGACATTATTTGGTTCTGTTCGTGGAGGAGTTGCAGTAAGCACTGTAATAGTAGGTACAATGTTAGCGGCATCTACTGGTGTAGTTGGAGCTTCTGTTGTTGCTATGGGAGTTATCTCTCTACCTGTAATGTTGAAATATGGATATGATAAACCTTTAGCTTGTGGGACTATTTGTGCAAGTGGAACTTTAGGACAAATTATACCACCATCTATAATATTGATTATTTTAGCTGATGTTTTTGGAGTACCTGTAGGTGATTTATTTAAAGCTGCTGTTATTCCTTCTATTATATTAGTTGGCTCTTATATAGCTTATATATTGATAGTATCATATCTAAATCCAGAGTTAGCACCTGCTATGCCAGTAGATGATTCTATATCAAGAAAAAGAAGATTTATCACTGCTTTAAAAGCTATTATTCCCCCTTTAAGTTTAATAGTGATTGTGTTAGGTTCAATTTTTGCAGGTATTGCAACACCTACAGAGTCTGCTTCTGTTGGTGCGATTGGTTCATTGTTGTTAGCATTTATCTATAAAGAGTTAAGTATGAATCTAACAATGGAAGCTGCAAAAGAGACTGTGAAAATTACTGCAATGGTATTTGCTATTTTAATAGGTGCAACTGCATTTTCTATGGTATTTGTTTATACTGGTGCTGATATGTTAGTTGAAGAGTTTATGACAGGCTTACCTGGTGAAAAATGGGGATTTTTGATACTTAGTATGTTGATCATTTTATTACTTGGATTTTTTATTGATTTTATTGAAATTTCATATATTGTTGTACCAATTTTATTACCAATTGCCCAAACAATAGGTATCAATCCAATATGGTTTGCTATTTTAATAGCAATGAATCTGCAAACTTCATTTTTAACCCCACCTTTTGGTTTCTCACTTTTTTACTTAAAAGGTGTTGCTAAAGATATTAAGACAGTTGAGATATATAAGGGTGTTATACCTTTTATTTTGATACAGATATTTGTGTTAGCTTCAATCGTTGTTTTTCCTGGTTTTTATGGTTTTTAGCCATAAAAATTAGAAACTATTAAGATTTACTTGAAGTAGAAAGTAAAACTCCAGCTCCTACAAATACTCCACCAGTGATTCTATTAAAAAACTTTGCACGACCTTTTTCTAAAAACCAATGTGAAGATCTATTACCTAAATAAGCATAAAGTAAAAGCCAAAATAGTTCAGGAACTAAAAAAGTACCTACAAGTATAAAATACTGTAAAAGCATAGAATTATTTGGGTCTATAAATTGTGGAAACAGAGCTATAAAAAATACTATTGCTTTAGGATTACTTGCACCTACGATGAAACCTTTTAAAAATAATGATATTTTATCTTTTTTTGAGATTTCATTGTTGCTATTTATCTGATAATTTTCTTGTTTAGATGTTAACGCTTTATATCCTAAATATATCAAATATAAAGCACCTAAATACTTAACAATGTTAAATATAAATTCAGATGAAGCTATGATCATTCCCAATCCTGTAAAGGATAGTGTCATAATCCCTATTGTAGCAGTAAGCCCACCTATCATTACTAATAAAGATGATTTAAAACCACTTGATATAGATGTTGTCATTGCTAATAATATATTAGGTCCAGGTGTTGCAGTTAATATTAAAATAGCAAGTAAATAATATATCCAAAGTTGAAGTTCCATTTTTTATCCTTTTAGTTTTCGTATAAATAAGCCTGAAAATATAAATATTAAAGCGATTATAACTATAGGTTTAGGTATTGTATCAAAAAAGACCCAAGACCAGAATATGGCAAATATAGGTATCAAATAAGCAACTTGTGACATAAACTGTACGCCAACTTTTTGAACTAAATTTATTCGTACTAGTGAAGCAATTGCCGTTGGGACTAATGCTAGATATATGATAACTAAAAATGAACTATTTAAAATAGTAAAATTTCCAAAATCTATCAGAAACATAAAAGGACTCATCATAAGTGTGGCACTTAAAAACATAGAACTAGAGCATATTACAGTATGTACATGAGATATCTTTCTTATTAAAAAACCAGATAATATATAACCACAAACTGCAATTAACATAGCTATTTTTCCATATAAACTATCTTTTTGTCCTGATAAAAAGTCATCACCTAATAGTATAAATACTCCAATAAATCCAAGAACTACACCAATAAGTTTAAAGATAGTTATTTTCTCATCATTGGTTATAAAATGTGATAGTATTAAAGCTACAAAAGGGCCAACTGCTAACATAACTGATGCAGTATTTGCACTTATATATTGTTGTCCCCATGAGATAAGGTAAAAAGGCATTGCGTTATTTAAAAAACCAATTAATATCAATATTGACCAAGTTTTTAAATCTTTTGGAAAAGATAATTTTCTAAAATATATAAAAAGTAGTAAAAATAGTGAAGCAATTGCTATTCTTCCAAAAGCTATTATAAATGGTGGAAAATTATTTAATGCTAACTCAATAGAAACAAAAGCACTACCCCATATAGCTGATAATAACATAAGCCAAAAATAGTCTATTAATTTAGGAGATAAGATAGTATTCATAAAATATTTTAATCCTTATTTTCCCGTATATTAACAGAAAATAAAGAAATATACTAGGATAAAATTGATATTCGCTTAAAGCATTTTTTTGTTACAATAAAATATGACAATATTAAACGCAATATCACTAATTGGTGCCGTATTTTTACTAGCAGCTAGTCCTGGTCCTGGATTGTTTGCAATTATATCAAGGGCATTATCAAATGGTTTTTCACATGCAAGTATAATGGCTGTAGGTCTTATTTTTGGTGATATAATATATCTTCTTATGGCTATATATGGTCTTAATGCAGTTGCTTCACTTATGGGTGAATTCTTTATAGTTATTAAGTACATAGGTGGAGGATATTTAATATATTTAGGTTATAAAATATGGATAAGTGAAGTTGGAGGATTAGATGAAAATATATCTCCTGAAATATCATGGAGATCAAATTTTCTAAGTGGACTTTTTATAACTTTGGGAAATCCAAAGGTTATAATGTTTTATTTAGGATTTTTACCATTATTTATGAACTTAGAGACTTTAACTGCCAAGGATGTTTTTCTTGTCGTATCAATTGTAGCTTCAACTTTAGCAGTGGTAGTTCTTACATATGCTTATTTAGCAGAAAAATCAAAAAAGTTATTTAGAAGTCAAAATTCTATGAAACGATTAAATAAATTTTCAGGTGCTGTGATGATTAGTGCTGGTAGTTTATTGATAATAAAAGATTAAAATATATGTTTCATAAAAAAGAGTTTCAAACTGCTTTTAAGGTATCTATACCTGTTATGATGGGTTATGGAGTGTTGGGTTTTGCTTTTGGATTGTTGATTGTTAGTTTAGATTATTCTTGGTATATAGCTTTATTGATGTCAATATTTATTTATGCTGGAGCATTGCAGTTTTTAGCTATTGGATTTTTTAGTACAAAACTAGGACTAGTAGATATATTTATAACATCAATTTTTGTCAATATAAGACAATCTTTCTATGGACTCTCTGTACTTAAAAAGTTCAAAAAATCAGGAAAATTAAAACCATATCTGATTTTTGGTCTAACAGATGAAACATATGCTCTATTGACAACTATAAAAGAAGATGAACAGTTAAAGATTAAATATTATTATTTTTATCTTACACTTTTAAATCAATCTTATTGGGTAGTTGGAACTACATTTGGTGCAATATTTGGATCAATAATAACTTTTGATACTAAAGGTTTAGATTTTTCATTGACTGCACTTTTTGTAGTACTTGCTATTGAACAGTATAAGGTAAATAAAAACTTTGTACCATTTCTAATAGGTGCGGTAGCTTCAGTACTAGCTTTTTTAGTAGTTCCTATAAATAATATGCTTATATTTGCAATAGTAAGTTCAATAGTAGGTATGTTTATATTTAAAAAAAGGTTGGAAAATGTCTGAGAGTGAATTACTTTTAGCAATATTGGTTATGAGTATTGCAAACTTTATTACAAGAGTATTTCCATTTTTATTTTTTAAAAAAAATGAGCCACCAAAAGTAATATCATTTGTAGCAAATAGTTTTCCACCTATTATTATGACTATTTTGATATTTTATACTTTAGGTAAGATTGATTTTGCACTTGCACCATATGGTGTAAAGGAGTTGTTATCTATTGGAATAACAGCTCTTTTACATATAAGATTTGGAAACTATTTGGTATCAATATTTATGGGTACAATATTTTATATGATACTTGTACAGTTTTTATAAATATTAGCCTAACAATAACTTAGCTGACATAGCAAAACTTATCACAACGATAAGTGGTCGTATCAGTTTTTGACCTTTTAACATCACAAGCTTAGCCCCAATAATAGCTCCTATTATTTGTCCTGCTCCCATTACTAAACCTACTAAAATATAAATTTTACCCATAAATGCAAAAAATAAAACTGATGCAAAGTTAGTTGTAAAGTTTAGTATTTTTGTTTGTGCCGTAGCATTTGATATGTTGTAACCTAATAAATATATAAAAGCAATGGTAAAAAATGATCCAGTTCCTGGACCAAAAAAACCATCATAAAAACCAATAATGGTTACAAATATTATAGCAAATATTGTTGTTGATATGATTTTATGTTTTTCAATATTTCCTACATCTTTAGATAATAAAAAATATATTCCAATTGCCATCAATAAAAATGGAATAGCTTTTTGCAAAAGTTGTGCATCTATTTGTAGTAGTGCAAATCCACCTAGAGTAGAGCCTATAAATGCAGCTGCAATCATAAGTTTCATCTCTTTTATATCTACCATCTTTTTTCGTATAAAATATACTGATGCTGTAAATGTACCAAATACACTTTGAAGTTTATTTGTAGCAAGTGCTACTGCTGGAGGTAATCCTGCCCACATCAAAGCAGGAATTGTAAGAAGTCCACCACCACCTGCAATTGTATCAATAGTACCTGCTATTAATCCTACAAAAAATAATATTACTAATATCTCATTTGAAAACTCAATCATCTATAAGCCTTTTTAATTTTTTTGAATAATAACAAAATAAAAATATTTTGACTAGTACAAAATTGATATTTACAAAATTTAAAAATAAAATTATTTAATAATTTTTAATTTGATATCCTGAAATGTAGCATTGGTTTTACAGTCGCTTAGTTCATTTGATGTTAATATATTTACTTGTTTATTTCCTGCATATAGTAAAATGGAATTTTTATAAAGTCTATCATCATTTTTTACCTCAATTTTAATTGAACCAATTTTTGAAGATATAGTTATAGTTTCATAATCTTTAAAATTATGAGAGGGATGGATATAAGCATATTTATCATATTTAAATTGAGAATTAATAGTATCAGTTGACTTTGATGTAAGAAGATAAAATTCATCCTCTTTAATATCTAGAAGTTCCACATTTTTTGTTTCAAATTCTTTGAACTTTATCTCTGGTTTTTGATGTACAATAGTTTTAAAACAGTTTAAATACTCATCTTCACTTAATAGTCCATCAAATCCAAACTCTTTAAAAAGATAATCTGTAAGTTCATATTCACTAATTGCTTTATCATTTTCTTTACACACTTCACAAAAATGAATCTCATCATGCGAATAACACAATCTTACATCTTTTTTTTCTAAAAATGTTTTTGCAGGTATAATGATATCCGCATAATGTGAAGTTTCATTTAGAGTTGTTCCCATATATATCACAAATGTATTTTTTAATGTATCAATTATAAAGTTTATATTTGGTGATGATATAACTGGATTTGCCCCTTGAATAAAAACTATATCATAATCATCAAATTTTACATCAGCATATGTTGTAGTGTTTGTAGGTATTGTTGTGATTTTATTATCAAAGGGATAAGCACTATTTGATAGATACCATACTCCTGTATTTTTACCATTTAAAAGATTTAGTTTATCAAAAACTTTATCCATCTCATGAAATATATCAGAACCTTGCTTATATTTTTGAGGACCAATCCCTAACATAACTGATACTTTTTTTGTAGTTAATAGTTCAATAGTTTTATCTAATTGTTCTTTAGATATATTTAGTTTTTTTAAATCACTATTATTAAAGTCTTTATTTTCTAAAACTTGTTGTAATATTTTTGCTAAAAGATAATCACCTTTTGGAGGTATTTGTAAATGTATTTTAGACTTTGAAGCAATTTGAGTTTTTACAGGGTCAATAGTGATAAATATTTTATCTTTTACAAGATTGTAAATATGATTTGAAGTTTTTGTAAAGTTTTTACCCCATACGAGAATAACCTCACTTTGAAGTAACTCATCTAAAGTTGGATTGACATTGTATTTTCTACCTTTTTCAATCCCTATTTCACCTGATGCTTCACATGTACTTCCTACTGCAAAAGTAGCCCCAATCTTTTCAAAAAACTTTTTAGGAATATGTTGCATAACGCCCATATTTCCACTACCTTTAAAGTATAAAATCTTTTTATTTTTCTCTTTTAGTTTTTGTACCATTTTTTGTAAAGTATCACTTAAGTTAGTATCAATGATATTTTTTTCTTTTGTAAGGTAAGCGAAGGCTTTACATAGTTTACCATTTGTAATATAGTCATTACTTGGTTTGCAAAGATTATCTTTATAGATAACTTTGCAACCATCAAAACAATCAAGTGGGCAAGCAGTTTCTTTCATATTTATCCCTTTTTATTTTACTAAAATCAACCATACATTAGGTTTGGTAACCATAGAGATATCTCTGGGATATAAGTAACAAGCATAAGACCTACAAAAATTGTAGCAGTCCAAGGTAATGTTGCTACAACTACATCTTTCATAGGCATTCCTGTCAAACTACTTGTAACAAATAAGTTTAATCCAACAGGTGGAGATACCATACCAAGTTCCATATTTATAGTTATCATAATACCAAAATGAATTGGATCAATACCAAGAGCAACAGCCACTGGTAAAAGTAATGGTACCATAATCATAATAATAGCAGATGGTTCCATAAATGCACCAGCAATTACAAGTAAAATATTAACAAAGATTAGAAACATAATCATATCAACATTCCAATCTACTAAGGTTTGAGTGATAAGTTGTGGTACATTTTCCATTGTTAAAAAGTGAGCAAATAACATAGCATTTGCAATGATAAACATAATCATAGCAGTAGTTTTTGCAGATCCTAAAGCTATATCAAAAAAGTCTGATACTTTGATATCTTTATATACAAAAACTGATATAAAAAATGCCCACATGGCAGCTACTGCTGCTGCTTCAGTTGGTGTAAAAATACCACCATAAATACCACCTATAACTATAACAATAGTCATCAATCCCCAAGATGCTTCTCTCATTTTTCTTAGTCTAATTTTAAAAGGTTGGGGCTGGGTTCTCTTAAATCCAAGCCGAACTGCTCCAATATAAGTTACAATCATAAGCATAAGACCTATCATGATACCAGGTACTACACCAGCCATAAATAGTTTTCCAATAGAAACTTCAGCAGTAACTCCAAATACAATCAAAACAATTGAAGGTGGTATCAAAATACCTAAACTACCTGCTGTTGCTATAGTTCCTACTGCATATTTTTTTGGATAACCATCTTGAACAATTGCACCAAACATAATAGAACCAATAGCTACAACAGTAGCAGGAGAACTACCAGATACTGCTGCAAATATAATAGATGCAAAAATAGCAGAGATAGGAAGTCCACCTGGAAGATGTCCTACAATTGATTTAGCAAATTCAATAATTCTTGTAGCACTAGATCCTTTACTTAAAAGATTACCTGCAAGTATAAACATTGGAATAGCCATTAATGAGTAGTGTTCAATCTTCTCAAATATCATTGATGATATCTCTATAGGTGAGATTGGTGTAAAACTAACAAGTGCTATAAATGTAGAAGCACCAAGTGCTATAGCAATAGGTGCTCCTATAACTAATAATGCAAAAAATAATATAAATAGTACAGCTATACTCATACTAAACCTCCAGATCGTTTATCTGCTTCTTTTAGTAATTCATCTACATCAACTTCTTTATTCATCTCTTTCATTAAATCACTCGCTTCATTTGTAAATTCTATATCTTCGGATGGTAGTTGTATCAATGCAATAATATGTTCTAAAATATGATATGCACTAAATGCAAAGGATACCGGTATCACTAGGTATGGTATCCACATAGGTATCTCTAAATCTACAGATATCTCTTCAAGTTCAATAACTAATTCTAGATATTCATAACCATAATATGAAACAGCTACTAAGAATACAAAAGTAACCATATATGTAAAAAGTAATAATACTTTTGCTAGTTTTTTGTTTACATTTTCTACAAGTAAACCTATAGATATATGCTCCCCTAATTTAAAACAATAAGCAACTGCAAAAAACATACTCCATAAAAATAGATATACAGTAAGTTCAGAGGCCCATGTTATTGAATAGTTAAAACCATATCGAGCAACAACATTTGAGAACGCTAAAGCTACCCCCGCACTTATTCCAATTGCGGCTATCCATCTGTTGATAAAATCAATTGATATGCTAATATAATGAAAAATATTTTTCATAAATTTACCCTTTTCATATATAAATAAAAAAGGATACTTTAAAATTAAAGTATCCTTTTTTTGTTTTTTACAATAACTTATTTTGTAGCTATTGCTGCTTTTATTAAATCTTCACCAATTTTCTTTTTACTATAGAATTTAGAGTAGATAGGACTTACTGCATCTCTCCATTTTTGGATTTGAGCTTTTGTTAAAACATGAATTTTTAGTTTTCCTGTTTTATCAGCATACTCTTTTATAAGATTAAATTGTTTTGTATTTAACTCTTCTGCATACATTCTCTCTTTTTCAGTTGCTTCATTCATAGCTTGAATAACATCTTTTTGTAGGTTTGTAGGAAGTTTATTCCAGAACTTTTTAGACATAACAACTAAATAACCTAAATAACCATGGTTTGTTATAGAGATATCAGTCTGAACTTCATAAAACTTTTTAGTGTACATATTTGAGTTTGTATTTTCTTGACCATCAATTACACCTTGTTGAAGTGCTGAATAAACTTCAGAAAATGGCATCATTTGAGGATTTGCTCCAACTGCTTGGAATTGTGCTTCTAGAACTTTTGAAGACATAATTCTAAATTTTTGACCTTTAGCATCTTCAGGAGCAATAAGTGCTTTTTTTGAAGAAGATAATTGTTTAAAGTGATTATCCCAAAAGTTTAAAGCAACTATACCTTTTTTTGTAACCATTGCTTTTAACTTTTTACCAACTTCACCATCTTGAACTCTATGTAACTGATCAATATCTTTAAATAAAAATGGTAAATCATATAAAGCTAATTGAGGTACAATTTTACCAAATTTAGAGAAACTTGGTGCTGCCATTTGAACAGAATCTAATCTAATAGCTTTTAAAACTGCTTTATCATTATAAAGTTGTTTTGATGGATAAACTTGCACATCAATAGCACCTTTACTTAACTCTTCAAGTCTTTTTTCAAAATACTTTGCAGCTTTACCTTTTGGTGTATTTTCACTTACAACATGACTAAACTTTAGTGTATACTCTGCTGCCATACTAGATACAGCTAAAACTGAAGCAGCTACTGTTCCTAAAATAATCTTTTTCATAAATTTCCTTTAATTTTTAATATTATTTATTGTAAAAAAATATTATGTATAAATTATGTCTAGTTAAGTTAATTTATGATTATTTGGATTATATGATATAAATTGTATCAATATGTTACAATTTAAAATAAATTTTAGATACAATATATTTACAAATTAAAATAATAGGTACTTATAATATGGAAGAATTAACTATTAGTATTGATGAATTAAAAACAATGTTTAAAGATAAAGTGATGGTAGATACAAATAATGGCTGGTTTTATGAAGGTAAAGAGGTTGATATAGTTGCTATTCATGATAAAGAGGTAAAATATGTTACGGATATGTTTCGTGCAGAATTTTATAAAATAATATTTAAAGATAACTAAAAATAAAGGTAGATAATGATTGAGAATATAAAACTAAAAATAATATCGTATATATATAATATATCAAAACAACCAGTAAAATTAAATCAACTACTAAATGCAAATATGTTGTTTAATGAGGGTATGAAACTTGATGGAACAAAACTAGGTTTTAGATTAAAACTGGGTAGAGCATATATGGTGTTTTTGATATTAGCACACTTAATTATCGTACCAATTGCTTTACTGACACATAATTTATTTAGAATCTTAGATTGTCATGCATCAATAGTTCTTGCTGTATTTTTTACAGCTCTTTTATTTGGAATATTTAGTTTTTTTAAAGAGTGGACAAGGGACTGTGTTACTAAACAAAGAATAAAGCAGATGTGGTCATTACACTTTCCCCATTTCCCATATGATGAGTATAATAAAGAGGTATCTGATATATATGAAGAGTCATTAGATCAAGAGGTAAAACAATCAGATTTAGAGCGATTTATTTTAGATAAACTATCTTCATAATTGGCTTAAGTTAATATTTGATATAATCTTCATAAAATTTTAATACGGAGTTCATTTTTATGGAATTTAACGCAACAAAAACAAACGAAGCAAATGCAGTAGTAACTGCAACAATACAAGCAGATGCAGTAGAGGCAAACTTAAATAAATTAGCAAAACAAGCAGCTAAAACTATGGATGTTCAAGGTTTTAGAAAAGGTAAAGTACCTGTAGCAGTAGTTAAAAGCAGATATGCAGAAAAATTAACTCAAGATGCAGAGGGTGAAGCTATCAGAGATGTTATGACGGCAGCATTAGCAGAACTTAAAATTGATAATAGTGATATTATTGGTGAACCAGCAATAACTAAATTTGATAAACAAGAAAATGGTGATATCGAAATTGAGATTCAAATCTCTTGTAAACCAAATGTTGATTTAGGTGATTATAAATCATTATTACCTGAAATTGAAGTAAAAGAGGTAACTGATGAAGAAGTTGATGAAAGAATCAACACTATGGCAGCTCAAGGTACACCATTAGAAAAAATAAAAAGAAAAAGAATGGTAAAAGCTGGAGATCATGCTGTTATTGACTTTGAAGGTTTTAAAGATGGTGTTGCATTTGAAGGTGGAAAAGCTGAAAAACATACATTAGAAATTGGAAGCAACTCTTTTATCCCTGGATTTGAAGATCAAGTAATTGGTATGAAATATGATGAAGAAAAAGAGATCACAGTAACATTCCCTGAACAATACCAATCAGCAGATCTAGCTGGTGCAGAAGTTATGTTTAAAGTAAAATTACATGAAATTCAAGAAAAAGTAGCACCTACAATTGATGATGAATTTGCTAAAAAAGTTCTAACAAATGAAGAAAATCCTACAGTAGAGTTGTTAAAAGAAAAAATTGCAGAACAAATTAAATCTGAAAAAATGGGTAAATACTATAGTGAAGAGTTAAAACCTGCATATTTACAAACACTTGTAGAAAAAATTGATTTTGTAGTTCCTACATCAGTTTTAGATCAAGAAATTAATCAAGCTTTAAATAATAAAGTAAGAGAGATGAGTGAAGATGAGTTAAATGAGCTAAAAAAAGATCAAGAAAAAATTGAAGCGATGAGAGAAGAGGTAACTCCAGATGCTACAAATAGTGTAAAAGCTACATTTATTGTTGATGCGTTAGCAAAAGCTGAAGATGTATCTGTAACAGATCAAGAAGTTACTCAAACTTTATATTATGAAGCTATGATGCAAGGTCAAGATGGTCAAGCTCTAATCAAACAATATGAAGAAGCTGGATATTTACCAGCAATTAAAATGTCAATGATTGAGCAAAAAGTTATCAATAAATTATTAGACGAAAAAGCAGGAAAATAATGTCTTACGTTCCAGTTGTAGTTGAACAAACAGGAAGAGGAGAGAGAAGTTATGATATCTACTCTCGTCTTTTAAAAGATAGAATTATCATGTTAAGTGGTGAAGTAAATGATGCAGTAGCTGCTTCAATAGTTGCACAACTTTTATTTTTAGAAGCTGATGATCCTGAAAAAGATATCTTTTTATATATAAACTCTCCAGGTGGTGTAGTAACTGCTGGTATGAGTATGTTTGATACAATGAATTATATTAAACCTGATGTTTGTACTATTTGTATAGGTCAAGCTGCATCTATGGGTGCTTTTTTACTTGCCGCAGGAGCTCAGGGTAAAAGATTTGCTTTACCAAATGCAAGAATTATGATACATCAACCATCAGGTGGAGCACAAGGTCAATCTACTGATATTCAGATTCAAGCGCAAGAGATACAAAGATTAAAAGATTCGTTAAATACACTTTTAGCTAAACATACAGGTCAATCTTTTGAAAAAGTTGAAGCTGATACTGAAAGAGATAATTTTATGTCTGCACAAGAAGCATGTGATTATGGTCTTGTAGATAAAGTTATAGAAAAACACGAATAAAAGAGATATAAAAATGGTAAGAGAAATTTTAACTTATCCAAATATAGTATTAAGAAAAAAATCAAAAGATGTAGAGGTTTTCGATGAGAGCCTTCATACTCTTTTGGATGATATGAATGATACTATGAATGCAAAAGGTGGAGTTGGTTTAGCAGCAATTCAAATTGGTGTACCACTAAATGTTTTAATAATTAATATTCCTGTAGATGATGAGAATAGTGAAGATTATGAGAAACAATTACCTGAAAATTTAATAGAAGCTATAAATCCAGTTATTACTCATAAAGATGGTGAGTTAGTTTTTAATGAAGGTTGCTTAAGTGTACCAGGATTTAATGCAGATGTAGTAAGAGCAGAAAATGTTATTGTTGAGTATTTTAATAGAGATGGTCAAAAACAAACAATGGAATCAAACGACTTTTTAGCTGTTGCATGGCAACACGAGATGGAACATCTAAGTGGTCATCTATTTGTAGAAAATTTATCTTTTTTAAAAAGAAAGAAATTTGAAAAAGAGTGGAAACGAGAGTTAAAAGAAAAATCTAAAGGTAGGAAAAAGTGATGCAACAAGAACCAATGACAAGTAAAGATTACGATAATTTAACTGAAAATTTAAATGATATGAAATTGGTGCAAAGACCAAAAATTCTTGTTGCAGTTGAAGAAGCAAGACAGCTTGGAGATTTAAAAGAAAATGCAGAGTATCATGCTGCAAAAGAGGAACAAGCTAATATAACAAAAAGAATAGCAGAACTTGAAGATTTGATTACAAGAGTAGTTATAATTGATCCTGCAACATTAACTCATGAAAAGATAAGCTTTGGTTCTACTGTAGAGCTTGTTGATGTAGCAACTGAAGAGCAGATAACATATACTATTGTATCTTCTCCTCATAGTAATCCTGAAGCTGGAAATATATCTTTCCATTCACCTTTAGCAAAACAGCTTTTAGGTAAAAGTGAAGGTGATGAATTTACAGCAAAATTACCAGGTGGTAAAAAAGAGTTTGAGATAGAATCAGTTTACTATGATGCGAGTAAATTAGGTTAGAGGAATAACATGAAAACGAATGTTTCAATTGTAGGAGCTACTGGTTATACAGGTTTAGAGCTTGTAAAAATACTTTTAAATCATCCTCAGTTTAATATAACTTACATAGCAAATAGTACAGGTGATACAACTATTGATAAGTTGCATCCATGTTTAACTGACGTTATTAATATGGAAGTTAAAAAAGCAGATGCTCTTGAGATATCAAAAGTTTCTACTCTTTGCTTTTTAGCATTACCACATAAAACATCTATGGGATTTGCAAAACAACTTTTAGAATTAGGTGTTAAAGTTGTTGATTTAAGTGCTGATTATAGGCTTGAACTTGATACTTATGAAAAGCATTATTGTACTCATGAAGATAAAGAAAACTTACCAAAAAGTGTTTATGGACTTCCTGAATTTTATGAAAATGATATAAAAAATGCAACATTAGTTGCTAATCCAGGATGTTATCCTACTGCATCATTGCTAGCATTAATCCCTTTTGTAAAGTATATTGATAACAATTCAAATATCTTTGTAGATGCAAAAAGTGGTGTTAGTGGTGCTGGAAAGAAACTAAGTGAAACTACACACTTTGTAACTGTCAATGATAATATGTTTGCATATAACCCAATGAAACATAGACATATGCCAGAGAT
>CAZLZQ010000035.1:7548-16493 GCA_964564065.1 uncultured Arcobacteraceae bacterium | reverse complement strand
TTTTACTTTTTTACATTTATCTTTTAATATATTTAATTCACTCTTTTTAACTTTAGAGTTTGTATATTTACAAACTCCCGCTATTGTTTTTCCATCTTTAGTTCTTACAAGTAAATCAATATCAAGATCATCATCCCAGTATCGTCCAATTTGCTTAATATTTTTATCACCAATTGAAAGTTTTATTAACTCATGTGATAGTTGTTCAAAAACTAAATTTACAAATTCTACTTTTCTATTAGAATACTTTTTATTAAATTCTTCATAGTTACCATCTTTGATACCTTTAAATATAGGAGATATAAAAGCAAACCAAAATCTAGCAAATGGTGTAGTAAATAAAAGCTTCTCTGATACTATATATTGATCATCTAAAGATGAAAACTTTTGTAAAGACTTTTCAAGCTTTAAGACTTTTAAATCACATAATTCATCAATTTTTTCTATACCATCATCAAATGATACTTTTGCTTTTTTAAATGCTGAATTTGTTCTTCTATCGCCAATAGCAAGTCCTGTTAATATAGTACTATAAAGTAATTCACCTTTTGTAAGTTCATTTATATCATTTCTTAAATATTTATACTTATTTAAAATATATTTCTCTATTGCTTCATCAAGTGATAAAGTCATATCTACATAGATATCTAATCCACCAAAAATAGAGAAAAAATTAACAGCATCTTCATATGTTTTTGGTTTGTTTTTCTTACAAAATATTTGAAACTGTTCCACTAATGTTTTTTTATATAAAATTATAATAAATCCTTTGTTATTTATAATGTTAAGTATATTATTTTTATTAGTAATAAAAGATTAATTATCTTTAAAAGTATCTCTAACCTTTAAAAACTCATCAATATTATTAAAAAATATATCTATTAATTTTGGATCAAACTGCTTTCCTCTCTCTTGTGTAAAGAGTTTAAAAATCTTTTCATCATCCCAAGCTTTTTTATAACAACGATCACTTCCTAATGCATCAAATACATCTGCAACTGCTGTTATTCTTCCATAAATACTAATATCTTCACCACTTAAGTTATTTGGATATCCTGTACCATCCCATTTTTCATGATGTTCATATGCTATAGTTGCAGCCATCTTAAGCAGAGGTCTTTTTGATACTTTAAGCATATCATAACCAAGTGATGCATGAAGATTCATAGTTCTACGCTCATTATCTGTTAATATACCTGGTTTATTTAAAATAGAATCAGGTATTCCAACTTTTCCAATATCATGCATTGGACTTGCTTGTTTTAACATCTCAGCATCTTCAGCAGATAGTCCATAATGAAGTGCCATTATTTTTGAATACTCAGCAACTCTTTTTACATGGTTTCCAGTTTCTTTACTTCTACTCTCACCAATAGAACCCATAGTAAAGACAACCTCTCTTTGAGTTTCTTCAATCTCTTGCTGCAAAAACTCAACCTCTTTTCTTGCTGTAATATCTTGACGAATAGCACTATATCCTATATGTTTGCCATTAGTATCAAATGTTGAAGAAAAGTTTGATACAACCCAATAATAACTACCATCTTTTTTTCTATTTTTTACTTCTGCGGTAATCTCTTTTTGTTTTCTTAACTCAATCCATAAATCTCTAAAAAAACTTTTTGTCATATCTTCATGTCTAATTATATTATGATTTTGACCAATTAACTCTTCTCTTGTATATCCAGAAATATCACAAAAAGCATCACTTACATATGTAATATAACCTTTTAGATCTGTTCTTGAGAAAATAACATTTGCATCAAATAATGTTACTAAAGATTTTAGCTCCTCTTTTTGCTTTGAAATATCAAATGTTTTCTCTTTAACTTTTTTATTTAATTGCTTTAGATATTTTTTATTAATAAGTAAAATAACTACTAAAGATATAAAAACAATAATAATCATAAATCTAATTAAAAAGTTTATCTCATATTCACGAATTGTTCTCATATCCAACTGATCAAGTTTATAAAAAAGTAAAATATACCCCATAGGTCCATTTTTTATATTTCTTATTTCATACATAGTTACTAAATAATCTTCAAAAAGCATATAATCATCTATACTCAGAAAACTCTCTATCCCATAATTTTCTATTCTTTTCATTAACTCTGGTGATGCATTTTTATTTGACACATAATAATCACCTATAAATAATCTACTTAAAGGATCTATAAATTTTCTTGTATAACTTTTATCCACAACCATTATTGGATCAATAGATTTATGCTTTAAAACTATAGCAATTGAATTAAAATGTGAAATCATCTCAATCATACCAATAAATTTTTTTTTATCAAAGATTGGCACCATTGTTTTAAATGACATATCAAATCTACCAGTACTAACCTGATTCATAGGTTTAGGATCTTTATACATTTTAGCTACATCTTTTCTTATAGATCTAACATTATCTCCAACATTTAAAGTCCAACTTCGATAAAAACTATTACCATCTTTATCTAAAATTTGAATCCAAATATTCTTAAATTCACCAATATTTGTCAACCCTTTAATTATATCTGTAAAATCAATTGAATCTTTCTTATTAAATATTAACGCATCTTTTATATTACTATCTTGACTTAGAATATATGTAAGAGCAGCCGTATCTCCCTGCTTTTTTTTAATCAATACTTTAAGTTCATTTCTTAGTTCATAACTTTTATTTAGATAAATATCTTTTTTTAGTTTTTCTATCTCTATAGTATAATAGTTGTAAAAAAAGATAGATAATATTGTAAAAATAAGTGTCAATACCAATAATATATTTTTCATAGTTTTATTTTACACAAAAATATTTAAATTATAGGTTTTTTATTTAAAATAAAAAAAGAAATTACTTACTTTGTTAATTTTAATATTTTATTGACTTAAGTATACTTTTCTTGTATGATAAATTATGATAAATAAAATAAAACAAGAGATTCACAAAGTGATAGTTGGTCAAACTGAACTAATAGATAGTATGTTAATAGCACTTTTAAGTGGTGGGCATATTTTAGTTGAAGGTGTTCCTGGTATTGCTAAAACTACTGCTGTTAATTCTATATCAAAATGTATGGGATTTGATTTTAAAAGAATACAATTTACACCTGACCTCCTTCCCTCCGATATTACAGGAAATGAGATACTTGACCTTAAAAATAACAGCTTTAAAATTAAACATGGTCCAATATTTACAAATCTACTTTTAGCAGATGAGATAAATCGTGCAGGAGCAAAAGTACAATCTGCACTATTAGAAGCGATGGCAGAGAAGCAGATTACTATAGGTGAAGAGACATTTAAACTTGATTCACCTTTTATGGTACTTGCAACTGCAAATCCAGTAGAACAAGATGGAACATACGAGTTACCTGAAGCATCACTTGATAGATTTATGTTAAAAGTAAATGTTGGATATAACACTATAAATGAAGAGTTTGAAATAGTTCAAAGGGTTGCTAAAAAAGGATTTGAAACTATAAATCAAATTATATCAAAAGATATTTTTGAAAATTTAAAAGAAGAGGTAAAAAATATTCATATAGATGATGAACTTTCAAAATATATTTTAAAAATCATTTTTGCTACTAGAGAACCTGAAAAATATGGACTTGAAGAGATACAAGAATATATTGATTTTGGTGCAAGTCCAAGAGGTAGTATTGATCTATATAAGGCATGTAAAGCAAAAGCATATTTAAATGGAAAAGATTTTGTAACACCATATGATATAGCTCAAGTTGCATTTTTAGTTTTAAGGCATAGAATTATTTTAAACTATAGTGCAACAGCAAATGATATATCAACTGATGATATTATTAGTAAAATATTAGAAAAAATTCCATCTCCATGATAAATAAAAATGAGATAATTCTTAAAACTAAAAAAAAACTATTTTTAAATTCATTTGGTGAACATAATTCTACTTTTAATGGAAATGGAATTGATTTTAAAGAAGTTAGAGAATATAATACATCTGATGATATAAGACATATAAATTGGAAAGTAACAGCAAGGACTATGAAACCTAGTGTAAATATATTTAATGAAACAAAACAGTTAAATATAGTTTTAGTGTATCTTAATAGTGGTGGATTAGGTTTTGAATCAAAAAAGGATATAGCAATAGAGGCATTAACTTCACTTGGATTTAGTGCAATTTCAAATAATGATATGCTAACAACTATATTTTATAGTGATAAAAATATACAATTTTATAAACCTTCAAAACATAAAAGTATTATAGATATCAACTACGATACGGCTCAAAAACTTGATCCTATAGGAAATACAATAGATTATAAAAAATTAAATCAGTATCTATTAAATAAAATAAAAAAAAGATCAATAATATTTCTAATAGGTGATTTTTTAGAATTTGTAGATTTTACATTATTGTCTTCAAAACATGAACTCTATTGTGTAATATTAAGAGATAAAAAAGAGGAAGAGTTGGAATTATTTGGTGAATATAACTTTATAGATAACTCTACATTTGAAGAGATAAATTTAGATATAAATAAAAAATCAATAACTGAATATAATACACTATTTAAAGATAAAGATGATAAATTATTTAATCACCTAAAGTCAAATGGTATATCATTTAAAAAAATATATACCACTTGTGATGTTGTAAGTAAACTAAGTTTACTTACAAACTGCAAAGTTTAATTAAAAACTTGCCCACTCATCATCTGAAGTATTTGATACTACTGGTTTTATATTTGTAGGTTTAATTACTTTTTTTATTGGGGTAGATTTTTGTTTTTGTGAAATAACTGCTTTTGGAGTAGATGCTCTTTTAGGAGTTACTTTTGATATAGTTTTAGATTCTTTTTTATCTACCATATTTTTTGCTTTTATTTTATCTTTTCCAATAAACTCTTTTTTATTAACATCCGATACGATAACTTTTGCTATATTATCTGTTTGCATTGCAATTATATTTGTTTGATTTGCAATTGAAGCATTTTCTTGTGTTTGATGATCAAGTTGAGATACTGCATCATTAATTTGTTCTATACCTTGTAATTGCTCTTTGCTAGCATTTTCTACATCTTTTATAATATTTATTGTCTTACTTATATTTTCATTTAACCCAGCATATCCATCTATCATTTTATCAGATATTGATTTACCATAGTTAGCCTTATTTGTAGCTATTTGTACTATATTTTTTATATCATTCGCTGCATCTGCTGATCTTGAAGCTAAATTTCTTACTTCTTGTGCAACTACAGCAAAACCTTTACCAGCTTCTCCAGCAGTTGCGGCTTCTACTGCAGCATTTAAAGATAAAATATTTGTTTGAAAGGCAATTTGATCAATAACTGAAATTGCATCATTTATTGCATTTACCTCGTCATCTATATCATTCATAGCTTTTGTTGTCTCTTGAGCTAGCTGTTTACCTTCAGAAGATGATTGTGTAAGATTTGTAGCAAAAACTGACATCTTAATAATATTATTAGTATTATTAGTAATATTACTAGTTATTTCCTCAAGAGCTGTAGATGTTTCTTCTAAACTTGATGCTGCAACATTTGAATTTTCATTTAACTTCTTTACATTTTCAAGTAATATATCACTACTATTATCTAGTGTTAGACCATTAGATTTATTTTCAACTAATATTGTAGTAATTGTATCTCTTAATTTATTGATATCATTTACAAGTAATTCAAAAACACCACCTTTTTCTATACCTTTTAATTCTAATTTATTTCTATAATCATTATTTGCATACTCTTCTAACACAATATTCATATTTGAAAAGTGATTTTTAGTTGCTAATATCATATCATTTACACCATTTTTAAATGCTTCAAGTGATTTATTTGATGTAGATGATGTGATACAGTCACTATACCATCCATGTTTTACTTTTGCAGTTACTTCATTTGCTTCTTTGATAAGTATATTGTCTTGGTTGATTCCATCCTCTATTGATTGTAAATATCTATTAAAATCTATTGCAATTTGACCTAGTTCATCTTTAGAATCCAAATTAACTCTCGCTTTAATATCTTTTGAATTTAGTAAATGTAAAATACCTGAATGTAGAATATTTAATCCACTTATAATATTTTTTGATATTATAAATGATATTAATATTCCAAATATTATTGCGATTAATGTTCCAATAAGTGAAAAATTTATAGCAAAATTTGCTGTATTTTCTTGATCTTTAGTTCGTTTTATTATCATTTGTTCTTCAGCTTCTACAATAACATTCAATTTAGCTCGTATATTATCCATATATTTTTTACCTATACCTGATTCCATATCTGCTATTAAATCACTCATTGAAGCACTATGATTATTAATGTTTTCTCTTCTTTTTATCTCAATAGATGCCCATTTATTAATCCATAAATTTTTCAGTTCTTTAACTTCATTCCATCTTGATACCTGGGTAGGATTATCGCTTGTTAATTGTGGTCCTTTTACAATTAATTTATTAAAAGTTTCATTACCTTTAAAATATGGCTCAAGATAGTTTTTATCACCAGTGATTAGATATCCTCTAAGTCCAGTTTCCATATCTACCATAGAAACAGATATTGATTTTCCTACTTCAATAACTTCATGAGTATGCTCTACCCAATATGAAGTATTTATAAGTGATTTTATACCATTATGTGTAACAGTAGATATAATAAGTAAAAGAGCTATCATTACTCCATATCCAAGACTTAATTTAGTTTTTATTTTTAGATTCATTTTTGTCCTTTTTTATATCTATTAAATTTAACTAAAAACTTGCCCATTCATCATCTGAAGTATTTGAAACTACTGGTTTTATATTAGAAGGTTTAATTACTTTTTTGATTGTAGCCGCTTTTGCTTTTGGAGTTGAAACTACTTTTGGAGTAGATATTTTTTTTGATCTTGCTGTTACAATAACTTTAGACTTTTTATTCTTTAAATTGCTATTACCAATATCTTTAGATTTAACATCATCTTTACCTATAAACTCTTTTTCATTTGCATCATTTACGATATCATGTGATATATTTTGCGTTTGTATAGCTACTTCTTTTGTATGTTGTGCTACGGATGCATTTTTTTGTGTTTGTTGATCTAGTTTAGTTACTGCATCATTTATCTGCTCTATACCTTTTTGCTGCTCTTTACTAGCCATCTCTACATTAGAAATCATATCAAGAGTTTTAGTAATAGATTCATTTAAATGAGTATATCCATCTATCATCTCATCAGCTATTTTTTTACCACTATTTGCTTTATTTGTTGCATTTTGAACTAAAGCTTTGATCTCATTTGCAGCTTCTGCTGATCTTGAAGCTAGATTTCTAACCTCTTGAGCAACAACTGCGAAACCTTTTCCAGCTTCACCTGCAGTAGCAGCTTCAACGGCAGCATTAAGTGATAGAATATTTGTTTGGAATGCAATTTGATCAATAACAGAAATAGCATCACTTATTGAAGTTACCTCTTCATTTATATCATCCATAGCTTTTGTTGTTTTGTTTGCCAATGTTTGACCTTGGTTTACAGAATCTTTTACTTGATTTCCATAATTTGCCATTTTTACTACTGTATCAGTATTGTTAGCAATATTTGATGTGATCTCTTCTAATGCAGCAGCTGTTTCTTCTAAAGATGCTGCTGCTTCATTTGATGCCGTATTTAGTATATCAACATTTGATAATAATATATTTGAACTATTTTGTAGAGTCATACCATTTGATTTGTTATCTACTAACATTTTATTGATAATATCTGCAAAATTATTTAATCCATATGATACTTCACCTAAATTTCCTGTAATTCTATGTGTAAAATCAAGTTTTTCATAATAATTTAATGCATCAGATATTTTATTTAGATTACCACACACTTTACTTGAAACAACCTCAAGAAGATCATTGAATCCATCTTTTAACTCTTCTAACCCCTCATTTGAAGTTGAAATTTCAATTTTTTGTTTCAACAATCCAGTTTTTGCCGTAAGTACAGCTTCTTTAACCGCATCAATAACTCTTTGATCCTCTTCTAATAAGTTTTTAGTATTTTCAATATTTTGATTTACAACTTTTGCTATTGTACCTATCTCATCATTTGATCTATCATCTAACTGAGCCACTGATGATGTCTCTTTATTTAAGTATTTAAAAAATCCAAGTATTCCATCTTCAAATCTATTTAAACTATTTGTAATATTCTTTGTAATCATTAATATTAAAATAACTATTAGGATTACTAATATAATTGTAATTATTAAAGTTAAATTTATAAGAGAACCTATCTCTTTTTCAAGTGCAACCTCTATATCAACCGCCATTTTATTTAATAATTTCTCTGATTTATGTACTTCTGTTCTAAGTTTTCCTTGAAGTCCCGCTTTGCTATTTAGTCCGATTAAATTTTCAGCTTCAACTAAAGCTTTAAAATAATTGTTATATTTATCTAAATGTGATAATAGTTGTTTTTTTTGCTCACTGCTAAATTTATTTTGTTTTGAAATATTATTTTTCATTGCTTTAACTTTTTTATATAATTTATTGGCATATTTCATATCTCTTCTTAACATAAAATCTTTCTCATATTTTCTTAATGTTAAAGAAGATGCACTTAACTTATAAAATTTCATCTCATTTACTATACTCTGAAATGCATGTACTTCATCTCTTAGTTGCCCATATAAACCATCTTTGGGATTCAATCCTATTTGCTGTTGTTTTGAAATAAGAGTGTAAAACATTCTTTTATAGTCTTTGATGATTTCATTAAACTGTTTCATCTCTTTAGTTTCTATACTGTACTGTTCCAAATCTTTAGTTATTGATTCTGAGTTTTTCATAAGATTATTAAAATTTTTTTCAAACTTATCTTTATATTTTATATCTCCTCTTAAAAGAAAATCTTTCTCATTTCTTCTTAGCATAAGCATTTCAGTTTTTAACTTTTCTACTTTAGTCTCTGTCTCA
>CAZLZQ010000035.1:0-7448 GCA_964564065.1 uncultured Arcobacteraceae bacterium | reverse complement strand
TCTTCTTAGCATAAGCATTTCAGTTTTTAACTTTTCTACTTTAGTCTCTGTCTCACTGTAATAGTGAGCATCCCAGATTGAATTAAACATTAGTGCTGTTAAAACACCAAAACCTAACACTACACCTGCTAATAAACTGTATAATTTTCCTTTTATAGTCATATTTTTAAACACTTTGACTCCTTATAGTTTTATATTAGTTAGTATACTATTCAATCTCTTTATTACTTATTAAGTAGAATTCAAGCTTTTATAATGTAGATTTATAAAAATTAATTATAAGTGAAATCATGAAAATCGATTTATCCCAATTTAAAGATATAAAAACTATTGAGTCTATTCAAATAGATTTTACTCTATACCTTTTAATTCTAACACTCTGTATAATTTTATTTAGTACTATTATGTTTTTTTTAACAAGACAAAAGAATATAAAACTAACTAAAAAAGAAATAGTATTAGAAGATTTTTATAATTTAGATTTTAATACAACTGATACCAAAAGTATCATATATAACTTTACAATCTATGGAAAAAAGACTTTAATAACAGATCATCAAGTTGATTTTGAAAGTATATTAACCAAACTAGAACCATATAAATATATCAAAGAGAATAAAAAGTTAGAAGATAGTTTAATTTATGATATGAAAAATTATATTAAAAGTATAAAACAATGCAAACTTTAAATCAAATAATATTTTTATACCCATATTTTTTATTACTTTTACCACTTTATTTTATATGTGAAAAATATTGCAAAAAACAAATTCCTACTACCTATTTTCCAAATTTAAAACTTCTTAAAATAGCAACATCTAAAAATACTATTTCTAGTAAAATATTAAAATATATTATACTTTTTTTTATAGTTTTATCTTTATCTTCACCTATTATAAAAAAAGAACTTGAACTAAATAATTCAAAAGGTTATGAGATATCTTTAGTTTTAGATTCTAGTGGTAGTATGTATGAAGATAATAGATTTGATATCACAAAAAAGATTTTAACTAATTTTATAAATAAAAGAAAAACTGATAGATTAGCTTTAACTGTTTTTGCTGATTTTGCTTATACTGCTGTCCCCTTAACTTATGATAAACAAAGTTTATTATCTTTGTTAAAGTATATAAAAATAGGTGTAGCAGGTACTAGAGATACAGCATTGTATGAAGCATTATACTTAAGTTCTGATCTATTTGTAAAAAGTAAAACTAAAAATAAAATAATAATTCTTTTAACTGATGGCCTAAATACTATTAAAAGTATACCTTTAGAAATTGCAATTGCTAAAGTTAAAAAATATGGTATAAAAGTTTATACTATTGGGATTGGGAATAAAAATGATTATAATAAAAATATCTTAAATAAAATATCATTAAAAACTGGTGGAAAGTTTTTTGAAACATCTGATCCAAGTAAATTAGAAAATATTTATAAAGAGATAGATAATCTTGAAAAAAGTAAAATAAAAACTATAAAATATATTCATAAAAAATATCTATTCCAATATCCTCTTTTTATAGCTTGTATTTTTTTAATTATTTTAATTATTGTTAGTTTTAAAAAAAATAAAAATATAAATAAAAGTTTTATTTATCTAATAATTAGCTTTATTTTTATATTAATTTCACTTTATAGACCTTCTGTTCAAGGTAAAGTTATAAAAACATCACAAAATAATTTAAAAGTTATGGTTGCATTTGATATATCTAAATCTATGCAATGTAAAGATATATATCCTTCAAGATTACAGTTTGCTCAAAATAAATTTAATACACTTTTAGATAATCTTCAAAATGAAAAGATAGGTATCGTTGGATTTTCAAATCAATCATATATCATAGCACCTATTACTAATGACTATAATGCATTAAAATTTTTAGTTAAAAAATTAAATCTTAATAACATAGATAAAAAAGGTTCAAATATCTTAGATGTGATAAAAACATCAAATAAACTCCTTAATTCAGATGATAAAAAAGCATTGATTATATTTACAGATGGTACAGAAAAAAATGATTTTTCTAAAGAGATAAGATATGCAAAAGAGCATAATATAACAATATTTATATACAACATAGGTTCAAAAAAAGGTGGAGTACTTTATAATAAAAAAGATATTTTAAAAGATAAAGATGGAAATATTGTTATCACTAAGTTAAATGAAAATATTAAATCATTAGCAACTGATACTAATGGTATATATATAAAATATTCACTAAACAACAATGATATTAAAATATTTGCAGAAAAAATAAAAGAAGAGTTTAATAGTAAAAAACTCTCAGAAAATAAAATAAGAAATAATACAGAACTATTTATTATACCTTTATTCTTCGCTTTTATTTTCTTTTTATTATCAACCATACAATTTAGAGGTAAAAAATTATGAAAATAATTTTACTCTTGACAATAACAAATATATTTTTATTTGGAAATATTTTTGATCAATACAATTTATACAATGCTCAAGTAGAATATAAAAATAACAACTATAATAAATCTTTAAAATATTATAAAAAAATAGAAGATAAAACTGATAAAATATACTATAATATTGGGAATATTTTATATAAACAAAAACTATATCAAAAAGCTATAACATCATATAAAAAAATAAATAGTACAAATCTAAACTATAAAAAACTTCATAATATAGCAAACTGTTATATTCAATTAAATAAGATAGATTTAGCTATAGTATTTTATAAAAGTGCTTTGAAATTTAAAAGTGATAAGGACACTAAATATAATCTTATATTAGCTTTAGATATTCAAGAAAAAATTGCTATATTAAAAAAAGAGAAAATAAAACTTGCAAGAATTAAGGCGAATATAAAAGCTAGAGATGGAAATCGACAAATTGATATGTTTAAAGATGGAGATAAAAAAGAAAAATTGACAAGTGGGATAATAAAAGATATTATTATAAAATCAAACAATATCTCTATGATTAAGTCAAAACAGATTAATAAAAATATTGAATTTGTAAAGAAAATTGATATAAATGGTACAAAAGATAATAAAAATATCAAACATCAGTTATCAAGACTTGAAGAGAATAAATGGAACAAATCTTTATCAAATAAAACTATAAATACTCTATTAATTCCACTTGAAAATAAAGGAACAAAAAATGCAACATATCCTTGGTAAACTTTTCTTTATAACTATTTTTTCAGTTATTTTAAATGCCAATTCTTCATTTAGATTAGATTTATCAAAAGATAAAGTATATGTAGGAGAACCCGTAAAAGCAACTTTAATATTAAGTTATGATAATAAATCACCAATTATAAATATTGATTTTGATGAATTTATAGCACCAAACTTTTGGATAAAAGAGCTTGATGAATCTGATCCTATAAAAAAAGGTGATTTTACATATGTGTATTATACTTTTTTATTATTTCCTCAAATTGAGGGAAATCTTACTATACTACCACAACTTTTAAAAACAGCCATAAGGGAAAATAAAACAAATCTTATAATTTGGAGTGATAATTATTCAAAAGAAAAAGTTGTAGAGGTATCAGGTTTACCAAAAGAGTTAAAAATATTAGGAAACTATACTATCCAAGCATCGGTGGATAATAAAACTATAAAACAAAATCAACCTATAAATTTAACTATAACTTTAAAAGGAAATGGGAACTTTGATGATATAAAACCTTTTAAAATTAAAACAAAAAAGCAACTTGTATTTACTACAAAACCCATATTAAAAGCAAACTTTAAAGATGGTAAATATCAGGGTGCTTTTATTCAAAAGTTTTCTATTATTGCAGATAAAGATTTTATAATACCATCTATAAATTTTAAATATTTTAATACCGATACAAAAATGATAGAGATAATTCAAACAAAAAAAATCAAAATAAAAGTAACAAATACTCTTCCACAAATAAAATCAGAGAATAAATATCTGATATATATTTATAGTATAATCGGATTTATATTTGGTATTAGTACTCTTTATATTTTCAACTATCTAAGAAGTAGGTCTAATAAAGTTATTTTACCAATAAGCATAAAAATAAAAAAAGCAAAAAATGATAAGCAACTTTACAAGATATTGTTACCATATTCAAACCATATATTATTAGTAAAGGTAATGAAAGATCTTGAAGAAAATATATATAAAAATGGCAAGAATAAAATTAGTAAAGTTGAAATAAACTCTATATTAGATATAATTGAAATATGAAACACTTAAAAGGTTATGGAAAACGATACTTCTCATTAGCAATTATAGCTATGTATTCAACGCTTGATAAACTATCCAAAGATGATAGTAACTTTCAGTACCATAAAAAATCTTTTGAATTTATACAACCAAGTCAAGCGCCACCTAGTAATTAGATTTAAACTTATCAAAAAATAATTATAAATAAAAAAAGGAAAAAAGATGCATATAGAAGCAGGAGTAGTAAACGGAGCAAAGATGTTATTAAGTTATGGAACAGCAGCAGGTGTTCTAGGTGTAACAGCTAAATTAGCGTTAGATAACATGAAAGAAAATGGTGTAGTATCACTAGTATTAAAAAGTATCATTGCTACAATAGTTGTATTTTGTTGTTTTGAGGTACTACCTCATTATCCAGTTGGAGTAAGTGAAGTTCACTTAATACTTGGTACAACTATATTTTTAGTATTTGGAATCGCTCCAGCTGCTATTGGATTGGCACTTGGTTTATTAATTCAAGGTATGTTTTTCGCACAATTTGATCTACCACAATATGGTATAAATGTAACTACACTTTTAGCAAGTATGCTTATTCTTAATATTGCTGTTAAGAAAATCATTCCAGCAGGTACAGCGTATAAAGATATCAGTTATTCTCAAATGCTAAAGATGTCAATTGTTTGGGAAGGTGCTATTGTATCTTGGGTTGCTTTTTGGGCATTTTATGGTCAAGGATTTGAAGCAGAAACTTTAAGTGGTGTATTTAGTTTTGGATCAGCTTATATGTCTGTAGTATTACTTGAGCCTATTGTAGATTTAGCTGTTTTAGCAGGTGTAAAAGCTTTTACATCAAATAACTGTAATATCTTTTTTGATAAAAAACTACATAACTGTCAAGCAGTATAATAAAAACATATTAAAAAAGGTAAGGTAAATAACCTTACCTTTTTTTAATTTTTTAAATAGGGATAAAAATGAAAAGATATAGACACTATAAAAAAGATAAAGCTATCATACTATCTTGTTTTGGTTCAGTAATAGAACAAGATAAATACTTAGATTTAAAAAAAACAGTAGAAGATACATTTCCAGAGGTTGATGTTTTTTTATCATTTAGCTCAAGAATGGTTTTAAAAGATCTACATAAAAGAGATATGGATTATAAAAACTTACCACAAATATTAGCTGATACTGATATGTTAGGGTACAAAAATATTATCGTAAGCTCTGTAAATCTTTTTCCAACTGACGAGCATGAAGTTTTAAAGAAAACTGTTGATGGCTTTAACAACTTTAGTTTATCAAATATCAGATATTCAAATGCGATACTAACTAAAAGTAAAGATACAACTCTTTTTTTGAAATCACTTGATGAAGCAGTTACTCAAAAAGAGACGGCAAACTTATATGTTATACATGGTACACCAGCTTTAGAATTAGGAGGAATTGAATCTATAAGATATAGTGCAGATTTCTTAGAGTTTATAGGTAATGATAACTATACTTGTAGTTTAGAGGGTGCCTTCCCTTTTTATGCTGTAAAAGATAAGTTAATAGCACAAATGAAAAATGATGGAATAAAAAATATCCAAATCATCCCTATGCTTCTTGTAAGTGGAAATCACTACATAAAAGATATGGTTGAGATAAAAGATGATTTAAGTACAGATTTCAATTCATCTATTGCAAAATCATTGACTATTGGCGATAGATTTAATCTTATTGAGTTAGATAACTCTGTTGAAATTATTATAAACAATATAAAAGAAGAGATTACAAAACTTGGATAAAAACAATTTAAATAAAAAACTATATATGGTATCTTTGGGGGCTGGTGATATTGAACTTATTACTATTAAAGCTCTTAAAGCTTTAAAAAATAGTGATGTGATATGTGTACCTACAAAAAGTAAAGATAATAGTTTTGAAAAATCACTCACTTTTAAAATAGTAAAAGAGTTGATGAATGAACATAATTTTGATAAAAAGATTATACCTGTTTATACTCCAATGCACTTTAAAAAAGAGGATTGGCAATATCAAGTAGATATTATCATGGAATGTTTCAATTCTAATCAAAATGTTTCATTTGTAACTTTAGGAGATGCGGCTGTTTATAGTACTGTTTACTATCTTCTTGATATTATTGAAGTTCAAAATAATGATATATATAATAATTGTAAAGTATGTGAAGGTATAACATCTTTTTCAAATGCATCAGCAATGATAAAAAAACCACTTTGTATAGGAGATAGTAGTTTTAGTATTGTTCCACTGTTAGATAAAGAGGTACCCAATACTACTGTTTTTATGCGACCAAAAATAGGGATGGATACATCAACTATTAAAACTAATGGAGAGTGTTATACATTTGAAAATATGAACTTTCAAGATCAAAATATAACACCAAATAAAATACCAAAAACAAAAAAATATATGACACTTTTTATAGATTTTTTTAAGAGAGATTAAATATGAATTTTATACAAGAACAACCACCTATAAATATTGGAGCAGATATATCTGTAAGATCATTTGAGATGATAGAAGAGGAGCTCAAAGAGTACCCACAATCTTCTAAATTTGATAAAAATGAGATAGAGGTGATAAGTAGACTTATTCATACTTCTACATGTTTTGAACAAGTTTTAAATAATATTTGTTTTACAAAAGATGCAATACCTAGAATTCAAACATTACTTAAAAATAAAGCTAATATAATAGTAGATGTAAATATGATAAAAGTAGGATTGAGCCAATTTTATCTTGATACATATGAAAACGAAGTTATATGTTATATAAACGAAAAGTTTACTTATGAGATGGCAGAAAAAAATAAAACTACGAGAAGTTATGCTGCAGTAGTTGAAGCTATCAAAAAACATAAAGATGAACCTATGATTTTATGTTGTGGAAATGCTCCTACATTTATATATGCTGCTATAAATACACTACTTGATGAGGGTGTTGATCTTAAAAATGTAGCTTTTATACTTTTTCCTGTTGGATTTGTAAATGTAGTAGAATCAAAAGATTATGGAAAAAGATTTTGTGAACATTTTGATATTCCGGCTGTTATTATGGAGGGTAGATTTGGTAGTTCTACTATGACCGTAGCTACACTTCACGCTACATATAAACTTATTAAAGATTATGATGGAGTTACTAAGTATAACGGGAAATAGTTTTAACTAGTCATCATCTCCATTAAATAAAAGAAACACCATACAAAAAATTATATTCTATAAATTGTTACTTT
>CAZLZQ010000034.1:0-16494 GCA_964564065.1 uncultured Arcobacteraceae bacterium | reverse complement strand
TTATCTATTTTCTTTTTTATTTTTTTATGAATAGTTGTAATATCTTCTATTGATGCAACAACTCCAGTACCTATTGCCCATACTGGTTCATATGCAATAATTAGATTATCATAATTTAAATCTATACCATCAAATTGTTCCCAAATATAACCTAGTGTTTCAGTTAATCCTTGCTCTTTAACTTCTAATGGTTCACCAATACAATATATTATTTTATATCCTAATGATTTGAAATAATTATATTTAAGAGCTATCTCTTTTTGAGATTCTCCTAGCTTATGTCTTCTTTCACTATGACCTATTAAAATTGTTTTGATATTAAATTCATCTAATTGTTCAGTGCCAATTTCACCAGTAAATGAACCATTCTGTACATAATATCCATTTTGAACTCCTATAGTTAAATTGTCAGTTAAATTAAAATTATCAAGAGCAGTTGATGTTGGGAATATAAAAATTTCATTTTTGATATTTTCTTCTTCTAAAAAGTTATTTATATCTTCTACAAAAATTTTTGTACTTTTTCTTGTATGATTTGTTTTAAAATTACTTGCAATTATTTTCACTAGAGTCCTTTTTTTATCTATTTTTACTATTAAAGGCTATAGTTTACCATAAACTTATATAAAATATAATTTATTGATTTATAATATAAATTTTATGTTTAATTTTATATAAGAGTTTATTTAATGGTTGAGATGATATCTACAACTTTAGACGCATAACCCCATTCATTGTCATACCAAAGTACAAGCTTGATCATTTTATTTTTTTTAATATCAGTAAACCTATGATCAAGTATAGATGTAAAAGTTTGAGCTTTAAAATCACTTGAAACTAAAGCTTCTTTATTATTCATCAAAATATCAAATTTTTGATCTTTTTCATATTTTTTAAGAATTTTAAATAAGTCACTTTTTTTACACTCTTTTTTTACAATCATTGTTATATTTATAGCTCCTACAGTATCAGTAGGAACTCTTAGTGAGCTTGAAGATATTATAGAAGAATTTATAGTTGGCATAATAAATGAGCAGGCTTCTATAGTTGTAGTTTTACTTGGAATAATATTTTGAGTTGCACCTCTTCCAAACTCAAAGTTACAATCAATATCTCTATTGTGACTACCTATACAGGCGCTATCTAAAACTTTTTGGTGATTTAAAAGTGGATGTATCGTTACTATATCTCCATAGTCTATAGTATAGTTATCATCTATAAGTTTTAAAATAGGTAATAGTGCAGTGGCATTACAAGAACTCGTAGATATAACTTTATGTTTTTTTAGAGATAGTTTTGTTTCATTTACCCCTAAAATTACATTTATATCTGCTTTTTCATTTGGGTGTGTTAAAAATATAGCTTTTACATCTAATTTTTTTAATTTTACCATATCAACTTTTGAACCACTTGCATCAATAATAAAATCAATATCTAATTTTTTTAAATCTATATCGAAGAGTGATTTTTTATTTAAAATTTTTATTTTAAAGTATTGATTTTGTATAAATTTATTTTTAGATATAAATTTATCTTCTAATCTTCCATATGTAGAGTCATAGTTTATAGAGTATGCAATATTATCAATATTTGAATTGAGTTCATTTATTGCAACAACTTGAAATGATTTAGATTTAAGAGATATTCGTAGAATTGCTTTACCAATTCTACCAACACCATTTAATAATACTTTTTTCAATTATTTTATAATTAGTGCTTTTACACCTGGTAATATTTTACCCTCAATTAATTCTAAAGATGCACCACCACCTGTAGAAATAAATGTCATCTCGTCTTCATCACCAGTTCTTCTTACTAAATCAGCAGTATCTCCACCACCTACAACTGTTGTTGCATATGAATTTGCTACTGCATGAGAAAGTTTTGTACTACCTTTTGCAAATTTATCCATCTCATAAACACCCATAGGTCCATTCCAAAGAATTGTATGTGCATCCTCAAGTGCTTGAGCAAATAAAAGTGAAGAGGCAGGACCTACATCAAGACCCATCCAACCTTTTGGTATCTCTTGGATTGTAACAGCTTTTGCAAATGATTCACTATTGAACTCTTCTGCAGCAATAACATCTACTGGCAAATAAAATTTAACTCCAAGTGTTTTTGCTTCTTTCATTATTTTTAATGCTTCTGGAATAAGTTCATCTTCAACTAACGAGTTACCAACTTCATGTCCTAATGCTTTAAGAAATGTAAATGCCATTCCCCCACCAATAATAATTTTATCTACTTTTGGTACAAGGTTATATAATGCTTCAAGTTTACCTGATACTTTAGATCCACCAACAATTGATACAAATGGTCTTTTTGGTTCCTCAATAATATGGTAGAAAAATTTTATCTCTTTTGCAAGTAAAAAACCTGCAGCTTTATTTTCAATATCAAAATGTTGAGCAATACCTTCTACTGATGCATGAGCTCTATGTGATACTCCAAAAGCATCGTTTATAAAAATATCAGCTAATGATGCTAAAGTTTTAGATAAATCGGGATCGTTTTTAGTTTCACCAGCTTCAAATCTCATATTTTCTAAAAGCATAATTTCACCATTTTTTAAATTATTTGCCATTTTAATAGTATCATTACAAATAACATTTGGTGCTAATTTAATCTCTTGTTTTAAAAGTGTATGTAATCTTTTTGCAATAGGTTTTAAAGAAAATTTATCTTCAAACCCATTTTTAGGTCTTCCAAAATGAGAAGCGATGATCACTGCACAATCGTTGTCAATACAGTATCTAATAGTATTAAGAGCAGATTTTATTCTTCTATCATCTGTAATATTTTGATATTCATCTACTGGTACATTAAAATCACATCTAATAAAAACTTTTTTATTTGCAATATTTATATTGTTTATCTCTTGAAGATTCATTTTATTCCTTATTGTATTTGTAGAGATTTTACAATAATATATCTTAATTATTTAACTCTTTATATTTAAAGGTAATTCTATATCAATAATGGTTTTATTACCTACTGTTTTAGCACTTAATTTTCCAAAAAATGATTTCTCAATTATATTTTTTGAAATATACAATCCTAATCCTGTGCCTTGAGATTTATGTTTTGTAGTAAAGTATGGATCAAATATTTTAGGTAAAATATTTACAGGTATTCCTCCTGCATTATCCTCAATTGATATTATAACTTTATTATTTATATTTAACAAACTTAATTTAATATATCCATTATTAATACAGTTTTTTATAAAATTATCTTTTGAATTATTAATAATATTTATAATTACTTGATCCAATTCTCCAATAATTATATCTATATTAATTGGTTCTGATCCTTCAAAATCTTTTATAAATTTAATATTATGGTTGTTTAAAGAGCTTTCTAATATTGATAATGTAGTATTTATTCTATCTTGTAAAATTATATTTTTCTTCTCTTTTTTCTCAATAATATAATTTCTAAATATATCAATAGTTTCAGATAAAAAATGGCTATTTTCATCTATCATATTTAATAATTCAGTTTCCTCTTCTTCTGTAATATCATTTAAGTTCTTTTTAATTTGTATAGCACTTAATGCAGTTGTTATAGCATTTAATGGTTGTCTCCATTGGTGTGCAATATTTGATATAAGTTCACCCATTTGTACATTTTTTGATTGTTCTAATATATCAATATTTTGTTGAATTATTTTCTCTTTTTGAAGAATATTTTCAGCTTTTAAATTTATTTGTTCAAGTATGTTTTCAATTTTATTTTCTAGTAGATCATAATCAATTGGTTTTAAGATATATCCATCAACTTGCATCTCGATAGCTTCTATAAAATAACTATCTTCATTATGAGCAGTGGTAAAGATAAAATGTTGATTTGGATTAACTTCCTTTATAGCTCTACACATCTCTATACCTGTCATATGTGGCATTTTTATATCAGCTACTACTAAGTCTGGATTATATTTATTATATAGTTCTAATCCCTCTTTACCATCTTTTGCTATGATTAATTTATCACAAAGATAACTAAGTGGTCTTTTAGTATTTTCTCTTATATATTCATCATCTTCTACATATAAAATAATAATATTTTTATTCATTTAGATCTCTTTGTTCATCAATTTTATTAAAATCTATAGTAAATTTTGCACCTATATTATTATTTATCACAGTAAGTTCTCCACCCATGTTTCCATCAATAATCATCTTTGACATATATAGTCCCATACCTGTACCTTTGCCTTGTTCTTTTGTTGTAAAGTAGGGTTCAAATATTCTATTTATTATATCATTAGGAATTCCACCAGCATTATCTTGAATTGTTATAATATTTTTTTCTAATTTGATATCTATAATTGGATTTTCAATATTATTTTCTATTAATGCATCTTTAGCATTGTTTATTATATTTAAAATTACTTGTTGATATTCACTTTGGAAACCACTGTAAATAAATTCATCACCATCTATAGTTAATAATATATTATGATATTTTAACTGTGCTAATTGCATATCTACAACAGATTGGGTAGTTTCTTTTATGTTAAAGTCCACTTTCTCTTTATCAACTCTAAAAAAACTTCTAAAATCATCAATTGTTTTTGACATAAATTTTATAGTCTTTTTATTTTTAGCTATATATTCTTTGATAAAGGTTTCATCTAAAAGGTGACCATCTTTAAAATCATATTTTAGATTTTGTATACTTGTACTAATAGCAGTTAATGGCTGTCTCCATTGATGAGCAATTGCACCTATCATCTCACCCATACTAGCCATCTTATTTTGATACTGTAATATCTCTAGTTGTTTTGTATTTTCCTCAAGTGCCTTTTTAATCTCAATAGTTAAATTTGCATTTAATTTATTGATTTTTCTAGCAGATTGTTTTATCTCTACATTTTTTTTCATAACAATTATTAAAAATACTATTACGATAATTAGTAGTAATAAAAATATATTTATTTCTAATTTGTATAAACTATAAAACGAGGATGGTTTATTTATAATGATACTTTTATCTGGATTTTTATCTAAATCATCAATATTTAGATTAAATTTCAAAATATTTTTCATATTAAAATAAAATTGATTTGGACTTTTATTAATAAAACCAATTTTATTCATAGGAGTGCCATTTATATATTCAAGAGCTTTCTTAGAAGCTATTAATCCTTGAAGTGATCCACTTACACAATTTCCCCCTATAACATTTGGTAAATTTATAAATGAACTTGTATGTACAATAATAGGATTTTTATATGTTTTTATTAGCTCATTAAAAACATTTTTATAAGATAAAAAGATTTTATTCTTTTGAAATCCGGAAAATACCAAGGCAAACATTACAGAGTTGTTATCATAATTTTTTAAACTATTTGTGACAGTATCAATATCTGAATTATTAAGATATACAAAATTTATATTTTTTATATTTTTAAAAGCATATTTATACTCTTTTATAATTTTATTAGCAGTAATAGTATCATCAAAAATTAAGTAGATAGTTTTTAGATTTTTAACAGCACTTTTAGCTAGTTCTAAATTTGATATAGGGTCTTTTTTTTCAAAAACTCCTGCGTATGTATTAATATCTAAAGTATCTTTTAGACTTAGGTTATTTACTCCACAAAAAAATACTTTTGCTTTTGAAAAGATAGCAGTTTTTTTATGTTTTCTCACAAAATTAAGGGCATTATCATCTGTGGTTATAATAAGATCAAAAATAATATTTTTATATTTTGTAGAGTAGTAGTTTAGTGAATTTTTATCATTTATTTTATTTGGTCTGAATCGTTTAGTATCTAAAAATTCAATGTAGACTTTGTGATCGATACCACTTCTTTTAAGTTGTTCTCTTATCGATTTAGATTGTTGGTCTGTCCAGGTAAAACCTGGATGATATGAGTTCAATAACAATATATTTTGTGAAAAACCAAGCGTTGTTATGAATAGTAATAAAAAAAAACTTTTCATCTGTTAATCCTTTTTAAATAACTTTTAATTTTACACAAAGTTATAATATTGTTGAACTATGATTATATTATTTTGAAATATGAACTGCCATATCAACTAGTCTACAAGAGTAACCCCACTCATTGTCATACCAAGCTAGAACTTTAACCATTCTATCTCCTACAACTTGAGTAGTATCCATTGGTACAATTGTACTTGTCTCTTCACCATTAAAATCAGAGCTTACTCTTTTCTCTTCATCAATTTCTAAAATACCTTGCATTGATCCAAGTGAAGCCTCTTTAAAGGCTTGATTTACTGACTCTACTGTTACATCTTTATTTAAAGTTACTGTTAAATCTACCATTGAAACATTTGGAGTAGGTATTCTGATAGCTTGACCATTTATTTTACCTGCAAGATTAGGTAAAACTTTAGCTATAGCTTTTGCCGCACCTGTAGTCGTAGGTATAAGATTGATTGCACCTGCTCTAGCTTTTCTTGGATCTTTTTTGTGTTTACCATCAAGAATAAGTTGACTTCCTGTATATGAGTGAATAGTTGTCATAAGCCCATTTTCTATTCCAAAAGCATCATCAAGTACTTTAGCAACTGGAGCTAATCCGTTTGTAGTACAAGATGCATTAGAAACTATTTTTTCACCATTGTAAGTATGCTCATTTGCACCCATAACAAAAGTAGCAGTATCATCTTTTGCAGGAGCAGATAGAACTACTTTTTTTATACCATTATCAATATATGGTTGAACAGATTCTTGAGTTAAAAATGCACCAGTACATTCTAAAACCACATCTACTCCTAAACTAGCAAAGTCAAGTTTAGCAGGATCACGTTCTGCAAAAAGTTTAGCTTTATCATTTCCTATGTGTATAAAACCATCTTTTACTTCAATATCCTTTCTATTCCCATGAACAGAATCATATCTAAGACCATACTGAATCATATCTTCAGCACCACTTGCATTACATGCTACTAACTCCACATCATCACGGTCGGCACATATTCTTGCAACACATCTTCCAATTCTTCCTAAACCATTAATAGCAACTTTTAAAGCCATGCAATGTCCTTTTAATTTTATATAATGCTCCAATTTTATCCAAAAACTGATATGAAAATGTTTAAATAAAATTAGTTATAAGTAGATCGTTTTTTTAATATATATTTGGATAAAATACATCTTTAAAAAACAAAAAGAAATTATAAAATATGCTTATTTAAATGTAAGTAGATTTTATAATTTTATATTAGTTACCCACGGAGTTTTAAATGGCAATAATGATACAAAAAAGAAATGGTCGTCAAGAGGTTTTAGATATCTCTAAAATACAAAAACATACAATATCAGCAACAAAAGATTTAAGTGGAGTTAGTCAAAGTGAATTAGAGATTGATGCTCAAATTAAATTTATAGATGGTATGAGTTCATCTGATATTCAAGATGCTCTAGTGAAAACAGCAGTAGAGAAAATAGATATTGATGTACCAAATTGGACATTTGTTGCTGCTAGATTATTTCTTTTTGATTTATATCATAGAGTTGGTAAAGCTACACATGGTATAAAAGGGAATGCTTATTGTCATCTTAGAGATTATATTAAATATGGTCAAGATGCTCAAAGAATTATACCAGCTCTTGAAGCTGGTTATGATTTAGATGATTTAAATGATTATCTTGAACCGTCTAGAGATTATTTATTTAACTATTTAGGTATGAAAACTATCTATGATAGATATTTATTAAAAAATAATGATAAAGAGCCTATAGAACTTCCTCAGCAAATGTTTATGGGTATTGCTATGTTTTTAGCTCAAAATGAGAATGATAAACAATCAAAAGCAAAAGAGTTTTATGATGTTTTATCAAAATTTGAAGTTATGGTTGCTACTCCTACTTTATCAAATGCAAGAACAAATCGACATCAACTTTCATCATGTTATATTGGTTCATCTCCTGATAATATAGAAGGTATTTTTGATGGATATAAAGAGATGGCATTATTATCCAAATTTGGTGGTGGTATTGGATGGGATTGGAACTCAATTCGTTCTTTAGGTGGAGTTATTGATGGTCATAAAAGAGCAGCAGGTGGAACTGTACCATTTTTAAAAATTACAAATGATATAGCTCTTGCAGTTGATCAACTAGGTACAAGAAAAGGTGCAATTGCAGTTTATTTAGAACCTTGGCATATGGATATTGTAGATTTTATAGATCTAAAGAAAAATAGTGGAGAGGAGAGAAGAAGAGCACATGATCTTTTCCCTGCATTGTGGATAAATGATATTTTTATGAATAGAATTTTAGAGGATTCACATTGGACACTTTTTGATCCTTATGAAGTAAAAGATTTAGCAACACTTACAGGTGCTGAATTTGAAAAAAGATATGTAGAGTATGAAAATGATCCATCTATTACAAAAGAGCAGATGAAAGCTAAAGATTTATGGAAAAAAGTTCTTACTTCATATTTTGAATCTGGTTCACCATTTTTATGTTTTAAAGATAATGCAAATAAAGCAAATCCAAATGATCACACAGGATTTATAAGAAGTTCAAATCTTTGTACAGAGATATTTCAAAATACAAATCCAAACCATTATTTAATAAAAATCGAATTAGAAGATGGAGAGATATTAACATTTGAAGAGAACGAAAGAGTTTTAGTAGATAATGGAATTGAAAAATTTGCAAATAAAATTACGGCTTTGGATAGTTTGAATGGTAAAAAAATATTTATAGTAGAAAAAGAAAAAATAGATGGAGATACAGCTGTTTGTAATCTTGCATCTGTAAATCTTAGTAAAATAAATACAAAAGAGGATATCCAAAGGGTAGTTCCTACTGCTATTAGAATGCTTGATAATGTTATTGATCTTAACTTTTATCCATTACGAAAAGTTAAAGCAACAAATTTAAAAAGTAGAGCAATAGGCCTTGGAGTAATGGGTGAATCTCAAATGATAGCAGAAGCTGGTATTGTATGGGGATCAGAAGATCATCTTAAAAAAATTGATGAAGTTATGGAATCAGTAAGTTACAATGCTATTAGTTCTTCGGCAGATTTAGCATTAGAAAAGGGAGTATATCCTACGTTTGAAGGTTCAAAATGGAGTAAAGGTATTATGCCAATGGATCATGCAACACCAGCAGTTAATGCCCTTATTCAAAAAGATCTATTCGATACAGGTTATGACTGGGAAGAGTTAAGAGTAAAAGTAAAATCTAATGGTATGAGAAATGGTTACCTAATGGCTATTGCACCAACTAGCTCAATATCTATTTTAGTAGGTACTACACAAGCAATTGAGCCTGTGTATAAAAGAAAATGGTTTGAAGAGAACTTAAGTGGACAGATCCCAGTAGTAGTTCCAAATCTTAGTCCTGATACTTGGAATTATTATACACCAGCTTACGAGGTTGATCAACTTGATATTATAAAAGCAGCATCAATTAGACAAAAATGGATAGATCAAGGTCAAAGTACAAATATATTTATGAGTTTAGATAAAGCAAGTGGTAAATATTTACATCAAATTTATACTACAGCATGGAAACTTGGTCTAAAATCAACATATTATTTAAGAAGTCAATCACCAGAGGCAGTTTCAGATGTAGCAGATAGAAGTATGGAGTGTGTTGGATGTCAATAGGAGATATAAATGGATAGAAAAAAAATATACAATCCCGATTCAGTAGAATCATTAAATGATAGAAGAACATTTGGTGGTGATGCCGATGGTATGATTAATTTTACAAGATGTAAGTATGATTGGGCAGTTAAACTTTGGGATACAATGGAGGGAAATACATGGTTTCCTAAAGAGGTACAGATGACTCAAGATGCCAAAGATTATAAGTACCTTACTGTACCAGAAAAAAGAATGTATGATTTAGTTTTAAGTCAACTTATTTTTATGGATTCATTACAAACAAATAATCTTATGGATAATATTAATCCGTATATTACAGCACCAGAGATAAATGCTATTCTTTCAAGACAATCATATGAAGAGGCAAATCATAGTAAATCATATGCAGTTATGGTAGAGTCAATATCAGATAATACAGATGAGATATATGATATGTGGAAAACAGATGCAAAATTACAGGAAAAGAATAATTTTATTGCAGGAACATATAAAGATTTATCAGGTGATATTACGGATCATAAAATTGTTTTAGCAATGTTTGCAAATCAGATATTAGAGGGTATATATTTTTATGCTGGTTTTGCAGCTATGTATGCTTTGGGAAAATCAGGTAAAATGTTAGGTTCTTCTCAAATGATTAAATTTATACAAAGAGATGAGGTTACACATCTTTTACTTTTCCAAAACTTGATCAACTCTACAAAAAAAGAGCGTCCAGAACTTTTTACAGATGCTTTAGAAGAAGAAGTAAGAACTATGTTTAGAAAAGCTGTTGATCTAGAAGCTGGATGGGGTGATTATATTACACAAGGTCAAATCTTAGGATTTACTAAAGATATTATTAGACAATATATTGAATATCTAGCAGATAGAAGACTTGAAGCGATAGGATATGAACCTGAATATGGTGTAAAACATCCTATACCATGGGTTGATGGATATAGCTCATTCAATGACCAAAGAACAAACTTTTTTGAGGGTAATGTTGTGAATTATTCTAAAGGAAGTATAGATTTTGATGATTTTTAAATCATCAAAATCTTAATTTAAATTATTTTATATAATTATAGTCTTTGAGGCATCTCATCTTTAAAAGCAATTGATTCTGCATTTTTTAAAATCTCCATTGCACCATCAGCAATAAAATCATTTGCAAGTTGTTCACCTAAAAATTCACAATTTGAAAGTAATGCAGTTGCTGTTTTATGCATTATATTTGTACCATCAGGATAACCAATCTTTACTTCTAAATTTAATACATCTTCATCTATAGTTGCATTACAAGCAACAGGAGCAGAACATCCGGCTCCAATTTTACTAATAAAATCTCTCTCTGCTTTTGTACAAATAAATGTTTCTTCATCATTTAAACTATTTGCTATCTCTCTTACTTTATCATTCGAACTAATTATTTCGATACCAAGAGCAGCTTGCCCCATAGGTGGTATCATCATATCTAATTTAAGTTTCTTTGTAAATGGGATATCTTTTAGTAGATCTAATCTATCAAGTCCAATAAAAGCTAAAATAATAGCATCATATTGACCCTCTTTTAATTTTCTTAATCTTGTATTTACATTTCCTCTTAAGTCTTTTATAACTAAATCAGGTCTTTTTTTAAGTAGTTGCATTCTTCTTCTTAAGCTTGTAGTTCCTACAACAGCACCTTTTGGTAATGCTTTTAAACTTTTATATTTATGAGATAAAAAAACATCACTTTGATCTTGTCGTTTAGTAATAGCTACTAACTCTAAACCTTTTGGAATATATGTAGGAACATCTTTTAAACTATGAACTGCTAAGTGAGCATTTCCTGCTAACATCTCATCTTCTAACTCTTTAGTAAAATGTCCTTTACCACCTATTAAAGCAAGTGGTTTATCTAATACTTTATCACCATTACTTACTATTTTATTTAATTCAACTTTTATATCTGGAAATGATTTTTCAATTCTATCTTTTATATGATATGCTTGCCATAGTGCTAGATCGCTTGCTCTTGTTGCTATTATTAATTTTTTCATTATTTTAAAAATTCCTCATATTTCGATCTATTTTTATCTATAACTCCATCAAAAAATAGAGTTGGAGTACCATTTACAAATGCTTTTTCTGACATATCTAAATCATGTTTCAATTTATCATTTAATTCTTTAGAATCTATTTGTTTCATTGTTATCTTAGTTTTAAATGTTTTATTAAAAAAGTCCAATGCTTTTTGATTGTCTTTTTCTTTATATGGATCATAAAAGTTTCCAAAATTTGTATCATATACTTTTAAATCAATATTCTTTATACCTTGTTCTTTTGCAATCATTGCAGCTTTTGATAAAGTTCTAGCTGTTGGGTGCATATTAAGAGGCATATGATAGTAGTATAAAGCTATGTTATCTGGATTTTTCATAATATTTTTTATGATAAATGGAACTTCATCAATACATATTGGACATAAAGGATCACTAAAAACTACTAGTGAATGTTTTGCATTTGGATTACCAGCTATTAAATGTTTTTTAGAAAAATAATCTTTAGATAATGTTGGATACATTAAATCTTTAAAACTTCTTTTTGTTTTGCTATTTATAAGCTCTGGAGATATTAATCCTTCCTTTGCAAAAAGTGTATCTTTTTGAGTTATCTTTTTATCTTGAATACTAACATCAATATTAAAAACATATCCATACCAACCATCAGTTTCTAAATCTTTTTTAAGAACAATATTTATACTATTTACTTCACCATTTGCTCTATTAACTGCTCTGTGTATTCTTTGTTTTTCGTATTTTAGAACATCATCATCTATTTGATTTGCTGCTAAGCTACTACTTAATAGGCTTATTATCGTCAATGATTTCAACGTCAATGATTTCATCATTTTTTATCCCTTTATATGTTGTATTATTAAAATTTGATTTTGTATGATCAAAACTACTTGTATAACCATTTGTCTTATAGTTTTCCTGATTTGGCATCTTAAATTTAAAAAGATTACTTGTAAGAAAAGGTAATAATCCTATTAGCATAAGAATACCTAAAATATCAGTAAAAAAACCAGGAACTATAAGTAAAACTGCACCTATAGCACGACCTACATTTGTACGAATAAATTCCTCTTGCGTCATTTGACCTGATCTTGCTTTTGCTATATTTTCCATAAGTGAAAACTTAAAGTTTTTAAGTATAGTAATACCAATGATAGCTGAAAAAACTATCTCTGTAAAGATAGTTAATCCTCCAACACTAGCCGCAATTGAAGATGAGATCATAACCTCAAGAAAAAGATAAATTAAAAAATAAATCAAATGATACCCTCTTATCTATTATTTAGTCCATTTTTAACAAAATCAAAAATGATAGGATTTGGAGTTTGTAAACTACTTGTAAATTCTGGATGAAATTGAACTCCTACAAACCAAGGATGATCCTCTATCTCTACAACCTCTATCAAGCCATTTGATTCACCAGTGATATTCATACCATTCTTTTCTAGTATCTCTTTATAAGCAGGATTTGCTTCATATCTATGTCTATGTCTTTCATTAGATATACCATCTCCATAAGCAGCTTCAAGGTGGCTACCTTTTTTTGATTTAAAAGGATAAGAACCAAGTCTCATAGTTCCTCCCATTGGTGATTTATGAGTTCTTAGTTGTGTATCACCTGTATTATCTAAAAATTGTTCAATTAGGTAAATAGCAGGTTCATTAGTATCTTTATCAAATTCTACACTATTTGCATCTTTTATTCCACATACATTTCTAAGATATTCTATAATTGATAACTGCATACCTAAACATATACCTAAGTATGGTAGTTTATTTTCTCTTGCATACTTTATAGCTTCAATTTTACCTTCAACTCCACGATTACCAAATCCACCAGCAACTAAAACACAATCACTATTACCTATAATCTCTTTAGCACTTTTTTTCTCAATATCTTCACTATCACACCAATTAATATTTACTTTTGTATTTAGATGTGCACCACTATGAATAAGTGCTTCTGTTAATGATTTGTAAGCCTCTTTTAATTCTAAATATTTACCTACAAATGCAACTGTCATCTCATCTTTAGGTGCTACTATATGTTTTACAAGATTATCCCACTCATCCATATCCGGATTAAGAGTATCTAGTTCAAAATGTTTCGAAATAGATTTTAAAATACCATCATTCAAAAATTTCATAGGTACTTGATAAATTGTTTTAGCATCACCAGCTTCAATAACAGCATCTTCATCAACATCACAACTATAAGCAAGCTTTCTTTTTAAATCATCAGGAAGTTTTTTCTCAGTTCTACATACTAACATATGTGGCATAATACCAATTCTTCTTAACTCTTGAACACTATGCTGAGTTGGTTTAGTTTTAAGCTCACCTGCCGCAGCTATATAAGGGATAAGAGTAACATGAATATTCATAGTAGTAGTTTTTGGATTTTCATGTCTTATTTCACGAACAGCTTCCATAAAAGGCAACCCTTCAATATCTCCTACAGTTCCACCTAGCTCTACAATTAAAAAGTCATGACCTTTTCCTGCTGCATATATTCTATTTTTTATCTCATCTACAATATGTGGAATTACTTGAATAGTTTGTCCAAGGTAACCACCTTCACGCTCTCTAGCTATTACACTACTATATACTTGTCCTGTAGTAAAATTGTTCATTTTTCCTAAAGTCTTATCTATAAATCTTTCGTAGTTACCAAGGTCTAGATCTGTTTCGGCACCATCTGCAGTTACATAAACTTCCCCATGTTCTAAAGGTGACATTGTTCCTGGGTCAACATTTAAGTATGGATCAATTTTAAGCATACTTACATCAAATCCACTTTGCTTTAGAAGTGCAGCAATACTAGCACTTGTGATACCTTTACCTAAACTACTTAAAACCCCACCTGTTACAAATATATATTTTGTCACTTATCTTCCTTAATAATTTAAATTAACATTTTGTTAATAATATATCATTATTATACATTATATTTACTAAAAATTGCTTTACGGGAGTTATATCTTATCTAAAATAGAAACTATGTTTACCCCTATATTAAACATAATTTAGGTAACATAATAAAAAATATAAAGAGATGATAAATGATAAAAAAATCAATTTTTAGAGAGTATGATATTAGAGGAATAGTACCTCAAGAGTTAAGTGAACAAAGTGTGAAATTATTAGGTTATTTTTTTGGACTTGAGGTACAAAGACAAACAAAAACTGCTGCAACAGTTGTTGTAGGTTATGATGCGAGAACTCATTCTCCTGAACTTTTTGGATATTTAACTTCAGGACTAAATAAAGCAGGATGTAAAGTTTTAGGTATGGGAATGGTTGCTACGGGGGTAAATTATTTTGCAACATTTCAAAAATTTGATGACATATCTCCTGATGCAAGTATAATGATTACAGGTAGCCATAATCCAAGTAATTATAATGGATTTAAAATGACAATAGACCATAAACCATTTTTTGCAGATGATATATATATAATGGGTGATGATATTATAAACTCTAGTGATATGGATATTGATACAAATGAAGTATTTACTACGATAGATGTTAAAAGTTTATATATTGATTTTATGGTAAAAGAGTTTTCACATTTAAAAGGTATGAAACAAAAGTTTATGTGTGATTGTGGAAATGGAGTTGCTGATACTGTTTTAACAGAAATTTTAGAAAAATTAGAACTAAGTTATGATAGTTTATTTTGTGAACCTGATGGAACATTTCCAAATCATCATCCTGATCCTAGTGAAGAGAAAAATCTTCTAGATTTATATAAAGCTTTAGAGGGTGATTTTGAATATGGATTTGCTTATGATGGTGATGCAGATAGAATTGCCTTTTTAACAAAAAAGAATAATGTAAAAGGTGATATTATGGCAATACTTTTTGCATCTACTATGGATAAACCAACGGTAATAGGTGAGGTTAAATGTACGCAAGTTATGTATGATACGATTAATAATAATGGTGGTAAAGCTATTATGTATAAAACTGGTCATAGTAATTTAAAAGTTAAGATACAAGAAACCAATGCCGATTTTGCAGCAGAAGTATCGGGACATATTTTCTTTAATGATAGATATTTTGGTTTTGATGATGCAATTTATGCTACATTTAGACTTTTAGAGTTAGTTTATAATGGTATGGATATAGATAAAGAGATTAGTATATTACCTAAAACATATAGTACTGATGAGATTAAATTTGAAACTACAGAGGATGAAAAATTTTTATTAATTGATAAATTAAAAGAGTTATTATCTAATCCTCCTTTAAATTTTCCAACAATTAAAGATATCATAGATGTTGATGGTGTTCGTGTTATTTTTGAAGATGGTTGGGGATTGGTGAGAGCATCAAATACTACTCCAGTATTAGTGACTAGATTTGAGTCAACAGATGAAGAAAAAGCAAAACTTTATGAATCAAAACTAAATGAATTGATTTTAGAAGCTAAGTCATTAATATAAAAGATTGTTGATATGATTTTAATTAAATTTATTATTTTGATATTTATCTCTTTTAGTATTCTTAATGCAAATGATGATTTAGATGAAAATATAGGATTTATAAATGTAACTTCAAATATAGCAGATACTAAAATATATTTAGATGGTAAATATATAGGACTTGCACCAATTCAAAGATATCAAGTTGTTGCAAATAAAAATATTGAATTAAATGCAACAGCAAATACAAATTTTTATCCAAAAGAATATAGCAGAAATATAAATGTTAAAAAACTAAAAATACAAAGTTATAAAGTAGAGTTTAAAAAAGAAAATGCAAAACTTCTTTTAATAGGTGAAGATGGATATTTATACATTAATGGTAGATTTGAAAGAACTTTAGGAAGTAATAATAGA
>CAZLZQ010000033.1:0-16677 GCA_964564065.1 uncultured Arcobacteraceae bacterium | reverse complement strand
AAAAAGAGCAGATGATGCACTCTATGAAGCTAAAGAGAGTGGTAGGAATAGAGTTTGTGTAAAGTAACTATGATGATAAATTTAAATAAAGAGAGTCTAAAATAAACAGTGTAAACGCCAACGAATGAATGTTTGTTTAATTTTTAGTTGATAGATTTATTGCTTAGTTAAATAGTTCAGTACTTAAGTATCGCTCTGCTGTATCACAAAGTATTGTAACTATTCTTTTGTCTTTATTCTCTGGTAATGAAGCTATATAATTTGCTGCATATATATTAGCACCAGATGAGATACCAATTAATAGACCCTCTTTTTTAGCTAAATCTCTTGATGTATTAATGGCATCATTATCATCTACTGTTATAATAGAATCATAAATAGTATTATTTAATGTATCTGGAATAAATCCTGCTCCAATACCTTGAATTTTATGAGCAGAGGCATTTCCTCCACTTAAAACTGCACTTTTAGTTGGTTCTACTGCTATTATTTTGATATTTGATAACTTCTCTTTTAATATTTTGCCCGTACCACTAATAGTTCCACCAGTTCCAACAGCAGCTATAAAAATATCTATATCATTATCCATATCATTCAAAATTTCTATTGCAGTAGTAGTTTCATGGATTGAAGGGTTATATTCATTTGAAAATTGATCTAGTACAATTGCATTATTTTCAGCATCGCTTAATTCTTTTGCTTTATTAATTGATCCTGTCATTCCTAATGCTGCTGGAGTTAAAACTATATTAGCTCCAAATATAGCCATAAGTTTTCTTCTTTCAATACTCATTGAATCAGGCATCGTAAGAGTTAGTTTTATCCCCAAAGATGCACATTGTGAAGCCAATGCAATACCTGTATTTCCACTTGTAGGTTCTATGATATGAGTATTTTTATCTATTGTTTCATCTTTTAAAGCTTGCTCAATCATATTCATACCAATTCGATCTTTTACAGAACTTGTAGGATTCATAAACTCACATTTTGCATAGATAGAAGAGTTGATATTATTTAGTTGAATTATTGGAGTATTTCCAACTAAATCAGATATGTTTTTAGCAATTTTCATAATATAGCTTAGTCTTCTGTTCTACTATTTTTTTCAGTTATTCCACTTAATCCAAATCTTCTTGCTATCTCTTGTTTGATTCTATCTGGTGAAATATTTTTAGAAGCTAGGGCAACTAAACAGTGGTACAATAGATCTGCACCTTCATATATTATCTCACTGGTATCATTGTCTTTAACAGCAAATGTAAATTCTCCTGCTTCCTCTACAATCTTTTTAAGCATAGAGTTCTCTTTTCCTTTAAGAAGTTTTGCAGTATATGATGTTTTAGGATCATCATTTTTTCGTTCTTGAATAGTATGATATAATGTATCAACTACCCCATATGCTTCAGTTGTATTGATCTCTATGTCACTTGTAATATCACCACTTTTAAGATCTGTGAAAAAACAACTTTTTCTACCAGTATGGCAAGCTACACCTTTTTGTTTGACTTTTAATAAAATTGTATCATTATCACAATCTAAAGATATAGAAACTATCTCTTGTGTATGATTTGAGCTTTCACCTTTTTTCCATATTCTTTGTTTGCTTCTACTAAAATAATGTGCATAATTTGTTTTAAGTGTTAGTTCTACAGCTTCTTTATTCATATATGCTAACATTAGAACTTCTAATGTTGTGCTATCTTGAGTGATTACAGGTACTAAGCCATCTTGTTTTTCAAAGTCAATTTGTTCTATCATTTTCATATTTTTCCTTAATATTTATTATCTTAGTTAAATCCAGTAATTTCATTTTCTTCTATGAAATCTGATTGTTGAGTGATATTATTTTCTAATAGTTGTTTGGTATTGTTTGTATCATTAGAATCTATATCATATGATATAGGTGCCAATAAAATAATTTGTTCTCTTAATATTTTTGTATTATTTTTTTCTTGTGATAAATTATTATCTAAGTTTTTTATAGTTATTTCTAAGTTTATAATAGTTTGCTGAAGTGTTGAATTTTTTGATTTTAAAGATTTTATTTTATTTATTTGTATTATATTATCAGATAATAATTCATCTGTTATATTTTCATAGTTGATTATTTTTGAGTATACTAATCCCAATGTTAAAGTTAAAGTAAAAATAATTATATATTGAATATTTTTCATTTAGTAGTTATAGATATCTAAATAAAAAGAGTTAAACTCTTTTTATTTATTATTATCTATTTATAGATGCATCTCTAGCAGTATTTTTTGTATCTACCCAAATATTTGGAGTAGATCCACCAGGTGTTAAGAATATCTTAGCATCTTTATTTACTCTAAGTGCTTCATTAAATTTACCTTGAACTTTAATTTGTTCTAGGTGTAGAAGATTTGAAGTTAAAGATTTTGAGATTAGGCTATTTGCTTTAGCTTGAGCTTTAGCTTCAATAGTAACTGCATCAGCTCTACCTTGTGCTTCAATTCTATTTGCTTCTGCATCTCCAGTAGCTTTTGCAGCTCTTTTTTCAGCTTCTTGTTTAGCTCTTAGAACCTCATATTTAACTCTTTCTGATTCTTGATTTGCTACTTGAACTTTTTCAATTTGTTCTTTGATTTTTTTAGGAAGAACTATCTCTCTTAATTGAACAGACTCAATAGATACAGGTTTACCCTCTAAAGATTCTATCTCAGTTCGAATTCCATTTTCAATTTTAGTTGCTATAACATTTCTTTGCATTGGTAAATCTTCTGCATTAAATCCACCAACAACATTTCTTACAATATTTCTTACAACTGGATTTACGATTTTATCTTCCCAAGAAAGTCCCCATGTAGCAATAGTTGTAGGAGCACCATGTGGTAAAAGTTTATATTGAACAGTAAGTTCAATAGATACAGGTAATCCTCTTGCATCAAGGATATTAATAGCAGGATTTATTTTAATACCACTACCCATTCCACTCATATCTTCAACTGATTTATAGTTGATAAGTCTAACTTTAGTATCAACTGTAATAATCTTTTGAATACCTGGAATATAAAGATGAAAACCAGGTTGTAATGGTTCAGTTTCATATTTACCAGTAGTTACTTTGATACCAACTTCACCAGAGTTAATAATAACATATGGTTTAGCCATAACCAGCATAATAATCATAGCAATAATTACATAGATTACTCCTGATTGTTTATTGAAATTTTTAAATAATTCAGGTGGTTGGAAAGGGGGTTCATAACCTCCTCCATTTCCACCATTATTATTGTTATTGTTGTTTGAGTTATCTGACCCACCACCGTTTTGCTTTTGTCTATTTTTAAAATAGTCGTTATCTATAGGCATTAATTTTTCCCTTATTTTATATTGTGCGTAATGATATATGATTGCACTTCATTTTGTCTTAAATATCTTTTCTAATTAACATATGTTAAATGTTTTATATATTTCTCATTTTTTCCAGCAACTACATCAAAATATGCAGTTTGCAATTTTTCAGTTATTTCACCTCTAGTACCTGAACCTATAATTCTAGCATCTACATCTCTTACTGGTGTAACTTCTGCTGCTGTTCCCGTTAAGAAACATTCATCACAAACATATACTTCTTCTCTTGTTATTCTTCTTCTTTCTACTTCGATACCCATATCTTTTGCTAAATCTATAATAGTAGCTTGAGTAATTGATTTCAATGAATTGTCGTTTGGTGGAGAGATTAAAACTCCATCTTTTACCATGAAAAAACATGCTCCACTAGCTTCTGCTATATATCCTTGATCATCTCTTAAAAGTGCTTCATCATATCCAGATTCTACAGCTTCAAATTTTGCCATTTGACTGTTTAAATAGTTTGCAGCTGCTTTTGTTTTTCCCATACCTGAAGTATTTGAATTTCTTGTCATTGAAGATATTTTTAATCTAATACCATTTTTTAAACCATCATCACCTAAATAAGCTCCCCATTCCCATGCAGAGATTGATACATTTACAGGACAATCTTTATGATAAATACCCATAACACCATAACCTAAATATACAAATGGTCTTAAATATGCACCATTAAATAGTTCATTTTCTTGTAATACTTCAATTTGAGCTTTTATCAATTCATCATATGTAAAAGGGATATCAATAAGAGTGATTTTTGCACTTTCAAATAATCTTTTTGTATGCTCCTCTAATTTAAAAATAGCACATCTCCCATCAACAGTTTTGTATGCTTTTGTACCTTCAAAAACACCGTTTCCATAATGTAAAGTATGTGTTAGAATATGAACCTTTGCCTCGTCCCAAGGTGTTAAAGTACCATCCATCCAAATATATTTTGCTTTATCCATAATTTTATCCTAGTGTAGTTTTATATAATTTCAATTTTACTAATTATTTTATCTAAAAATAGTTTAAAAACGATATAATTGATCATGAATAAAAAATTAACCATAGATGAAATTGAACAAATTTTATATAATAGAACAAAAGATGATATGTTTAAAACATTGAAAAGTATACCCTCTCCAGATACATTTAAAGATATGGAAAAAGCTACAAGTAGAATAGCTCAAGCTATAAAAAGTGGAGAAACAATAAATCTTGTAGGTGATTATGATGTAGATGGAATAACCTCTACAACAATAATAGTTCAGTTCTTTTCTGCTCTTGGTGTGGAGATTAATTATATTATACCAAATAGATTTGATCATGGATATGGACTTAGTCCAAAAATTTTAGAACAGATTTATGATGGTTTAGTAATTACAGTAGATAATGGTATCACTGCTTTTGAAGCTTCTGAAATTTGTAAAAAAAGAGGACTTGATCTTATCATCACAGATCACCATACAGTATCTAATAAATTACCATTTTCATATGCGATTATAAATCCTAAGCAAGAAGATTGTGAATTCCCATTTTCAGATGTTTGTGGGGCTCAAGTAGCTTGGTATCTTTGTGCTAGTATAAAAAAAGCATTAAATTTTGACTATAATTTGATGGAACTTTTTGATATTTTGGCATTGGCCATAGTTGCTGATATTATGCCAATGACAAGTATAAATCAAACAATGGTAAAAGCTGGATTAAAATCACTAGAAAACTCACAAAGACCTGCCATTGTCGCAATAAGACAACGTTATGGATTAAGTAAAATGACCGAAGAGGATATTGGCTTTAAAATTGCACCACTTATAAATTGTGCAGGAAGAATGGCTGATCCAAGTATTGCATTAGAGTTTTTATTGTCATATGATGAATATGAAGCAAATGAACAATTAGATTATTTAGTAGAGTTAAATGAGCAAAGAAAAGTAGATCAACTTCAGATATTTACAGAAGCAAAAGAGCAAGTAGATATTGATGATGATGTTATTGTTGTATCAAGTGATAAATGGAATGAGGGCATTATAGGAATAGTTGCATCAAAATTATCAGAAAAGTATAATAAACCAGCTTTTGTATTTACAATAAAAGGTGATATCTCAAAAGCGAGTAGTAGAAGTAACTCTTCAACACATCTTTATAATCTTATATCAACTTGTAGTGAGTTATTAAATGGTTATGGTGGTCATAAGCAAGCAGCTGGGTTAAGTTTAGATACTAATAATCTTGATGATTTTAAGGTTCTGATTAATAAAAATATAAAAGATATGCCAAAAGAGAAAAAGGATATAAGTGCAAACTCTTTAGGTGAATTTTCAATAAGTGATGTTAATAATATCGTTTATGATATGATAGAATCATATAGACCATATGGACACTCAAATCCATATCCAATATTTACATTTAGAGATACTAAAGTACTTGATTTATCTAAAATGGGTAAAAATAAAGAGTTTACAAAACTAATCATTGGAGATCAAAATACAAACTTAGAAGTAGTGATATTTTCAGACTTTGAAGATGTGAATATTGGGGATATTATAAATTTTACAGCTACCATATCTAAAAATGAATTTAGAGGTAGTGTAAAATATAATCTAATGTTTAAAGAGTTATTAACTAATTAATAACTCTTTAAAGAAAGATTGTAAAACTAAATATACCAAAATATAAAGTTCCTAGTAACAATATAGCTTGTGAAATATAAACTATATTTGTAACTTTTGCTAACTTATTTGTTTTGGTATCACTAAAATATATATGCTTTATAATCCAAGCATAATATCCAACAGAAAGTGCAGAGTTTAAAAGAGCTATTAAAGCTACATAAGTAAACCCAGCATCAACTACACTATATACCAATACTGCTTTTCCCATAAACCCTGCAAGAAGAGGAATACCTGCAAGTGAAAAAAGCTGAATTGTTAAAAATAAACTACTTAATTTATCTGTTTTTCCTAACCCTTGTAGATCCTCTAAAGATGTATCACCTTTACCATTTGATAACTTATCTAAAAGTAAAAAAACTGCCGTTTGCATAAATATATAAGCAATGGCTATATATAATAAACCTGTGGCAGCATATTGACTTTTTACACTTGCAAATGCTAAAAGCATATATCCTGCATGTGCTATAGACGAGTAGCTTAATATCTTTTCTACTTTTTTTGAATATAAAGCTAAAAAGTTTCCTAATGTCATTGTAATAATAGCAAGTGTTAAAAGTATAAAACTAGATAACTCAAAAGTGTTTAAAATAAATGGTGAAAATATCTTAAATGTAGCTACAACTACAACTGTTTTTGCAACACCTGATAATATCCCTGCATAATATGGTCTAATTTGTGCATAACTATCAGCTGCCCATGTGTGCATGGGAACAATAGTAAGCTTATAAAAAACTCCTAGAAGTAGAAGCCAAATACCAAATATACCAAAATTTGTAAGAGTAGATGATATAGGCTCTAGTAAAGAATGCCCATCTATAAGATATAAAGCAGTTCCAAGAACTATAATAGCAGTAGAGAGTGACCCTGCTATAAACATCTTAATAGCACCCATAGCCTCTTTTTTATTTCGCATGAAACTAACCATAACAAAAGATATAATACTAATAGCTTCAAAAGATAATACAAAAGTAAGTATTGTAGAACTTTCAAGTAATAGTATAGATGCCGTTGTTAAAAATAGTGTTTGAGTAATAGCTATAGACTCATCTAAAGATAATATTGTAGCAATTATTACTATAAATAGCACCACTTCAAATAATATAATAGAAGAGGTTAGTTCAAATCCAACCAATGGCACACTATAATTTAAAGTTGAAAAAATAATAGAGCCTAATAATCCTAAAATAGATATAGTTTTTAAAACTTTTATATTATGTACTGTAAATGATATAAGAGATATTATAAATAATATGATAAACCCACTCATTTAACACCTCCTAAACTTTGCATTGAGCCAAAGGCTTGATTTATAACATCAAATAGTGGAGCAGGATATAATCCAAAAAATAAAATCACAAAAGTAAATATACATAATGCAAAAAATTCAACTCTATTTATAGTAAAATCAGTTTTAGCTACAACTTCACTCATAGAGCCATATATCACTCGCCGCATAGTCCATATGATATATGAACTAGCTATTATAGAACCTAATACAATGATACCAACCCATACACCATAAGCTTTCATACTACTAAGTAAAATTGTAATCTCACCTATAAATCCCATGGTAGATGGTAACCCTAAAGCGCCTAACCCTGCAAATACAAATATTGCAGAGATATAAGGTGCTTTTTGCATAATACCACCCATATCTTTCATATACCAACTAGAGGTTTTATGATGTAAAAATCCTGCTATTAAAAATAGTGGTGAGATGATAAAAGCATGACCTATCATCTCAAAAAGTGAGGCACTTAACCCCTCATAGCTCAATGTTGACATTGCAATTGCAACTAACCCCATATGAGATATAGAACTATATGCTACCATCTTTTTTAGATGAGTTTCATACAATGCCATAAATCCAGCATATAGTAAACTAATAATTCCTAGAGCTAAAAGTACAAAGGCATATTTTTGTGACTCTTCTGGCATAAGAAATATCACAAATCTTATCATCGCATAAGCTCCCATTTTTAGTAGTACACCTGCAAGTAAAACAGATATAGGTGCAGGAGCTTGTACATGAGCATCTGGCAACCATGTATGAAAAGGAAAAAGTGGCATCTTTACAGCAAAGCCTAAAAACAAAAGCCACCAAATAAGCGTAGGTGTAACTAAAACTACCTCTTTAATCATGGTTAATTCAAAAGTTCCAGTTTGTTTAAACAAAAGAAAAAATGCAAGAAGTATCAACATAGAAGCTACATGAGTATATAAAAAGAACTTAACTGCTGCAAATACTCTTTTTTCTGCTCCATAAATACCTATTAAAAAATACATAGGTATAAGTGTAAGCTCCCAAAAGATAAAAAACCACAAAAGATTTGTACTCATAAACACACCAAATATAGCACCACTAAAAAAGATAAGTAAAGCAAAATACCCTGCTTGATTTTTCATACTCCAACTTGAAAGTGTCACAAGTATAAGTAATATTGATGTTAAAATAAGCATAATAACACTAAGATGATCCACTTGTAAAGTAAGTGTAAAACTAAACTGTGGTACTTTTAAAAATTCACCTAACAGCATATATCCACTAGTAGGCAATACATTGTAAAGCAATACGCTTTTAAAAAGTAAAAATATAAAAAATCCCAAAGCTAAATATTTTGTAATATCTGTTTTTTTTGTAGCTAAATATATAAATCCAGATAGAAAAATTGGTGCGAATATTAAAATTAAACTACTCATAGTATACCTCCTATGATAATTGTAATTATAATAAATACTAACCCTACTACCATAGAGCCTATTTGATTACTGACAACTGAACTATGAGTTAAACTAAAAAGTTTAGAAATCTTCTTTGTAAATGTTATAAAACCATTTATAAAAGCATCGATAATATTTCTATCTATCCAATTAATTGTTTTAGCAATCACTTCTATAATAATACTTTTTGCTATCCAAGTTATTAGCTTTTCTACATAGTAGCCATTAAATAGTACTTGATGTATAGTTTTCATCAAAGGTTGTGCAGATACTTTTACTAATAAATCTTGCCGTTTATAATAAAAATAGTAAACTAAAAAAGCCAAAAATAGTATAAGTATCATCATAAGTGGAACTAACCAACTTATATGTAACTCTTGAGTATTTGTACCTGTAATATAAAAAGCTAACTCCTCTTGATAAAATCCAAGAATTAATGTAATAATAGCCATGATACCTAAAGGCAATGCTATCCAAAAAAAGCTAGGTGTTTTTGTATTTTCATACACCTCTTTATCTTTTACATCACTTACAAAAAGTAACACCCACATTCTTCCTGCATAAGCAATAGATAACACACCTGATAAAAGTGTAAGTGTACTAATAAGACCAAAAGTTTGAGGGTTGGTTAATGTTGTAGCAATAATCATATCTTTTGAATAATATCCACTAAAAGGCGGTATTCCACTAAGTGATAACACTCCAAACGCCATAAAAATAGCTATAAAAAATAGTTTTTTACCAAGTCCACCCAATCGCCACATATCTTTTGTATGATGTGATGCAAGTATAACCGCACCTGCTCCTAAAAATAAAAGTGCTTTAAATATAGCATGATTTACAAGATGCGTCATACCAGCAGCCAATGACCCAGCACCAAGCCCTATAAAAGCTAAAGATAAGTGTGACATAGTTGAGTATGCTAAGACTTTTTTTATCTCACTTTGTACAAGTGCAGAAGATGCTCCTATAAAAGCACTAATTGCTGCAATGGAAGCAACTATAATCAATGTATCTGAGGCAAGATAAAAATCAAACATACGAGCTACTATATAGATACCACTATTTACCATAGTAGCCCCATGAATTAAAGCTGATACAGTAGTTGGTCCTTCCATTGCTCTCATAAGCCATGGGAAAAGTGGAAATTGACCAGATTTCCCAATAGCTGCAATAAAAATAAAAATAGCCACTATATATAAGATATCTTTAGGAATTTCTCCTGATATAGCCATAGCATTTATAGCTTGTATATCTAAAGTACCAGTAAAATAAAATAGTATTCCAATACTAGCAAAAAGAAAAATATCTCCAAATTTAGTGTATAAAAAAGCAGCTACTCCAGCATCAGCAGGGTCTTTTTTTGTATGCCAAAATGAAATAAGTAGATAACTAGCTACTCCCATAAACTCCCAACCTACAAAAAGACCTAAAAGTTCTTTTGTACTCACAAGTATTAGCATACCACCTACAAAAAATAACATCTTTGCATAGTATCTAGGATGATCTTTTTCATATTTCATATAATCATGTGAAAAATGTATATCTAAAAGCCCAAGACCTGTAGCAATGAGTAGCATAACTAATGATAACTTATCTATATATATCCCAAAAGGTAGTGTAGTAGAACCAAATCTAAACCAATCTATACTTATATCATAAGGGTTGGTATAGTTTATAAAAAGGTAAATACTAATAGCAAATAAAACAAAGCTAATAATATAAGCACTTATAAAAGTCAAACTTTTATGTAGTTTTCCTACTATAAAAGTGATTACCGAGCCAATAAAAGGCAAAAGAAGTAGTGTAAATATATAACTATTCATCATCAGGTACTACTATATTTGTAAGTTTATTTGCTGTTGCAAAGATAAGTATACCAACACCTGCTTCAAGTGTAGCTAACACCATCACCATATAAGCAAATGGTATATTATCGGGTAGATTTAAGTACTTTGCACTTGAAGCTAGAAGTAAAATTACACTATTTATAAGTATCTCTAAAGAGAAAAATATTCTTAAAAAATCTTTATTTGATACAAGACCAAACAAGCCAATAGCAAATAGGGCAAAAGAGAAAACTATATCTATACTAAACATTTTTACCCCTTTTACTAAAATCTTTTTTCATAATCTTTGCTAATTTTATGGTACCATAAAGTAAACTTGAAGCAATAAGAGCAAATATGATAACCATATCACTATATTTATCTACAAAAAGATGAGGTTCTTCTACATTTATTGTATTGTTTATGATTAAAATTGAACTATTTAAAAAGTAAAATGTTATAAGACCTATAAATACTAAAAAGCTAAAAAAAGTACTCCAAGGATTTATTTTAGATTTTGGAAACTCAACACCTATTAAAGTTATACCAAATAACATAAGTACAGCTATACCACCCGCATATACAAATATCTGAAAAAGTCCTAAAAGTTTTTCCTCAAGTGATATATAATACAACCCTAAAACAAACATCATCAATGCAAATGATATAAGTGATGCTATACTTTTTTTAAAAGTTAGTGATCCAATTGCAAGTAGTAAAACTATAGTTAAAAATATTATGTTCATCTGTTACCTTTTGTTTTATTCATCTCTAACTCCAAAATATCCCTCTCAATCTCATCCTTTAACTCTTGTTCAGTAGGTAGATACATTTGATATTTTGATACAAAAAGATTAGCATTATCTTTGATACTAGAATATTTCACTACTGTATTATCTTTTGATGTGCATAAAAGTAGTCCAATAGTAGGATTATCCCCCTCATTTTTTTCTAAGTCATCATACATATTTACATACATATCAATCTGTCCTATATCTTGATGGGTAAGTTTTCCTCTTTTTAGCTCAACTATTACAAAACATTTTAAAATATAATTGTAAAAAACTAAATCAATATAAAAATCACTAAGTTCAGTCTTGATATGTTTTTGTCGTGCCACAAATGCAAAACCACGACCAAGCTCTAGTAAAAACTCTTGAATTTTATTTATAAGTTCCGATTCTAGTTCATCTTCTCTAAAACTAATATTATCTTTTAGATTTAAAAACTCCAATATATAAGGGTCTTTGATGATATCTTTTGGTTTTAGTTGTAGATCTTTTGTTTTATCTTTTGCTTCATCTATAACTATTTGCTTATCTTTAGTAGATACTATTCTTTCATAATAATGAGTGCCTATTTGTCGCTCTAAGGCTCTTACACTCCAGTTTGATAAAGCTGTTTCTGTTATATAATATTCTCTAGCATTTTTATTTTCTACTCTCATTATAAGTTTATAATGACTCCAACTCAAAAGGTCAGACAGTGTGTGACCTTTTGGAAATATTATATAAAATTGTCTCATTTGCTTTAAATTTGTAGTAGAAAATCCTTTTCCAAAATCTTCAATTAATCTTGCAGATAATTCTTTGATGATAGCCTTACCATATTTGGCTCTATCTTCTCCATTTTGTTCTTGCTCTACTATTGTTTTACCTATATTCCAATAGGCCTCTACCATTATAAAATTGACTTGCTTGTATGCAGTATCTCTTGCTACTTGAAGAATACTTTTTATATTGTTGTAAAAATCATTGTTAGTTAATTTGTCCATTATGGATTGTCCTTTAATATATTTATATCAAATATATGATTATCTTTTATTATTCGTTCTAAATCAATAGATACTATTTTTATCTTATATTTTAAATCATTTGCTATAGTTTTATAATGATATATTTTATCATCTTTTAGCATATTCTCTGTAATCTTTGGTACAAATAAATATGTAGTATCACCACAATCATAAAAGTTAAGATATGCAAATATCTGATAAATATCATTTGAATTTAATTTTTGTTCATCATCATATAATTTCCACTTTGCATCGGTAACGATATAACTATCATCTTGCATATGTAGTAGGTAATCAGGTTGTAGTCTAGCTTGTGAATTACTTAAAAAATATTCATTTTTACCACCATTTACAAGTACATCTTTTATATGCAAATTATCTTTAGAATTTTTTAACACATACTCTACATAATTTTCAAAAACTTTTTGAGCCGATTTATCACTTAACCAAAAATCATAAAGCTCTTTAAACTCACTTTTTGTTAAGTTTCTATAACTTATAAACTTATTGTTTGTAGCTGCAATATTATCACAACCAATATAGCCATATTCAGATATAGTTATGTTATTCATATATTTTTAAATATTCTGTCTTATCAAGATTTTTAGTTATCTCATATACTTTATTTAATGTTCTATTACTGTCTTTAATGTACTTTGACTGCTCTTTTTCTTTTACAAAGTTATTATTTAGTACAAATATTATATCTTCCCAATCTCCATAAAAATACTCTGCTAAAAGTGGTATGATATTGACTTTAAATATCTCATCAAGCTTTGCTTTTGTTGGACTATCTTTTAATGACATAAAATAACTATGCCCTATAGTATGCTCTCTATCATATATATACTCTATTCTTTCATTTATAGCTTCTAGTATTTTAGACACTTCAATACCTTCAATAACTATATTTTCTAATAAACTAGCTTGTGGTAACATCTCTATAAATTCAAATCTTCTTCGCAGTGCCGTATCTATTTGAGCTATACTTCTATCTGCTGTATTCATAGTACCTATGATATATAGGTTTTTAGGAACACCAAAAGACTCACTACTATTTGGAAGTTTTACTTTTATCTCTTCAGATGCTCCTATTCTTTTACTAGGTTCTATAAGAGTTATTAGTTCTCCAAAGATTTTAGATATATTTCCTCTGTTTATTTCATCTATAACTAGGATGTAGTTTTTATTTTTTTCATTGAATTCATCATTATATTGACCGAATATTTTATATTCATATTTTGCAAAATGGAAATAAGTATTAGCACAAATTTTATCTCCAAAATCATTAAAGTCAGATGGATTAACTTTTTCAATATCATTAGTTTGTAAAAATACTTGTAAAGCTTTTTTAGCATTTTCTCTAGTAATTGAAATATTATTGCTAAAATCATATCCATGATCCTTATTTAATTTATAAGTAATTTCGTATTCATTATAAATTGTAAAACTAAGTGGTTCAGTTTTTAAAATATTATCTAATATATTTAAAATTGATTCAGGTTCAAATTTAAGTGCTTTATTACATAAGTTTTTAAATACCCCATCTTCGACACTATATTCTACTTGTTTTGTTTCTTCATTTGTTTTAGCTTTTATACCCTCTATAAACTCTTCATATCCATAACTTTGATGAAATGTTATAAACTCTATTTGTCCATTCTTTTTATATTTTTTAAACTCATCTGTTAGTTGTGTTCTTGTTTTATTTGTTGTATTAACTCCAAGTATCTCTAAAGCTTTATTGATAGTATTGTATGTTTTTCCTGTACCTGGTGGTCCATATAAGATTTGGTTTAGTGGGTGTAAAATTATTTTTTCGTTAGTTTTTACGATATTATCTTTTTGTTCTAAAAAAACTATGTATTTAGAAATTGCAGCACTAGGAACACGATTTTGAGTATCTATATTAAACTGATGTAAATCTCCATTCTTTTTTAGTCTTTGCAATAATTTTTCTAAATAATTAATATTATTACAATCAAATAAATTATTATATTGTGATTCTTTAATACTTTTTAATTTTTCTGGTATGAACTTTTTCAATGCATTAGGATAAGAGCTTAATGGTGCATCAGTATTAACTTTTCCTTTTAACCAAATTCTAAATTTATTTTCTATATCAGTCATTATTTACCTTTTTCAATGACATCTCAGCCTCTTTTTTCTTTTTGGCTAACTCTTTTTTTACACGATCTGCTTCCTCTTTTGCAAGTCTTTCATCTATATAGCTTTGTGGTATATCAACATTTACCCAAAAATCTTCTTGATCTTTATGCCAACCACCAGTTAGCATATCGTATCTACCACCACTTAAAACTATTGATTTTTCTGGTTTTGTAGGGCATACATCTTCACAAAGTCCACAAAATATACAAATACCCAAGTTTACTTCAGGTACGATGTTTTGCTTTTTTAAAGGGAGGTGTTTCATAGTAATTGCATCTGTTGGACATATTTTATTACAAGCATCACACCCTATACAAGTTTCATAGTTGATGGTATGCTTACCTCTAAATCTATCACTTTTATGTACTTTTGTATATCGTACATCTTGTTGTGCAGGTGATTTTACAAGTAGTGCTTTGGATACTCTTAATACTTTTTTTGCTATATTAATTATCATTAGAAACTCCCTATAAATAATATCTTTGCTGTCATCACCCATACTATATTTAGTAAAGATAAAGGTACTAGATATTTCCAAGAAAAATTTAACATAAGTTTCATAGTGATTCGTGGAGTACTTGCTCGTATAGTCATCATCACTATTGCTATTAGTAACATTTTTAAAAATAAAAATGTAAAGCCATCAAAAAATAGACCTTTATATCCACCTAAAAATAGTACAACTGCTCCTGCAAATACAGCCATAAACTCTGAGAACATAGCAACTTTTAGTAAGAAATAGTTTGTACCACTGTATTCTGTATAAAACCCATAAACTATCTCTTGCTCTGCATCTGGTATGTTAAAAGGTGGTTGATCAAGTAGTCCTAAAAGTGCTATAAAATATAGTATAAACCCTGGAAAAAGTACTATAAAACTACTCCATGAACTATGCTCAATAATAGTATTTAAATTTAATGTACCAAAAAGTAGGGCAGGTGATAAAGCAGCTAAGAAAAATGCTGTTTCCATAGATATCATTTGAGTAAGAACTCTAATACCACCTAAAAAAGAGTATTTATTGTTTGATCCAAATCCTGTAAGAAATAGTAAAAATGGTTCAATACCTATAAGAACTACTAATGCTAATACACCATAATTTGTAGGTACTATTATGGTATTTGCAGTCCAAGGGATAAGTGCCGTTGGTATGATAGCTAATATAACTGCTAGAAGTGGCATAAGTGAAAAAAGATAAGGGTTCACACCTTTTGGAGTAATTGATTCTTTTGTAAGAAGTTTACTAAGGTCAAAAAGTGTTTGGTAGCTTCCATATGCACCATTAAACTTAGGACCAACTCTTTTATGAAGTGTCGCCATAAATTTTCTAAAAAACCAATATAAGAGTACAGTCCATCCCAGAATATATAAGATACCTGGGAAAACCAATATATCAAATATCATCTATCCAAATCCCCCTGACATATATACAAACTACCAAATACAAGAGGTATATCTGATAGTGTTTCCCCACTTAAAAGATGATCTACCATCATGGTATGGTTGAAACTAGGTGCTTTCATCTTAAGCCTATATGGTGATGTTGCTTTCTCTTGTGTCACTAGATGCATAAGAACTTCCCCTCTTGACCACTCTACACGGCTAATTGCTTCACCTTTTGGTAGTTTTTTTGGCATCTTTACCATATGATCTTTTGTAGGATTGAACTCACCTTTTTCAATATGTTCTAAGATATGTTTTTTTGCCTGTTTTATTATATCAACTGATTGTTCTAACTCTTCAAAAAGTTGTGTTAATCTATCTTTGCTACTTCCATCTTTTTGAGTGATATAATCTATATCTATTTTATCATAAGCAGCATACGGCTCATCTATTCGAATATCTGTTTTAACTCCACTTGCTCGTGCTACTACTCCACACAGTGCATATTCATTTACTTCATCAGCACTTAATTTTCCAATATTTGAAGCTCGTAGTTTCATAGTAGGGTTATTTACAAATATCATCTTTATATCATCTTTTGTATTATCAAATTTATCTAAAGCTTTTTGAAGCTCATCTAACATCTCTAATCCTAGTCCATATCGAACCCCTCCAGGTTCTACTGAAGCAGTGGCAATTCTAGCACCACTATAACTTTCTAAAAAGTCTAAGAAAAACTCTCTCATAT
>CAZLZQ010000032.1:0-16699 GCA_964564065.1 uncultured Arcobacteraceae bacterium | reverse complement strand
TCTGTAGTATCTAACTCTTGACCAATCTCTTTATATCTTTTAAAATAATATTGAATAAAATTATCAATATTTGTATCTATTGAAGTATAATATTTTTCTTTTTTTATAGCATATTGTTCTAAAAATATTGTAGCATCTTTTTTATTTAAATAATGAAGTGCTAGAGAACTATATGTTTTAATATACCAATTTTTTAAATTTTCCATAGTATTAGTATCTCTATAAATGGATAGTTTATTTGTCTCTTCATTCCAAATTAAAACTTTAGATTTAAATAGACCATAAAGATGAATTAATCCTTCACAATAATATGGTTGAACTTCATCAACTTCCATCCATCCAATAAGTCCAATAGCTCTTTTTATAGTATCTGTTAACACATACTCTTCAAGATCTTTTTCATCACTATTATTATCAAGGAAAAATGATACAAGTCCACCAGTTGTAGCTTTAAACTCTTCAATATTTTTGAAGTTTGCAGTCTTATTCATAATAGTTTCAGTCTCTTCATCACACCATAAAATATGACCAAACTCATGTCCTATAGTTGTTATATCATAAACTTTATGCCATGATTTAGTTTGATTAAATAAAAATTCTCTATCTTTAGTAAGTAATTCTTGCCCTAAGATCTCTTTAGTAAGTGATAAAAATGGTTTTGCTCTTTGACCTTGTAGTATCTCATCACTAAATGCAAATATTTTTTTACCTTCCTCTTTAGAAACTATCTCGTCATTTGGCACAACTTGTGCTGAAAATAGACCATTGAATTCTGCTCCAAAAAATAGGGCAGGGCGACCAAGATGAAGTTGAACTTTATCTAAGCTTTTTAAAGAAAAATCATATATATTTTTGAACTTTTTTGTTTGTTCATGTGTATCAAATATTTTTTTAAACATATTCTTTATTTTTTCTACTCTATTATTGTTATTTTGTAGAGATGGATTTGTAAGTCGTATATCCCATTCAAGAGCAACTGCTTTTCTAAAGTGATCTTCATAGTATTCTAGAGGATGACCTATTTGAATTGGTGTTGTTATTTTCATCCAAGTTCTATCTACATCTGCCCATTTAGATACAAGCATATTAGTTCTTTTTTCTGCTAAGGCTGTGATAATTGATTGTATATATTGTACATATTCCCATTTTTTATTGTACACTTCATCTTCTAGTTCTATAATATTATCAACAAATTCTTCAAGTGCATCAATAACAGATGTTACCTCTTTTTTAAATGCACTTATATAAGCTTTACTTTGATATTCACAATAATCTTGAGTATTATCTTTTACTAACATAGAGTAACTTCTATCTGCAATTTCTCCGTTGTGTCCTAAATCAAAAAGTTCATTTGATTCTAAAAAATTCATTACATCTTCATTTTTACCATTAAATTTTTTAAGTAAATTTTTATTTACTCCATTTATTATAAGTTTTGTCCATGAAGTTTGCCATTTAGAGAACTCTATCCCTACACTGTATACACCTTTAAATATCTCTTGATAAAATGGTGTTAATAAATTATTTGATGTAATATATTCTATAGTATTATGGTGTATATCTAGCCAATATTCTTTTACGAATTGATATGCTACCTCTTGTAAAGTAATTATCTCATCTTCATTTTTATCTAATTTTTTTAAAACTTGAACCAATCCATCATCTCGTAGATTAACAATTCTTGTAATAAGTGCTAGTTTTAAATCAGAAGTTAATTCTAAATTTAATTCTTTTGCAAATGATTTAATAATAGTTAATTTATCATCTTCATTTTTCTCTAAATACTCATATAGTTTATTTATATTTTCTTTTTGTTTAGAGATGAAATCATATAGTTTTTGTATATCTATTAAAAATTGTTCTTTATTCATATGTATCCTTTTGAAAGTTTATTTTAAATAAAAAAGGCTCATAATAAATATGAGCCTTTTTCTTATTTATTATAATATTTTAGCTATCGTAAAAACCATTTTTATAAAGTGCATCGATTAGTTCTCTTACGCTTCCCACAGATTTAGCAAACTTTCTATCTTGATCATCATTTAAATTTGCTTCAATAATTTTTTCTGCTCCATTTGCTCCAATCATTACAGGTACACCACTTACAGTATCTGTATAACCATATTCACCATCTAGCATAACAGAACAAGGATAAATTTGTTTTTTATCAGATAAAACAGCCTCAACCATAAGAGCAGTTGATTTTGCAGGTGCATAGTATGCAGAACCATCTTTTAAAAGACTAACAATTTCTGCTCCACCTTTTTTTGTTTTTTCAATTATCTCATTTATATCATCCCATGATAAAAGATCAGTTAAAGGAACTCCAGCAACAGTTGAAAATCTTGGAAGTGGAACCATATCATCACCATGACCACCCATAACAGAACATCTAATTTGACCAGTTCCATATCCTAATTTTTCATAAACAAAGTGAGCCATTCTTGCACTATCAAGTATACCAGCCATACCAAGTACTCTATTTCTATCCCAACCAGTTTCTTTTAGTGCAACGTAAACCATAGCATCTAAAGGATTTGATACTGGAATTACTATAGCATTTGGAGATGTTTTTTTCAAACTACTCATAAGATTTTTCATAATTGTAGCATTTTTGATTAAAAGGTCATCTCTACTCATACCAGGTAAACGTGGACTACCAGCTGTTATAACGATAACATCACAATCTTTTACATCTTCTAATGTTTCTGCGACAGTAACAATAGTATGTTTTCTTGCTGCTTGACTAGCTTGAGACATATCTAGTGCTAAACCTCTAGCTTTGTCAACATTGTTTGCTCTTAACATAACCTCATGACAAGAACCACTCATAACTAAACTATACGCTACTGAAGAACCGACATTACCAACACCTACAATTGCTACTCTTTTACCTCGCATGAAAACTCCTATATATTTTAAATTTTATTTTGTTATAGTGTAAAATAAATAAAGATTAAAACTAAAATAAGTTCTAATCTTTACTTATTGTTAATAATAACATAAAAAAGCAACCATTTGGTTACTTTTTATGCTTAATATATTTATATATTATTAATAATATTATTTAATGTAGCAGATGGTCGCATAGCAGCTTCAGCTTTAGCTTCATCAGGATTATAATAACCACCAATATCTTGAGCTTTACCTTCAATAGATAATAATTCAGAAATAATTGTTTCTTCATTATCTTTAAGTGCTTTTGCAACTGGTGCAAATTTTGCAGCTAAATCAGCGTGATCACCTTTTGCTAATGCATCAGCCCAGTATTGTGCCACGAAGAAGTGAGAAGCTTTATTATCTGGCTCTCCACATTTTCTTGATGGTGCTTTGTTATTATCTAAGTAACCATCATTTGCAACATCAAGTGCTTTTGTTACAGCTTCAAGCTCAGCAGAATTATGTTTTCTAGCTAAGAATCTTAAAGATTCTGCAAGTGCTAAGAATTCACCTAAAGAATCCCATCTTAAGTGACCTTCAGCTAAAAATTGATCAACATGTTTAGGAGCAGATCCACCAGCACCAGTTTCATATAATCCTCCACCTGCTAATAATGGTACAATTGAAAGCATTTTTGCAGATGTTCCAAGCTCTAGAATTGGGTACATATCAGTAAGATGATCTCTTAATACATTTCCAGTTACAGCAATAGTATTTTCACCAGCTCTTACTCTTGCATTTGTAAATCTAGTAGCAGATGTGATGTCCATAAATTGAATATCTAAACCATCAGTATCTAAATCAGCTAAATAAGTTTTTGCTTTTTTAATCATCTGTGCATCATGAGCTCTGTTTTCATCAAGCCAGAAAATAACAGGAACTTTCTCGATTTGACCTCTTTCAACTGCTAATCTTACCCAGTCTTTAATAGGAATATCTTTAGCTCTACTCATTCTCCAAATATCACCAGCTTCACAATCAAATGACATTAACTCTGTACCATCTTGGGCAGTAACTGTAACTTTACCAGCTTCAGCTAACTCAAAAGTTGTAGGATGTGAACCATACTCTTCAGCTTTTTGTGCCATAAGACCAACATTTGCCATTGATCCCATAGTTGTAACATCATACTGACCATTTTTAACACAATCAGCTACCATCTCTTCATGAAATAAACCATAAGTAGAATCAGGAATTACAGCAACACATTCTTTAGCATCACCATTTCTGTTCCATTGTTTACCACCTTCTCTTACTACAACTGGCATAGAAGCATCAATAATAACATCATTTGATGCATTAAAGTTTGTAGTACCTTTATCAGAATCAACCATTGCAATTTCTGGATTATCAGACTCTACTATTGCTTGGAATGCAGCTTTTATTTCAGCTTCAAGTGCATGACCAGAGATTTTATTTTCAAGATCTGACATACCTTGGTTTGGATTTACATTTAATTCTGCAAATGTATCTGCATATTTTTCAAATACTGGAGCAAAGAATACTGTAAATGCATGACCAAACATAATTGGATCAGATATTTTCATCATAGTTGCTTTTAAGTGAATTGACCATAATACATCATTTGCTTTTGCATCTTCAATTGTTTTAGCAATAAAAGATTTAAGTTTAGATACAGACATAAATGTACCATCTAAAACTTCTTTATCAAGTGCATCAATAGAAGCTAACTCTTTACCATTTAATGCAATAGTAACTTTAGATGCTTTATCCATAGTAACAGATTGTTCATTACCGTAGAAGTCACCGTCTCCAGCCATATGTGCAACATAAGATTTTGCATTTTCAGGGAAAGCTTTTAATCTATGAGGATTATTTTGAGCAAATCTTTTAACAGCTTTTGCCGCTCTTCTATCTGAGTTACCCTCTCTTAATACTGGATTAACAGCAGAACCTAAACAAGTACTATATTTAGCTTGAATCTCTTCTTCACTAGCATTTGCTGGATTTTCAGGATAATTAGGTATATCATGACCTTGACCTTGAAGTTCAGCAATACACTCTTTTAATTGACCTACAGAAGCAGATACATTTGGAAGTTTGATTATATTTCCATCTTCTTGAAGTACAACTTTACCTAATTCAGATAATTCATCTTTTGCTAAACCCATAGCAGATAAAACTCTACCTGCAAGTGAAATATCAGAAGTAACAACATCAACTCCTCCAGCTTTTGTAAATGCATTTACGATTGGTAAAAGCGAGTAAGTTGCTAAAGCTGGTGCTTCATCAATTTTTGACCATATAATTTTTGACATATGTATTCCTTAATTAAGTTTTTAATATTTGTAACTGTAAGTTTATCAAGAATTTGTTTTATGATATTTTATATTGTTAAGTTTTTTATGTATAATTATTTTAGATGTTTCTTTTATACACATAAATAAGTTTGATATTTATTGTGTTACATTTATACACAATAAGAATAAATGAGGTAATAAAAAAGGTAAAGAAATAAATCTTTACCTTTTTATATAGTTATTAACAAGAATAAGTTGATTTAAATTCAAAAGCAGTTGGTCTAGCTTCATCAGGCCAAACTTGTCTTTCAAATTGATAATGTTGATAAGTATCAATCATATCTTCTGTAAATACAGGTTTTAAGAAATCATTATCAGCAATTAAACCTTCTAATGCTTCTCGCAATGTTGCTGGCATTTGAGGAATATTTTTTTCTCTAATTTCATCTAAAGTTAATTCAAATAGATCTTCATCCATTGGACCTACTGGCTCAGTTTTATTTTTGATACCATCAATACCAGCCATCATAAGTGCTGCAAATGCTAAATATGGGTTAGCTGTAGAATCTGGGAATCTCATCTCTAGTCTAGTAGCAGGTGCTCCAGCTCCATAAGGAACTCTACAAGCAGCTGATCTGTTTTGAGCAGAATATGTTAAGATATTTGGTGCTTCATAACCAGGGATTAATCTTTTGTATGAGTTTGTACTAGCATTTGTAAATGCAGCAACAGCAGCAGCATGTTTAAATACACCACCAGCATAATGTCTAGCTGCATCAGATAAGTTACCGTAGTTACCCTCTGTATAGAATGTATTAACTCCATCTTTCCAGATCGATTGATGAACATGCATACCATTACCATTGTCACCAAAAATTGGTTTTGGCATAAATGTAGCAGTTTTACCATTTAGGTGTGCTACCATTTTAACTACATATTTAAGTTTTTGTACATTATCAGCAGCTTCTACTAATGTGTTATAAACAATACCAATCTCATGTTGACCTTGAGCAACTTCGTGGTGTCCTAAAACAACTTCTAAACCAACTTGCTCTAAAACAAGCATAGTTTCAGCTCTTAAATCTACACCTTTATCTACAGGAGCAACTGGAAAGTATCCACCTTTTGTTCCAGAGATATGACCCATATTTCCACCTTCAACTGTAGCATAAGTATTCCACTCACCATCTTCTGTATCGATAGAATAAAAAGATTCACTTGGTTCATCTTTAACTTTAACATCTTCAAAAATAAAGTATTCATTTTCAGGTCCAAAGTAAGCTACATCTCCTACATTTGCTTCAGCTAAATATTCTAATGACTTTTTAGCGATAGATCTTGGACATTTCGCATATAATTCATTTTTATAAATATCATAAACATCACAAATAACAATAATTGTACTATCGGCTGTAAATGGATCTAAAAATGCTGTTTTAACTTCAGGTTTTAAAATCATATCTGATTTATTAATTGGTTGCCATGCATCTATACTAGATCCATCAAATGGCATACCATTGTCAAGTTGACCTTGAGTAACTGCACTCATTCTATAACTAATATGATGCCATGCACCTTTAATATCTGTAAATCTAAAATCTACAAACTCTACTTCATTTTCTTTACAAAAGTTAAAAAACTCTTCTGTATTATTTACAAATTTTCCCATGTAATAAATCCTTTTTTATTTTAATGCCTAAATTCTAACAGAATAAAAAATAATAGCAAGTAAAATTTTGTATATAAACTAAACAAATTTATATTTTGTTTCTTTTTCCAACAAATTTATGTATAATATAATTTATAATTAATTTAGGAATAATAAAAATGGATAAAAATAAAGCAATTAAAAATTTAGATAATGTTATAAAAAAAATTGAGTTTGCAAGGTTAAATGTAAGTGATCATCATATAGTTCAAATCGTAGCTGTTAGTAAATATTCAACTTCTAAAGATATATCAATATTGTATGAGGCAGGACAAAGAGCTTTTGGTGAAAATAAAGTTCAAGATTTAAAGCAAAAGCAAGAGGAGTTAAATGATTTACCAATATCTTGGCATTTTATTGGAACTTTACAAAAAAATAAAATAAATAATCTTATAGATTTAAACCCAACACTAATGCATTCTCTTGATAATTTAGATTTAGCTAAAGAGTTAGATAAAAAATTGAAGATAAAAAATAAAAAGATGAATTGTTTGCTTCAAATAAATAGTGCAAATGAAGATAGTAAGTCAGGTGTAAATCCACAAGAGGCAGTAGAAATATATAATGAAATAAAAGAAAAATATAAAAATATTATATTAAAAGGTGTTATGTCAATAGGTGCTCATAGTGAGGATAAAAAATTGATCGAAGATAGTTTTAAATCAACAAAAAATATTTTTGATAATTGTAATGATGCCAAAATATGCTCTATGGGTATGAGTAGTGATTTTGAAACTGCTATTTTAAATGGCTCAAATATGGTAAGAGTAGGTAGAAGTTTATTTAATTAAACTTCTACACACCAAGTTTATTAACAACTTCTTCTAGTTTATCAAATTTTATAGGTTTTAAAATATAATTTGCAGCACCATTTTGAATAGCTCTTATAACTTTATTTTGCTCTCCATGAGAAGTTACCATAATTATTTTTGCTTTTATATCATGCATCATAATTCTTGATACTGCTTCAATTCCATCTTCTACCTCGTTTACATTTGGCATTGTAATATCCATAGTTACAAAATCAGGTTTAAATAGTTTATATTTTTCAATTGCATCAAATCCATTTTCAGCTTCTGCAATAACATTATGTCCCATAGCTTCTATCATCTTTTTTAAATTTATTCTCATTATTTTTGCATCATCTGCTATTAATACTGTAGCCATTTTTATTCCTTTGTTTTAATTAGTTATACCATATAACTTAGTATAATTATTTCGTTATTTAATTTTAATTTACATACATACATTTTACCATCTTTCTTTTTTGTGATAGTAACAGAGTTATGTATAGTATAGGGTGTTGATATATTAACTTCCCCACCATTTTTTACAACAGAAAGTTCATGTAAAATATTACCCAATGTAACATTTAAAGTTTCTGCTATATTTTCACTACTTAGTTCATTTAATTCTTCTTTTGACATCTCTCCAAATATAAAGTTTTCAATCATTATAATTGATAGTTCATTAGATACACTCATCCCAACTGTACCACTCATATTTGTACTCAATGATATTAGTGTAGATATATCTAAGTAGTCAATTTTTGAAGTTTCTTCTATACTATATTTATCTTCAATATTTAAAGATAGATCTTCTTGAAAATAAGATATAGTTCTAATTGCTAATTTTTCTAATATTTCTGGGACATTTTTATTATCCAAATTTTTATCCTTTATTATTTAAACGGTATTGTAAAAGTAAATGTAATACCTTCACCAAATTTATTATCGATTTTTATAGTTCCATCTATTTTTTCTAACTCTTGTAGTATTGATGCTAATCCCACTCCACGACCAGAAATACTTGATATAGTTTCACTTGTACTAAATGCATCTTTAAATATTATTAGTAAGGCTTCATTCTCTGATAAGTTTTCAGTTTCTTCTTGAGTATAGATACCTTTTTCAATAGCAAGTTTTTTTATTTTATCTAGATCAATTCCTTGTCCATCATCACTTATCTCTATAATTAAATTATTATCTAGCTCTGTAACATCACAAGTAATAGTTCCTTCAAGTTCTTTTCCTAGTTCTTCTCTTTTTTCAACAGTTTCAATACCATGATCAACACTATTTCTAAATATATGCACAATAGAATTAATAAATGGTTTATATCGGTCTGAGATATATATATTTTCACTATTAATTACTAAAGGATTAATACATTTTTCTAATTTTTCTGATAACTGTTCAACCAAAAGCTCATATGGTTTTAAAAATGTAATAATATTAGAATAATTTAATTTTTCAATATCTTTACCTAAAGTAACTAATTGTTCTAAATCTTTTGATTCTAAATAGTTTGTTACTAATTGTTTTAAACCTTCAATTCTATCTTTATCTATTAAGACACTATTTGATTTATCAAAAAAGTCATCACCTAAAATATCTTTTAGTACTTTGATATCTTTTTCTAACCATTCACTCATAATATCTGTTGTAATATCTAAAATTATTTGATTGATACTTTGCTCTTGTAAACTCTCATCAATTAATGTTTCAAAATCATGCAGCTCTTTTACAACATTTAACATCTCTTTTTGAGCAAAAAGACCTTTATATGTATGAATCTCTTTTCTTAAGTTTGATAAGTTATCTAGCTCTTTAAAAGAATCAATATTGTTGATAAACTTTTCATAATCATTTTTAACAGAAACAAATTGTTCTAGGGTAGTAACAGTTTCTACAACCATTTTTAAAACTTGTTGTTCATCTTTTACTTTTTGTGCTAGTTTTTTAGTTTTTGTCACATCTGTTAGTATAAGCATAAAATTTTCTTTATCTAAAATTTTATACTCTATTTCAATATAAGAATCACCTATTTTAAATTCTGTTTGTAAAAGTGACATAAAAATATCTTGTTTAAACTCATCTTCGTTTAATATATTTACTAATGTTTCTTTTAAAAATGATGCATCAGATTCATTGTTACTGAAAAGTAATGTGGTGATATCTTTATCTTCAATATCCGTATCAAAAATTCTTTTAGCTTCTTTAGAATATTCTGAACCTATTTTCATATCATTATTAAAGTATAGAAAACCTTGTCCAGCATTATTTAAAAGAATTTGAACATTTTCTTTCTCTTTAGCTAACTGTTCGGTTCTTTGTTCAACTTTTATTTCAAGATTTTTACTTAACTCTTCTACCTCTTTTTTAGAGGTGATATCTTGTCTAATTGCACTATATCCAATAATATTATTATTAACATCAAAGTCAGGTGTTACAACAGCATCAACCCAATAAAATCCACCATCTTTTTTTAGGTTTTTAACTTCACCTTCCCAAGTTTTTCCAGATTTTATAGTATCCCAAAGATCTTTAAATGCACTTTTTGGTACATCTGGGTGTCTTACTATATTATGAGATTTTCCCATTAGTTCTTCTTGAGAATAACCTGAAATAGCACAAAATGCATCACTAATGTAAGTTATTTTACCTTTTAAATCAGTTTTACTTGCAATAATATTTTTTTCAAATATTTTTAGTAAAGTTTTAATTTCAACATTTTTTTCTTCAATTTCTAATATTGATTTTTGTAATTGATCATACTCTTTTTTTTGTCGTATGTCGCTTTTAAGCATAATTTTTTCATGACGACGCACATTTTTTAAAAGCATCTTTGTTGAGGCATCAAACGAACTTTGTAATGATTTTATTTCAGCTATAGTCTTACTGTCTACTTCTTCCAAGATTATCCTCTCACAAATATAAGTTTGTTTGTCTAATTTGTAGTTATACAAATTAGACAATAATACATTTTAGTAGTAGATTAAAATAATTTAATAATTTTAATCTATTGTTATTATCTGTTAAGAATGATTATTTTGATACTAGTTCAATATTTAGGTCTTCAAAGTCTTCAATAAAGTCTTCACCAGCTTCTTCAGCACTTTCATTTTCTTCATCAAAAATCCAGTTGATTACGATATCATGATCATCATTATTTTCTTCTAGAAGATCAAAAAAATCAAAGAATAATTTAGAACTACTTGAATTAAAGTAAGTAATTTCTAAATTTACTGTTGTTGTTTCTTGTGCTGATGTTTCAAAATATTCTTTTACCCAATCCATCATTGGTGCATAAAATTCAAATGTATTTTCTGGATATGATTTTCCAGTCATTGTAATTGTACCATTTACATCAAGATTAATTACCGGTGTATATTTTGTTTCTGCTATATTTAAATTTTCCATTTTTATCCTACTCTTTATATTTTATAATTTTAAGTGATTTCAATATAACCACTTATAAGTATAGATTTGTTTTTAATAAATTAAATCTATACTTTGTACTCTTATTGTAATAAAATTTATTAAAAAGTATCATTAAATGTACTATTAATTATCAAAAATTATAAATATTTTTGATTATTCGTTTCTTAATACATCAAGTACATCTATTTTTGTTGCTTGAACGGCAGGATAATATGATGATAAAAATACAATTACCATTGAACCTATAACTATTGATATAAAATCAAATATATCTAGTACAAGAGGTAGTTTACTAGTTCCGTAAACATCAGCAGGTAGAGATATGATATCAAAATTTTCAAGTATATATATTCCACTAAAACCAAGTAAAATTCCGATTATAATACCTGCATACCCAATAATAATTCCAAGTCTAAGAAAAATATGTTTGACCTCTTTGGTACTTGCTCCAAGTGATAAAAGTAGGGCTATCTCTTTTCTTCTACTCATTACAGTCATTAATAGTGAACTTATAATATTAAGTGATGCAATTAAAATTATCAACATTAAAACTATAAATAAAGCTTGTTTTTCCATCTCCATAGCAGCAAAAAAGTTTCCATTTTGCTGCCACCATCCTACAACACCAACTGCAAATATTGGTAACTCTTTCTTTAAAAGTTTGATATCTTTAAAAGGGTCTTTACTATATACATGTATTCCATCATATGAAGTAGAATCTTTTTTCAATATAGTTCGTAATGCCTCTATTGAAGTATACATATATGCTTTATCATAAGCTGTTAATCCAGATTTAAACTCTCCACTATAAACAAATCTCTTCATTTTTGGCATCATAGAAAATCCACTTGGATTAACTGATGTAAAATATAGTGTGATTTTTTGATGATTAAATAAATATAATTCATCTTTAATACCTTGTCCAACGATAATATCATATTTTTTTAATGTTGATATATCTTTTACAGCATCTTTATAAATTTTGTTAATTTTAGATTCTTTATCTTTGTCAACTCCAAAAATAACACCACCAATCATAGAATCATCACTTTGAGCCATTGCTTGAGATGTGATATATGGAGAGAAAAGTAGATTTGGAAATTTCTTTTCTAAATTTTGAAGTAACTCTTCATCTATAGAACCATCAATTTTAGCATATATGCTTAATGGATAATTCATAGTAAAAAGTTTATCTTGAAACTCTTTTGCAGTACCATTCATAATTGCCATAGCTATAATAAGAACCATTACTCCTATACCTACACCTATAAATGCTAAAATAGCACTTATAGATATAAAAGGGTTTTTTTTATCAAAAGTAAGATATTTTTTTATTATAAAGTTTATTAATTTTGTATTCATTTTTTTGCCATTGTTAATTTTTTTGAAAGTATACTATTTTTATTTGTCAAATTGCTTTAAGGGTAAACTTATTGCTCTTTTTAACATATTTAATGGTGCAAGTGTTGTTTCCTCTATAAATTCAGTGCTTACTACAGGATCATTTAAATCACCATTTATATTTAGTTTATAAGATATCTCTTTATCATCACCAAGTAAAATATAATTAAATAATGGAATCTTACTTATTAAAGTTGAATAATCTTTTGCAAAGTTAATTTTTAGGTTTGAATAAATTTTTGATTTATCTAGATCTATAGATATATCACCATTAATAAAATACTTTTTACCTTTTGCATTGATGTTATTTAATAATAATATATTTGAATTTCTGTTTAATGAAATATTTGAACTTATATTATTAAGTTTGTAATCTTTTATTATTAGTTTATCAATATTTATATTTCCATACATAAGACATTGAGTACCTTTTAAATTTAAATTAATAAGTGTATCTTTAAAAATTTTTAAATCAAAAACTTCATTTGTAAATTCAGAATTTAAATTATTTGTAGTTAATATAATATTTTTATCAATAATACTAAGATTAATTATAGAATTATTAATAGTTAATTTACTTTTTATTTTATCTTTATTTGTATTTATTTCTAAAGTATCATATTTAATTAATTTTTTGTTATATAAAAAAGATCCATTTTGTAGATAAAAATTTATTCTTGGTAAGTTAAAAAATATATTTTTACAATTATTGATTTTATTTTTATATTTAATATCTATATTATTTAGTTTAATATTGGTAGTTATATTTTTGTTTATTAATAAGTTTACATTGACTAAATTATTTATATCTTTTATTATTATATTTTTTTCATTATTTAAATCAATTTGTAATTTAATACTATTTATTTTATTGGATTGATTAAAAAAATTGTATTTTACTAAACTTAAATCTATTTTAGCTATTTTACTTTTTAAGTTATACTCTATATTATCAATATCAATTGTAAGCTTTTTGTATTTTGTATTTATATTTTTAATATAAACTTTATTATCTTTATATATAAAATCAATATTTTTAAATCTAAATCTATTTTTGTTTAGTAAAAAAGTTGAATTATTATTTTTAATATAAATAGATGTATTTATTGGATCATTATTAAATGGAATATCTATATCAACTTGAATATCACTTATACCTTGTGTTTGAATTATATTTAAATTTGATGGTAATTTTATATCGTATGATTTTATAAATTTGTTGATAGTTTTATTTATAGGAGTAATTGATTTTATATTTAATTTTAAACCTGATTTATGAAATATATTATAAATAACTGCCTTAGTATTATCTAGTTTTACATCATTTGAGTATGGATTTAAAAATTTTAAATATAAATTATTTTCATCAAATTTTAAAAATACTTTTTTAGACTTTACTGGATATGCTTTAGTTGGATTAAAATCTAAAATTGCATTACTTATAGTTGCATCTGCTTTTAATGTTTTAAAATCTATTGAAAATTTTTTTAAATCTATTTTCCCTTTGGCATAATTTAATTTTACATTTCCAATTTTTAATCTATCAACTATCCAAACTCTAATGTTTTTTGAGTATGTAAAAAAATCATCAAATATTTTAATATCTTTAATATGATTTGTTGAAATATTATATTTTAATATATTATTATTTATTTTAATATTTGTTTTAATTCTTAAATATTTATATAAAAGATCTCCTTTAAAGATAAGATTCTTATTTTTAATATTCCCAGATATTACTCCTTCTAAAGTAAGATCTTTATTTTTTTTATTTTTTAATATTTCTATATTAATATGACTTTGGTTGATCTTAACGTTCATTTTATTTATTGATATAATATGTTTATCATCAAGATTTAGTTTTAAATTGTTTATACTAAATTCAGAGTATATTGAATCTAAATTTAAATTATTTATATTATCAAGATCAATATATCCAAAAAATGAATTTAATTTTATATGATCAAAAGTAAGTTTGTTAAATAAAACTTTATCTATTTTAGAATTAATTTTTATAAAATCTTTCAAAAATGTTATATTGTTAATATTATCTGCATATATTTTATAATAAAGTTTTTTATCTTTTAATTTTGCAGTTAAATTTATCTTATTTTTAGAATCGAAATAGAGAAGATTTAATTTATTCTTTTGATAGTCTATTTTTATAATATTATTTTTATAATTTATTTGATCAATTTTTATTAATTGAAAATACTTTAGTAAATTTATCTTTTTATGAATAGTTGTATTATCAATTGTATTTTCTAATTTTGTATTATTATTTTTTAATTCTAGTTTATTTAATTTTAATATGAGTTTTTTATCATATTTTATATATAATCCATTTAAATATATATTTTTATACGAGATATTATCTATTTTTATACCATACATTAAAGAGATTATAAACATTAAAACAATTAAGATTAAAACACCAAAAATTGATACTATTTTTTTCAACATAATTGATATTATCCTAGTTTTTTTTATAATATTAAGTTTTTACTTAACATTAGAAGTAAAAACACAGAGAGTTATCTATATACCACAAGGTAGTACAACCTCTATTATATCATACTTAGATAAAAAAAATTATGATGTAAATTATATTGATAAAGTTTTACTAAGTTTAATAGGGCAACCTCAAAGTGGTTGGATAGATTTAAAATCTACAAATATGTCTAAAATAGAATTTTTATATAGACTTACAACATCAAAAGCAGCATTAAAAAAGATAATATTAGTACCTGGAGAAACATATTATTTTTTCTTACAAGAGTTAGCAAATAAATTAAATATCTCTACTTACAAGCTTTTTGATTATTATTCAAGATATGCTTATAAAAAAGATGGAAATATTATTGCAGATACGTATAATTTACCAATTGGAATGGATGAAAAACAACTTATATTGTATCTATTTAAATTGACAGAAAATAGATACAAACAGTTAAGTTTAAAAATATTTGGAATCTATAATAAAAAAAATTGGTATAGATATATTACAATTGCATCAATCATACAAAAAGAATCTGCATCAAAAGATGAGATGCCAAAAATATCAAGTGTAATATATAATAGAATAAATAAAAATATGAAACTTCAAATGGATGGTGTATTAAACTACAGTAAATATTCACATACAAAAATTACACATAAAATGATTAAAGAGGATTTAACTGATTATAACACTTATAAGAATAAAGGTTTACCATCAAATCCTGTATGTTCTGTAGAGCTATCTTCAATTAAAGCTGCAATTTTCCCTATAAAGTCTGATTATATATACTTTGTAAAATCTATTGATGGTACTAGACATAATTTTAGTTCAAGTTATAAAAAGCATAAACAAAATATTATAAAATTGAAAAAAGCAAAAAGAATTATGAAAAAAAAGAAAAAGATTAAAAAAAGTAGAAAAAAAATAATATTTAAAAAGAAAAGTAGAAAAAAAGTATATAAGAAAAAAGTTAAAAAAACAATTAAGAAGAGGGCAGTTAAAAAAGTAAGAAAACAAACTGTAGAAAAAAGTGTATTTACACCTGTAAAAACTACAACAAATTTAAAAGATTTATGGAAATAAAATTATACTTGGATATAAAAAAAGGTACTAGATAAATCTAGTACCTTGAATAATAAGAGCTAACTCTTATTATTTCTTACTTGCATCTGAATATGCATAACCTAAGTCATAAGCCTTTAAGTTAATCTCATGAACTTTTTTAGGAACTTTTGAAAGCATAACTTCTTTTAAAAGTTCTTTATCAACAGCATCCATATAGTTATTAGCAATAGCAAGTGCTACAACAGATTGAGTAATAACATTACCAACCTCTTCTTTAGCAATAGTAATAATAGGTATCTCAACGATATTCCATTTTTTTCTATCTTCTTCAGTTGGAGTTACAAGATTTGGTTCAACAACAATTGTACCACCTGGAGTAACACCATCTTTAAAAGAGTTATAACTTACTTGTGCAACAGATAACATAAAGTCAATTTCACCCTCTTTAGCATAAGGATAAAATATCTCTTCATCATCTAAAGTAATATCAACAACTGTAGCACCACCTCTTACTTGTGATGTATAAGTTGCAGTTTTTAGTCCATGTCCACCAGCTTTAATTTTTGCAGCTGCAAAAATCTCACCAGCAAGAAGAACACCT
>CAZLZQ010000031.1:0-17143 GCA_964564065.1 uncultured Arcobacteraceae bacterium | reverse complement strand
TGTACTCTTCAAAAGAGATATGCCAATGTTTTAAACCAGCTGGTTTATTAACCATATCATCACCAGCTTTATAACCAAATGGTTCTAATGCAGGAGCTTCATTTTCAGAAACTTTATGAACCATCTCTTGGTTTATTGTTTCCATCTCTTTTGCTGAATATTTACCAGCTGAACCGTCAGGTCTTTTTGGAGTAAGTGATTTTTCACCCTCTCTTCTCATACCATAACCCATATTAACAGGTTGTGAACAGAAAACCATATTTTTATTTACAAAATCCCAATCAATAATTTTTTCAGCACCATCTCTGTAAACAATCTCTCTAGCGATATAATTCCACATAGCTAAATCTGAATTTGGTGTGAAGATCAACTCTTCATCAGCTAAATCTGATGTTCTGTGTCTATATGTAGAGATATTTATAACTTTTACTCTATCTGGATCAGAAAGTTTTCTATCTGTAACTCTTGACCATAAAATTGGATGCATCTCTGCCATATTTGATCCCCAAGATACAATAGTATCTGTAAGCTCAATATCATCATAACAACCTGAAGGCTCATCAATACCAAAAGTTTGGTAAAATCCAACAACAGCAGAAGCCATACAATGTCTAGCATTTGGATCAATAGCATTTGATCTAAATCCAGCTTTCATCATTTTTTGAGCTGCATAACCTTCCATAACAGTATATTGTCCAGAAGCAAATACACCTACTCCCTCTGGTCCAGAAGCTTTAAGTGCTTTTTTGATGTGAAATTCCATCTCATCAAATGCTCTTTCCCAAGATACTGGTGCAAATTTACCATGTTTGTCAAATTTACCATCTTTACCAATTCTTAATAATGGTTGCTTAAGTCTATCAGCACCATACATAATTTTAGCATTGAAGTAACCTTTAATACAGTTAAGACCTCTATTAACAGGAGCAGCAGGATCACCCTTAACTGCTACAATTCTACCATCCTTTGTAGCCATCATAATACCACAACCAGTACCACAAAATCTACATGCTGCCTTATCCCATCTCCAACTTGATTGAGCTTGGTTTGAAGCCGCTTGCATCTCTGCTGGTACACTCATACCAACTGCTGCTGCTGCTGACGCAGCTGCGCTACTTTTTAAGAAATCTCTTCTTGAAAGTGCCATAAAATCTCCTTTTTATTTTGACCTAGAGTATATATTAAAAAGCTCATTATTATTGATATTTTTAATATAATTTTCTAATTAGCATATTTAAATATACATTAAGAATATTCTATCACTATGTAAAAAATAAATCCTTGACCTTAGTCAAGAATTTAAGTTTAATTATAATTATATTACTTACAGCTTATAAGTAAACTATCTAGCTGTTGTTTTAAATCGGAAAGTTTTTTTGTTGTTTGAAGTAGATCTTCTGTAGATTGTATAGCGATATCTTCACTTTTACTTAACTGTAGTGATAGATTAGTTGAATCTTGCATATCATCAATGATTTTATCAAATTCATCTGTAATCTCCTCTAGTTTTTCACTTGCTTGTTGTGATTTCTCTACAGCTTCTGTTGAATATTCCATTGCTGAATTTATTTTATTTATAAAACAATTTAAAGTATCTGTAGCTTCTACTATTTCACTCTCTGCTTCAATTTCAATATATTTTATAGGTTTATTTTCAACTTGTGTTTCTATTATTGTTTTTGAGTATTTTAAGAACTGATTTGCATGTGCTTCAATAATTCGTAATTGTTGAATTGAATATAAAATTAAAAGTGATAATAATATTGCTCCAGCATATTGAAACTTTTCTATTATATGTGTTTTGTATTCTATGTAATCAGTATACATACTAACTAAATTATCAACCTCTTTTAGTAAGTTAATATTCGATTTATATATTGAATTTACTTTTTCATTCAATAAAATATCATTTTTTCTATTTGTAGTTACTAATAAATCTTTAAACCTTTGAACATCATTTTCAAAACTTTTCCATAAATCTGAAACTTTTATTATCTGGTTTGTAATTATCTGAGTAGGAGATGCTTCTATCCCTTTTGTTTGACAACCATTTTTTAGAGATTCCAAAATATGAGAAAATTCATCAACTGCTTCATCTAACTCTTTAAAATTCATATCTTTATTGTAGTATAGATAAAAAACATTCTTTGATATCTTTTGAGTTAACATCCTTTGCTTTCCTGCAATATTTACTATTGTGGCATCTTTACTATTTTTTTGATTTAAGTATATAGTCAAAGAGATCAATATTAACATTGTAAATACTAAACTAGCTCCCAATATTCTTATCTTTGTACTTATTTTACTTGGGTGTTGTTTATTCATAATATTTCCTTTCATCTTTATAAACCTATACCTTGAAATATTGATGATAATGCAGAATCATCAACTATAATATATTTTTTTTCTTGAACCTCTATTAACTTATCTCTATTAAATCTTTTAAGAACTCTTGATAATGTTTCAGGTTGAATATGTAGCATAAAGGCTATTTGAGTTTTTTTCAAAGAGTTAAACATATCTAAATCAGTATAAATCATATGTGCAACTTTTGCTGTCGCATCAAAAACCAATTCTCTATTGATTATACATTGTAATTGATGTGATTTTTGTAATATCTCTTTTATAAAATTTGATGCCAATATTCCTGAATCTAAAAAATACTCTTTAAATTTTTTAAAATTTATAGATAATATTGAACCCTCTTGAACAAAAGAGGCATTTGAAAAACAATATATAGATTCACTATCTATAGATGTCAACTCTGAAATCATATTCTTTTCATAAATATAATATAAAAATATCTCATTATCATGTTTATCAATTTTATATATTTTGATTAAACCGTTAACCAAAAATTGCAAAGAGTAGTCTATATCACTCTCATAATATATAATAGTATCTTTTGAAAAACTTCTAACTATTGAAATATCAGACAAGTATTCTACTTGTTTATCATCTAATAAACTAAAAAAATCTATTGATTTTATAATATTGTTTATATTCACATTTTTCCTTTGAATTAATAAACTGTAAGCTATTTTATACTATCCTTTTGTAAAATACAATTAAATGAAAGAAAACATATGTTAATAGATGGTCATAATAGAGTAGTAAATTATCTTAGAGTTTCTGTTACTGAGAGATGTAACTTTAGATGTCAATATTGTATGCCAGAGAAACCTTTCTCTTGGGTACCACATGAAAACTTATTATCTTACGAAGATATGTTTGAATTTATCAAGGTGAGTATAGATGAGGGGATAACTAAAATCAGACTAACTGGCGGTGAGCCTCTTCTTCGTCATGGCTTAGATAAATTTGTTAAAATGATCTCTAATTATGCACCAGATATTGATCTTGCAATTACTACTAATGCTTTTTTATTAGAAGAATCTGCACAAGCTCTAAAAGATGCAGGACTTAAAAGATTAAATATCTCACTTGATAGTTTAAAACCAGAAGTAGCTCACCATATAGCACAAAAAGATGTTTTAGCAAAAGTTTTAAGAGGAATAGATAAAGCACAAGAGGTTGGTATAAAAATAAAAATAAATTGTGTACCACTTAAAGATATAAATGATACAGAACTTATTGATCTACTTGAACATTGTAAAAATAAAGGCTACGAGATAAGATTTATAGAGTATATGGAAAATTCACATGCAAATGTAAAATCAGGACTAAATTCACAAGAGATTCAAAATATAATTAAACAAAAATATAATATCACAAAAGGTGAAAGAGAAGGTAGTTCTCCCTCTCAAAATTATTTTTTAGATGATGGTTATAAATTTGGTATTATTGAACCACATTTAGATGACTTTTGTTCAGATTGTAATCGAATAAGAATAACTGCAGAGGGTTATCTTATCCCATGCTTATATTTTGAAGATGCTTTAAGTATAGCAGATGCAATTAAAGCCAAAGATATAAAAGAAGCATCAAATATACTAAAAAAAGTATTACAAAATAAACCAGAAAAAAATAAATGGGGAAGTGAAGATAGTTCAAATAGAGCATTTTATGAAACTGGTGGATGATATTTTATAAAATTTATAGTATAATCGCGAATATAATTAATCATTAAGGAAAAAAATTGAGAGCATTGATAAGTGTAAGTGATAAAAGTGGAGTTGAAAATTTTGCTAAAGAACTAGTATCTTTAGGATACGAGATAATTTCAACTGGTGGAACATATAAAAAATTACAAGAATCAGGAATAGCAGTAATTGAAGCAAATGAAGTTACTAAATTTCCAGAATGTTTTGAGGGTAGAGTTAAAACTTTAAATCCTTATATTCATGGTGGTATTTTACATAGAAGAGATAAACAATCTCATATTGATGAAGCTAAAGAGTTAGGTGTAGAAGGTATTGACTTAGTTTGTGTAAACTTATATCCATTTAAAAATGCTATTGAATCTACAGATGATTATGAAGTGATTATTGAAAACATTGATATTGGTGGTCCTGCGATGGTTAGATCTGCTGCAAAAAACCACGATAGTGTTATCATTGTTACTGATGTAGTTGATTATGATTTAGTTTTAAATAATCTTAAGAACAACACTAATACTTTTGAATTTAGAAGAGATTTAATGATAAAAGCATATGAACATACTGCTGCATATGATAGTATGATTGCTAACTATATGAACAAAAGATTTAATGGTGGAATGGGTAATAAACAATTTATTATTGGTGAAAAAGTATTTGATACAAGATATGGGGAAAATCCACATCAAAAAGGTGCATTATATGAATTTGACAAACACTTATCAAATAAATTTATCACTTTAAAAGGTGAAGCAAGTTTCAATAATATGGGTGATATAAGTGGAGCTGCTAAAATTGCTGGTGCATTTGGAGATGATAATGCTGTATGTATTGTAAAGCATGGTAATCCATGTGGATTTGCGATAAAAGAGACTCTATTAGAAAGCTATAATGAAGCTTTAAAATGTGATCCAATATCTGCTTTTGGTGGTGTAGTTGCTGTTAACGGTATAGTTGATTTAGATCTTGCAGTGAAGATGAATGAAATTTTTCTAGAAGTAGTTTATGCAGCTGACTTTACTGATGAAGCAGAAAAAGAGTTAAATAAAAAGAAAAGAATTAAACTATTCAAACAAGGTACTAAAAAACTTGAATTATCAAATGATGCGCACAATTTTAAAATTGTAGATGGTGGATTTGTTTATCAAGATAGTGATAAAGTTGAAGATGATGAAGTATCTAAATCAGAATTAAAATCAAAAAGAGAAGCATCTACTCAAGAGCAAAAAGATATGGAGATAGCTTATAAACTAGCTTCTTTAACAAAATCAAACTGTGTAGTATATGTTAAAAACTCAGCTATGGTTGCTGTTGGTATGGGTATGACTAGTCGTGTAGATGCTGCAAAAGCAGCTTTACGAAAAGCAGAAGATTTAGGAATAGATGTAAGTGGTTCAGTACTTGCTAGTGAAGCATTTTTCCCATTTAGAGATTCTATTGATGCAGCACAAGAAGCTGGTGTAAAATGTGTGATAGAACCAGGTGGAAGCATAAGAGATGAAGAGATAATTGAAGCTGCTAATGAGTTTGGTATGGCTTTATATTTTTCAGGTAAAAGACACTTTTTACATTAAGTTTTAAAAGAATCGTTATCTTATATTTTAAGTAAATATAGGATAATATAGAGTAATAAAAATAACATTAAAGAAGGAAATGCATACATGGTTTATATAGATAATATTTACGCTGATGAAGTTATGGATAGTAGAGGTAACCCAACAGTTAGAGCTACAGTTGTTTTAAGTGATGGTACAAAAGAGAGTGCTATAGTTCCAAGTGGAGCAAGTACTGGTAAAAGAGAAGCACTAGAGTTAAGAGATGGTGGTTCAAGATATGGTGGTAAAGGTGTTGAGAAAGCTGTTGAAAATATAAATAGTACTATCTCAAATGAACTTATTGGAATGAGTCCTTTTAACCAAGCAGAAGTTGATGCAACTATGAAAGATATTGATGGTACTTCGAACTATGCAAATCTTGGAGCAAATGCCGTTCTTGGTGTTTCAATGGCAGTGGCAAGAGCAGCAGCTAGAAGTCTTAAACTTCCATTATATAGATACTTAGGTGGTGCAAATGCTATGACTATGCCTGTACCTATGTTTAATATTATTAATGGTGGAGAACATGCAAATAACTCTGTTGATTTTCAAGAATATATGATCTTACCTGTTGGTTTTGAAAACTTCAAAGAGGGTTTAAGAGCAGTTAGTGAAATTTATCAAACATTGAAAAAAGTTATTGATGAGATGGGTGAATCTACTGCTGTTGGTGATGAGGGTGGATTTGCTCCAAACTTAAAATCAAATGAAGAACCTCTTGAAGTTATTATGAAAGCTATTGAAAAAGCTGGTTATAAAGCTGGGGAACAAATTGCACTTGCTCTTGATGTTGCTGCATCAGAAATCATTAATGATAAAGGTCTTTACGTACTAAAAAGTGAAAATAGAGAGATCACTGCAGAAGAGTTAGTAAATTATTATTCTGATCTATGTGATAAATACCCTATTGTTTCAATAGAAGATGGTTTAAGTGAAGATGATTGGGATGGTTGGAAAGTGATGACTGATAAGTTAGCTCATAGAATTCAACTTGTAGGTGATGATCTTTTTGTAACTAATGCTGCTATCTTAAATGAAGGTATTACTAAAAAAATTGCTAACTCAATTTTAATTAAACCAAATCAAATAGGAACAGTAAGTGAAACTATGCTTACAATTAGACTTGCACAACGAAATAATTATAACTGTGTTATGTCACATAGAAGTGGAGAGAGTGAAGATGCTTTTATTGCTGATTTTGCTGTTGCTTTAAACTGTGGTCAAATAAAAACAGGATCTACTGCAAGAAGTGATAGAATCGCTAAATACAATAGACTTCTTGAAATTGGTGCAGAGATAGGTTATGCTGAATATTTAGGATCAACTCCTTTTAGCAAATAAGTATTATCAAAAATAAGAGTGATAAAGTGAAAGTTATAATATTATTTAAAAAAAATATTAGATTTTTACTTTTAGCCTCTTCTTTAGTTACCCTTATCATTATAAGTGCAATTTACATATCAAATTTAATGTTTGCAGGAAAAAATTCTTATAGTGTATATAGTAAATTAAAAATAAAAAAATTACAATTACAAAGTGATATTCAACAATTACGAATAGAAAATGCAACTTTACAAAAAAAATATTTTGAATTAAAGAATTTGGAGCCAGAAGAGTTATGAAGATTATTTTTATATCAATACTTACTATAATATTATCTCTAAATCTATTCGCTAGAGAAAACCCTTTTGAACCTACTGATACATTTAAAGAGATACAACAACAATATATTACTGAATTAGAAAAGCAAGAGATAGAACGACAAAGAATAGAAGATGAAGAAAAGAAAAAAATTAAAGAAAATTTAGTAGAAAATAAAACTATATTAATTGACAAAGAGATAAACGAAGATAATAAAATAGTTGAAAAAGAAGAGCAAGAAAATGAGATACTAGAAGCAAGTGAATATTATGATATATTGCCATTTATAAATGCAACTACTATTGGTAAAAGATTGATAATAAATGTAGATAACAAATATAAATTAAAAAACCAAGATATACTACATAAAAATAATAAATTTGTTTTTGATTTTGTTGGTTCATTAAATATATCAACAAAAAGAGTTAATCTAAACCATCAATATTTTAAATCAATTATTGTAGGTAGTCATATAGAAGAAAACTTTTTTAGAGTAGTAATCGTTCTAAGTGATAAGATTGGTAATTATGAAGAAAATATTATCAACTCTGATATAATGATAGAAAAAATAAAATAAATATTAACTCTATAATGCAAAATGATAGCTACGATCTAATAGTAATAGGTTCAGGTGCTGCAGGAATGATTGCTGCTATTAAAGCAGCAAGAGATAATAAAAAAGTTTTATTATTAGAAAAGTTATCTAAAATAGGTTCTAAACTTAAAGCTACTGGTGGTGGTAGATGTAACTTAAGCAATACTCTTGATGATTCTGATTTTATGAAATCATTTGGACGAAATGGTAGATTTATGGCTACTGCTATTGAACATCTAAATCATAAAAGTTTAATAACATTTTTTAAAGAAATTGGGGTAGATACACATATTCCTGATGGATTTAGAATATTTCCAAAAACCCACAGTTCTAGTACTATTATTGAAGCCTTAGAGAAAGAATTAATAAAACTAAATGTAACAATTTTATGTAACTCTAAAGTAACAAAAATTTTAACAAAAGATAATAAAGTAGTAGGGGTAGAAACAAACTGTACAAATTATGAAGCCACTAATATTATATTGGCAACTGGTGGGTTAGGTTATCCAAAACTTGGATCAACTGGTGATGGATATGAACTATCTTCACAAATTGGACATAAGATTACAAACTTACACCCAGCAATGATGCCTCTACTTACAAAAGAGAATTGGCAATCATCATGTAGAGCAGATACTATTGCTAAAGCACATATTAAAATAAATCTTCCAAAAGCAAAAAAACTAAAAGAGGTAGGTGATCTTATATTTACATCAAATGGATTAAGAGGTCCTGTTATTTTAGATTTTGCAAGAGAGATTACACCTTTTTTAGATAAATATAAAGAGGTTCCAATCCTTATAAATATGGTAAAAGGTAAAAATGAAGATGAGATTTTAGCTTATTTAAAAAAACAATCAAAATTAGAAATATATAAAAATATTATAGAACAACTAAACAATATATTACCTCAATCTATCTCCATAGAACTTTGTAGATTAGTAGGTGCAAATATAAATCTAAAATTCAATAAACTTGATGGAACTATTAGAGATAAACTTATAAAAATAATTGCCAATACACCTTTTACTATTATTGGTCATGATGGATTTAAAATGGCTATGATAACAAGAGGTGGAATATCATTAAAAGATATTGAACCAAAAACAATGCAAAGTAAAATTATAAAAGGTTTATATTTTTGTGGTGAAATAATAGATTTAGATGGACCTTGCGGAGGATACAATCTACAGTGGTCCTTTTCTAGTGGTTATTTAGCTGGTTGTTTATATTTAAACCAAATTGGATATAATGATACTTATGAATAAAGATAAAAAAAGATTAGCTGTAGCATTTACAGGCCCTTCAAATAGTGGGAAAACAACGCTTATTATTAAAGTATCAAATATACTTCAGGATAGAGGTTATAAAGTTGCCATTGTAAAACATGATCCAAAAGATAAAGCAACTTTTGATAAAGAGGGAAAAGATAGTTTTAAATTTTCCCAAACTGGTGCAGATGTAGCTGTAATATCTCCAAATAAAACAACAATATTTAAAAAACAAACTTCTGATATAGATACACTTATAGATATTTTTGATGATTTTGATTTTTTACTTGTTGAGGGTTTAAAGACTCTTCCTCTTCCTCGTATATGTATAATGAGAAATAAAATTGATGAAAGATATTTTGAAGTTAGTGATTCTATTGCTACAGATGATAGTATAAATCACAATGACTTCTCAAATTCAATGAATATATTAGATTTAAATAATCCCGAAGAGATAGTTTCATGGATAAAAAAACACGCTAAAAAAGTATAAAATAAAGGTATAAAATGCAAGATATTATAGAATCAATAAAAAAATCAACAATAGAGATAAAAAAGATAATAGAGTTAGGTGATACAAGTAAAAGTGATGAGCAGAATTCTACTGGAGATACACAACTAAAACTTGATATTAAAAGTGATATTGTTATTGAAAACAACTTTAAACTTCTAAATAGTGTAAAACAAATAGTAAGTGAAGAGCAAGAAAATATTGTAGATATAAATAAAGATGGAGAATATTTAATAGCATATGATCCACTAGATGGTAGTAGCTTAGTAGATGTAAATTTAGCAGTTGGTTCTATCTATGGTATATTTAAAAATGATTTTACAGGAAGTAATATTGTAGCATCAGTCTATGTAGTATTTGGACCTCGTGTTGAGATGGTAATATGTGATGGAGAAACTGTAAAATTATACAGAATGAAGAATGAAAAATTTAATTATATCAAAGATATTAAAATGGATCAAAAAGGAAATTTAATGTCTCCTGGATCAACTCAACAATGTTGGTATGATCATCATAGAAAAATGGTTGAAGATATGTTTGCAGATAATTATACTCTTGCTTATAGTGGAGGTATGGTACCAGATCTACATCATATACTTCTAAGAGGTGGTGGATTATTTTCATATCCAGGTGCTTCTGATAAACCAAAAGGAAAGTTAAGACAACTATTTGAAGTCTTTCCTTTTGCACATATATTTGAAACTGCAGGTGGAGGTGCAAATGATGGTAAAGGAAGAGTACTAGATATACCAACACTACATATACATGATACATCACCATGTTTTTTTGGTAGCAATTATGAGTTAGATAGAGTTATAAAAGCATACAAATAAATAAATGGAAAATCAAGAGAATAATGAACTAGAAAAAGACAAGTGGCAATTAGCTTTAGATAAACCACTTGATACTTTAAAAAAATGTCAAAATGATAAAAATATAGATTCTTGCTTTAAATGTGATAAAATTTTAGATTGTGAAGTAAGAGACACTTATATTAAAGCAGTTTATGAAAGTATGAATAAAGGTAGTGGTGGAGGATTTGAGTTTTAATCCTTAACTCAACTTCAGTAAATTTCCACATTATATAGGATATAATTCGACAATTTTATAAAAAAGGTAATTTAATATGTTAGTAGCCCCTTCAATTCTTAGTGCAGATTTTGGTATATTAAACAGTGAGATTAAAGCTATTTGTGATGGTGGCTGTGATCTAATTCATGTAGATGTTATGGATGGTCATTTTGTACCAAATATGACTATTGGTCCAGTAGTTGTAAATAGTGTAGCAAAATCAGCTACAAAACCACTTGATATTCATCTTATGGTTGAAGATAATAATTTTTTTATTGATCTATTTTCACATCTTAAACCCAAATATATATCTTTTCATATTGAGAGTGAAAAACATCCTCATAGAGTTATTCAAAAACTTAGATCTTTAGGAATCAAACCAGCTATTGTTCTAAATCCACATAGTACTCCAGAATCTATAGAATATTTACTTGAAGATTTAGATATGGTTTTACTAATGAGTGTAAATCCTGGTTTTGGTGGCCAAAAATTTATTAAATCTGTAGTTGAAAAAGCATCAAAATTAAAAAAACTAATAGAAAAGAGAAATCCAAACTGTCTTATTCAAGTAGATGGCGGAGTAAATGATAAAAATATTCAAGAGTTAAAAGATGCAGGTGTTGATGTTGTAGTTGCAGGTAGTTATGTTTATGGTGCAGATAATTACTCCAAAGCAATTAAAAGTTTACAAATATAATATATTAAAATAAAAGAGATAATTTGAGAGTAAAAATTTGTGGTATTACTAACTTACAAGATGCACTTGATGCTATAGATGCTGGGGCTGATGCATTAGGCTTTGTTTTTTACGATAAAAGTCCTAGATATATTAATCCAATAGAGGCAAAAAAAATCATTGAACAACTTCCCCCTTTTGTTCAACCTGTAGGTTTATTTGTAAATATGTATGCAGCCCAAGTTGATTTTATATGTAAACTATCTGGAGTTGATATAGCACAAATCCATTTTGAATGTGATGAAAAGTTTTATAATAGTTTACAAACAAAACATATTAAAGTTGTTCGTGCAAAATCAGCATCAGACTTACTTTTATATAAAGACCAATATAGAATTGTTGATGCTTTTGTTGAAAGTTATGGAGGAGAGGGTAAACGTATAAATTTAGAATGGTTTAAAAATATTGATTGTTCAAAAATAATACTTGCTGGTGGATTAACAGCTAGTAACCTCAAAGAGATAAGAGATTATAATTTTTATAGTGTTGATGTAAGTAGTGGTGTAGAGAAAAACAAAGGTATCAAGGATAAAGAAAAAATGATTAACTTTGTAAATGAGATACCAAACTAATATATTATATGAATTATCTAAATAAACTAGTAAATACTTTAAATAAATCTCCGCTTTCAACTAGTAAATTTAATCAGCTTTTAGAAAAAAGTGACACATTCTTTGATAGCGTTGAACTTGAAACGGAACTGCTCATATCAAATGGACTACCACTATTTTTTAATAATGATAAAATATACTTAAAAACATCAACAACAACTATAAAAGATCAAGTATTTTGTGTGGTTGATCTAGAAACAACTGCAGGAAATGCCAAAGATGGGCAAATTATAGAGATTGGTGCAGTAAAAATAAAAAATGGTCAAATAATAGAAACATATGAGTCACTTGTAAATGCAAATGATATTCCACCATTTGTCCAAGATATTACAGGTATATCTGTAGAGATGGTACACAAAGCTCCAAATATACAAACAGTTTTAGAGGAGTTTAAAATATTTTTAGAAGATGATATTTTTGTAGCTCATCCTATATTATTTGATTATAAATTTATAAATGATAGTTTTAAAAAATATGATCTAGGAGAACTTTGCAATAGACGAGTTTGTACTATAGATTTATCCAAGAAAGTTATAGATACTAACAGATATGGACTGAAATATCTCAAAGAACATCTAAATATTGATATAGATAATCATCATCGTGCATTTAGTGATGCGTTAAGTACCGCTATGATTTTGAAATATTGCTTAAATCATTTACCTAATGATATAAAAACATCTGAAGATCTTATAAATTTTAGTATCAATAAAATAAAATAATTTACTTTATTGATCTAGCGAATGTATACAATACAGGTAGATAAATTAAATTTAGTATAGTCCCCCACGCAAGGCCAAAACCAAGAGCGATAGCAATAGGTTGAAAAATTACAGCTTGTCCAGCAGGAAAAAATATCAAAGAACTCATACCAATAAGTGTAGTAACTGTTGTTATAATAATTGGTCTAAATCTCTTTTGAGCTCTTGAAAAAACCTCTTCCAAAGTTGTAGCTTGCTTTAAATATGTCATCATAATGATACCATCATTTATAACAACACCTGCTAACCCTAAACCACCAATCATAGATGGTAAAGATAAATTAATACCAAGTAACTTATGTCCAATAAGTACACCTAAGAAGGAAAAAGGTATAACACTCATTAAAATTGCTGTTTCTCTAAATGAATTAAATAGATACAACATTGCAAGCAATATAAGAACCATAGCCAATATAGATGCAAACATCATATCTCTCATAAGATCTTTTTTCTTTTGTGCTTCACCTTTAAAGATAAGTTTTACTCCACTTTTTTTAATCTCATCTAAAATTGGCTGTAATTTATCTACTACTTCATCTGATGTTATTTTTTTAGGGTTTACATTTGCATATACATAAAAGTTTTTTTCTCCATTATCTTTAATTAGTTGTTCAAATGATTTAACTATTTTAAAATCACACACTTCGTATAGATCAACTTTAGACCCATCACCTAATGGAATTTTTGTTGTTCTAAAAGTTTCATATTGATCTTTATTTAAACTTTGTATTTTTATATCTAACATCTCTTTATCATCAAATGTAACTGCTTTTTTTCTAGATAGATACATATTTGATAAATATGAGCCAACACTTGATTCTGTTATCCCTAAAGACTCTCCATAACTATTCACTTTTAGTTTAATCTCATCTATTCCAAATCGAACAGAGTTCTCAACTGATTTAATACCATCAATATTTTTGAGAGCTAAAACCAATTTATCCATTGAACTTACAATTAATTCATTGTTATGTGATACTAGTCCAATTTTTATATCTGCCTTTATAGGGCCTACTTTTCTTTCAACAACTGAAATATCAGTTAGATTATATTTTTCTTTATAGTTATTCTTTTCTAAAAACTCTTTTAATAAAATAGATATTTGTTGAGATTTTAAAGTTCGTGTTCGTCCAGCTTTATCATAATAAAAACTAAGATTAGGGGTAATATATTTATCTAAAAAATTATCTGCTTTTAATTTATTTAATTCAATACTCATATACATAACATAAGGAAAGTTTTCACTATTACTTCCACTATCTCGTCTAAATCCTGCAACTGAATCTATACCTTTTATATGAAATTCATCTTTTTTCAATATAAGCTCTTTCTCAATCTGTTGAACTATTTTAAAAGCATCTTTTAAACTTGTATTTTCATTTGCTTTTATAGATATCTTTATATCTGAAGAGTCAAAAGTTGGAAACATCTGAAACTTTGAACTTTTGATCATACCTACTGTTAGTAGAGGAACTAAAATAATAAATATTATTAGAAATGATTTTTTCCATCTCATAAAAAAGTGTATTACGCTACTGTATATTTTATTTACCCTCTCCCATGAAGTAACTTTAGCTCCAACTTTTAAAGTATGTGCAGCATGTATTGGTAAAAAGATAAATGATTCAATAAGTGAAGCTACAATCAATGCAGATAATGCAATAGGTATAAGTTTCATAACCTCACCCATTGTACCACTTATCAATAATGCCGGAAGAAAAGAAAATAGTGTAGTAATACTTGCAATAAATACTGGCTTTACCATCTCATTTGCACCTTGTATTGCTGCCTCTTTTGGCTCAATACCCTCCTCTATCTTTTGTTGAATATTTTCACTTACTACAATAGCATCATCAACTACAATTCCTAAAGCAATTAAAACACCAATTAGAGAAATAAGGTTTATTGAATATCCTAAAAAATACATATAAATAGCAGCAATTACAAATGATGTGGGTATTCCCATAGCTATTATAAAAGACATTCTTGTATTTATTAAAAGAGCTACAAGTATAACAATAAGTATGATTCCTAAAAAGATATTAGATCCTACTATATTTAATCTATCCATAATTCTTTCACTATTATCATCACTTATTGATATATCAATTCTATTTTCTTCTAATTTTAATTTACTAATTAGTACATTGATATCTTTACTAATTTTCATAGCATTTGAAGTTTCATTTTGTTTTACAGATAAAGATAAGGCATTTTTACCATTATAAGAATAGATTGTAGAGGAGTCTTCATATCTTTTCTTTACAATAGCAACATCTCTTAGATATATGTTTCCTGATGATAATTTTATTAATGAATTACTAAGTTGATATGCTGTTTTAGCTCCATTATATGTAGATATATAAAAATGTTTATTTGCCCCCTCTATCTTTCCAATAGGATAGATATATGATAAGGTAGATATAGAGTCAAAAAGCTCTTTTTTATTTATTCCATAAGCTTCAACTTTAGCATCATCAATTAAAACTTCATAGTATTTATCACTATCACCAAAAATAGTAACATCACTTACACCTCTTACACCTAAAAGTTTATTTTTGAAAGAATCTGCAAAAATTTTCATCTGATCTACAGTTAATTTTGAACTTGTTAAAGATATATCAATAAGATCTTTTGAACGATCCATAACTGTAACACTTGGTTCATCCATATCCGAAGGAAGATCTCCAGCAGTTAAAGCAACGGCATCTTTAACTTTATTTGCCATATTAAATCTATCTTTACCTTTAGCAAGCTCTAGAACAATAGCAAACCTACTGGGGCTAATAATAGTTGTAACGTCTACTACACCCTCTAAAGACTTTACATTATCTTCTATTGAAGTAACTGCCATTTTATCTAATATATCAACAGAAGCCCCTGTATATGATCCTTTAATAGAGATCATATCAAGTTCAAATGTTGGAAATATCTCTTTTGGCATTTTAGTATATGACCATATTCCTATAGCAAAAATTAATGCAAAAAGAGTATAGTTCATTCTGGCATTTTCTACAAAAAACCTTAAAAATCGTTCAAACATTTTATATCCTACTTTATATTTGAGTGATTATATAACAAAACTATTAATGAAGTATTAAATTTACTTTTCCCTAACCTTAGGTGTAACAACTGATTTCATAGTAAAAGAATATTTATCATCATTTATTTTAGTAAAGTGGTATTCTATAGAATCACTTACTTTAGCAATCTCATACATTCCAATTCCTCCACCTTTTTCATGTGTATTTTTTCCAGACTTTCTTAATTCTCTATATCTTTTTTTAATACCTGCTTTATCAAGCCCTTGTATCTCTATTAGTTTTGGCTCAATTTTCTCTTTATCATCTACTGATACTATATTTGTAGCTACAATATCATAATATTGGTTATCAATATATTGTACCTCGATAGTTCCTGCTGGTACAATATCTCTATTGCCCGGCTCTTCATTCTTAGAATAGTTCATCATATTTTGACAGTACTCAATTGTTATTGTCGATACTATTCCCATTATACCCATATTAGTTATTTTCACTTCAATATTATCCATACAAGAGGCAATAACATTTTGAGTCATTACACCTTCATATTTTACAATCTCTTCTATCTCCATCTCAAAAAAGAAAGATTCTGCTCCAATCTCAAATCCTATAATAGTCATATCATCATTTCTATCATTATTTTTAATTTGCTCTTCCCATTCAAACATCTCATATAAAAAAACTTCTTGTATCTCTGCCATTGGTTCTTTATAGTTCTCTTTAATGATATTTCCAAATCTTTTTTTACCAAATGGAAAATCTTTCGCTCCACCATTTTGATCTAAATATCCATCTGTAGTACAGTAAAACTTCATACCCTCTTCTACTTCTAAAATAGTCTCTTTATATTCATAATCCATAGCACACTTTTTATATCCTACTGAGTAACGGTTTCCTTTTATAGTTTTAAACTCTCCATCTTTTGTCATATAAAATAGTGGTGTTTCTGCTCCTGCGAATTTAAGTATTTGCTCTCTTCTGTTGTAATAAATAATACCACCATCCCATCCTGCATTACTTATACTATCTTTTGTCTCTTGTTTTAGAAGTTTTTTTAATTCTCTATTAAAATACCCCATTATCCAAGCTGGACTTATTTCCATATTTGTTTCATCATTCATAATATGAGCTACAATTTGTTGTTCAACTGCTTTTACAAGCATAGTTACAAATGCACCAGGAACACCGTGCCCAGTACAATCTATAAAAAATAGTAAACACTCATCTTCATGTCTTAACTCTTCAAAGA
>CAZLZQ010000030.1:0-18729 GCA_964564065.1 uncultured Arcobacteraceae bacterium | reverse complement strand
AAATAATAAATATAGCAAAAGGGAAATAGATATGATAATGAATGGTAAAAAAGGTATAATTTTAGGTGTAGCAAATAATAAATCTATTGCATACGGAATAGCAAAACAATGTGCCGAGCAAGGTGCTACTATTGCTTTTACATATTTAAATGATAGTTTAAAAAAACGTGTTGCTCCTATAGCTGAAGAGTTTGGCTTTGGAGATTATGTATATCCATGTGATGTATCAAATCCACAAGAGATTCAAGATTTAGTTAACTCTTTAGAAAAAGATATGGGAAAAATTGACTTTATTGTTCACTCAATTGCTTTTGCACCAAAAGATGGTTTAAGTGGAAGATTTACTGATATAAGTAAAGATGCATTTAGAGTTGCTATGGATGTATCAGTATATAGTCTCATTGAAGTAACTCAAGCATTAAAGCCAATTATGAGTGAGAATTCTAGTGTTCTTACACTTTCTTATTATGGTGGAGTAAAATATATTCCAAACTACAACCTTATGGGTGTAGCAAAAGCTGCTTTAGAGATGACTGTAAAATATATGGCAGAAGATTTAGGAAAAGACGGTATCAGAGTAAATGCTATCTCTGCAGGACCAATAAAAACATTAGCTGCTGCTGGAATTGGCGAATTTAGATTTATGTTAAAATGGAATGAAGCACATAGTCCAATGAAAAAAAATGTTACAACTACTGATGTTGGGAATAGTGGTATGTATCTACTTTCTGATTTAAGTGCTGCAGTAACTGGAGAAATTCATTATGTTGATGGTGGATATAACATCATGGGTATGCCAGCAACCTCTTTTGATGAAAATGGAAAGCAAGTAATTGCTTGGAATGGTGAAAAATAGAGATGGCAATAAACTTTAAAGAATTAGCAGATAAATATCAAACACCTTATTATGTTTATGACTTTAACTATATTACAAAACAATACTCAGAGTTAAAAGATGCTTTTAAAGCTAGAAAATCACTTATTTCATATGCAGTAAAAGCAAATTCAAACTTAAGCGTAGTTCAACATTTAGGTAGTTTGGGTAGTGGTGCAGATTGTGTTTCTATTGGGGAAGTAAAAAGAGCATTAAAAGTTGGTATTGCAAAATATAAAATTATATTTTCAGGAGTTGGAAAAACTGATAATGAGATAAGAGAAGCATTAGAACTTGATATTTTAATGATCAATGTAGAGAGTGAAGCAGAACTACACAGAGTAGAAACTATTGCAAAAGAGTTAAATAAACTTGCAAGAATCAGTATAAGAGTAAATCCAAATGTTGATCCAAAAACACATCCATATATATCAACAGGATTACATGAAAATAAATTTGGTGTAGATATAAATACAGCAAAAAGAATGTATATTTCAGCTAAAAAATCAGAAAATCTAGATCCTATTGGTATTCATTGCCATATTGGTAGCCAACTAACAGAGTTAGCACCTATTAAAGAGTCTGTAAATATTGTTGCAGATTTAGTTAGAAATTTAAAATCTGCCCTACAAATTGAACTAAAATTTTTCGATGTAGGTGGTGGGCTTGGTATTGTTTATGATAATGAAGTTTTAATAGATACTTATGAATATGCACAAGTTGTGCTTGATGCTTTATTTGGACTTGATATAACAATAGTTTGTGAACCTGGAAGATTTATCGTTGGTAATAGTGGTACATTTGTAACTAAAGTATTATATGAAAAAATAAATGGTAGTAAAAGATTTGTTATTGTTGATGGAGCTATGAATGATCTCATTCGTCCAAGTTTATATGATGCTTACCATAAAATTGAAGTGTTAGGAAAAAGCGAGAATACAAGTGATTGTAATGTTGTAGGTCCTGTTTGTGAGAGTGGTGACTTCTTTGCAAAGAATATAGAACTTCCAGAAACACAACACAATGATCTAATAGCAATATATAGTGCTGGTGCATACGGTTTTACAATGGCAAGTAACTATAATACTAGAGGTAAAGTTGCTGAAATTGCTATTGAAGATGGTAAAGATAGACTTATTAGAAAAAGAGAACTATTTGAAGATCTAATTGCATTAGAAGAGGAATATTTAAAATAATATAAGGATGAGAGTATGAATAATCGAAAATCACTAATGGGAAATATGAAAATTAGAACTAAAATCATATTACCTACAATTTTAGTTTTAGTTTTAAGTAATTTAGTTTCCGTATTTACATCTGCTTATAAGATGGATGATTTAGCAAAAAGTAATTCAATTATGGCATTAAGTCAATTAACAGATTCAATTTTTTTAAATCTTCGTACAGCTATGAATACTGGTGATTCTACTATTATTGAGGATGCTGAAGAGAAAAGTAGAGATCATATCAAAGGGCTTGAAAAATTTACTGTTGCTAGAAGTAGAGATATGATTAGACTTTTTTCTCCACAAATTACTTATACTACTGATCAAGATGTTTTAGATGTATTTGCATCTAAAAAAGAAAATGTTATAGAAAGTAATGATAATAATATCCACACATTAAGATCTATACGTCCAATGATTGCAACTAATGAATGTATAGGATGTCATGTAAATCAACAAGTTGGCGATGTAATAGGTGTTATGGATTTAACATTTAACCTTGAAGAATCTGATAAAATTATTAATAGTACTGTCCTAAACCTTATTTTACAAGCTGTAGCTGTACTTGTTTTAATTACTATATTTATGACATGGCTAATAAAAAGTGCTACAAAACCTATTGATGTATTTCAAAAAGGTTTAGAGATGTTCTTTAAATATATCAATAAAGAGGAAAAAGAGGTAGGATATATTGATGGATATAGTAACGATGAGATTGGAGAATTAGTAACCTCTGTAAATAAAAATATAGATTCAACTGTTGCTGGAGTAAAAGAGGATGAAAAAGTTATCGAAGAAGCAAAAGAAGTTTGTAAAAAAGCATCTTTAGGGGTATTTGATGTACAGATAACTTCATCTGCACATAGTCCAGAGCTAAATGATTTAAAAGATTTAGTAAATGAACTTATCTCAGCAGTTGGGAATAATATAAATAGAGTTTCTAAAGTGTTAAATTCTTATGATAATAATAATTATCAAGATAGAGTAAACTCTCAAGGGATCACTATAGGGACTATGAAAGATGTATTTGATAAAGTTGATTCATTAGGAAATTCACTTGCTCTAAATGCAAAAACCAATTTACAAAATGGCCAACAACTATTAAAAGATGCTAATAGATTAGAGGGATCAGTTTCAAATATTCAATCATATTTAAACCAACAATCATCGCAACTAGATACAAATCTAGATGAGTTATCAACAATTACTACAGATATAAGACAAACAACATCAGACGCAGTATCTATGGCATCATATGCAAAAGATGTAACAAATTCTGTTGAAAAAGGGCAAGTTCTTGCAAATAAAACAAGTGACGAGATGGATGAGATTGCTATTCAAGTAAATGCAATATCAGATTCAATTACAATAATTGATCAAATTGCATTTCAAACAAATATCCTTTCATTAAATGCTGCAGTTGAAGCTGCAACTGCAGGTGAAGCTGGTAAAGGTTTTGCTGTTGTTGCACAAGAGGTAAGAAATCTAGCATCAAGATCAGCAGAAGCTGCAAATGAGATTAAAGCACTTGTACAAAGTGCAACATCAAAAGCAAATGAAGGTAAGATTATCTCTGACGATATGAAGCAAGGTTATACTGATCTAAATGAACATATTAACTCAACAATTGAATTAATTCAAAATGTTACTCAAGCTTCTCAATCTCAACAAAGTAGAATTGAAAATATAAATTCAAATATGATTAGTATTAAAGAAAATACATCTCAAAGTACACAAATGGCAAATGATGCTTCACAGATTGCACTAGAAACAAGAGAGTTAGCGACTACTATAGTTGATGATGCCCAAGATAAAAAAATTTAATTTCTAAAAAGGTTATAAAATGTCAGAAAAGAAATCAATGTTTGGAAATATGAGAATTAGAACTAAAATTATTTTACCAACTATTTTAGTTTTGGTTTTAAGTAATCTAGTCTCAGTTCTTACATCTGCTTACAAGATGGATGATTTGGCAAAAAGTAACTCAATAATGGCATTAAGTCAACTTACAGATTCAATTTTCTTAAATCTTAGAACTGCTATGAATACAGGTGATTCAACAATAATTGCTGATGCTGAAACAAAAAGTAGAGAGAGAATTAAAGGTTTAGAAAAATTTGTAGTATCTCAGAGTAAAGATATGTTAACACTTTTTAATCCTCATAGATCTTTTACAACAGACCCTGATATCATTAATGTTTTTAATTCAAAAAAAGAAACTATTTTAGAAAGTTTTGATAATGGAAAACATACATTAAGATCAATAAGACCAATGATTGCAACAAGCGAATGTTTATATTGTCATGTAAATCAAAAAATAGGAGATGTAATTGGTGTTATGGACTTAACTTTTAATCTAGAAGAGTCTGATACAATTATTGAAAGTACTGTTTGGAATTTGATCATACAAGCACTTTTTGTTTTAGTTATTATTACAATTTTTATGACATGGTTAATTAGAAAAGCTACAAAACCTATTGATGTATTTCAAAATGGATTAGAGATGTTCTTTAGATATATAAATAAAGAGGAAAAAAATGTTGGTTATATTGATGGATATAGCAATGATGAGATTGGAGAACTAGTAGACTCTGTAAATAAAAATATTGATGCTACCGTTGCAGGTGTTGAGAAAGATGAAAAGCTAATTGCAGAAGCAAAAGAGGTTTGTAAAAAAGCATCCTTAGGTATATTTGATGATGAGATAAAATCTATTGCACATAGTCCAGAACTTAATGAATTAAAAGATTTAGTAAATCAACTTATATCTGCTATTGGATATAATATTACAAGAGTATCAAATGCTTTAAACTCTTATGATAATGATAATTATAAAGAGAGAATTAACTCTACTGGAAAAACAACAGGAACTATGAAAAGTGTTTTTGATAAAGTAGATGCATTAGGGAATTCATTAACATTAAATGCAAAAACTAATTTAAAAAATGGTATACAGCTTGACAAAGATACAGATATACTTGAAGAATCTGTAGGAAATATCAAAACAATATTAACACAACAATCACAACAGCTTGAAAGTAGTGTTGAAGAATTATCAACAATTACTCAAGATATTATACAAACAACAGAAGATGCAGAGTCAATGGCAGCATATGCTAAAAATGTAACAACTTCTGTAGAAAAAGGTAGATTATTAGCTAATAAAACTAGTGATGAGATGGATCTAATTGCACAAGAGGTATCTGCTATTTCTGAATCAATCACTATAATTGATCAGATAGCATTCCAAACAAATATTCTTTCACTTAATGCTGCAGTTGAAGCAGCAACTGCAGGTGAAGCTGGAAAAGGTTTTGCTGTAGTTGCACAAGAGGTTAGAAATCTAGCAACAAGATCAGCTGAAGCTGCAAATGAGATTAAAGCTTTAGTTGAGAGTGCTAAAGATAAAGCAAATGAGGGTAAAATAATATCTGATGAGATGAAAGAGGGATATACCCATCTAAATGAACATATTAATTCTACTATAGAATTAATACAAAATGTTACGCAAGCATCCCAATCTCAACAAGGAAGAATAGAACAAATAAATTCAAATATGAACAGTATAAAAGAGAATACTATACAAAGTAGACAGATGGCAACAGATGCTGAAATTGTAACTAAAAAGACAAATGAGTTAGCAAAAACTATAGTATCTGAAGCAGAAGTTAAAAAGTTTTAAGAGGTAAAATATGATAAATGAAGAGGCTGAATTAAAAAAGTTAAGAGATACATTAGATAATATAGATGATGAAGTATTAGCTCTTTTAAACAAAAGAATGGAGACTGTTCATAAAGTTGGCGAACTAAAAGCTCAAAGTGGTGGGGCAATATACCGACCAGAAAGAGAAAAAGCTATTATTGATAGACTAGAAAAGTTATCTAAAAAAAATAATGGTGCCCTAAATAGAACAGCTATAGAAGCACTATTTTTAGAAGTATTCGCAATAAGTAGAAATCTAGAATTACCTGAAAATATAGCATTTTTAGGACCTGAAGGAAGTTTTACTCATCAAGCAGCAGAGAGTAGATTTGGGGCTATGAGTGCTTATTTATCTATTGGTTCAATTTCTGGTGTATTTAGAGAGGTTGCTAATAAAAAAGCAAAGTTTGGTGTTATTCCAATAGAGAATAGTAGTAATGGTATAGTAAGTGATACAATTACTTGTTTTACAGATTCAAATCTAAAGATTATTGCAGAAGTAATGGTTGATATTCATCATACATTAGCATCTTGCGTTGATAATGTTAAAGATATAAAAAGAATATACTCAAAAGATATTGCATTTGATCAATGCCATAAGTTTTTAAAAGATTTGGGACTTGATGAGATAGAGCTTATTCCAGTAGATTCTACAGCAAAAGCTGCAAAATTAGCTGCTAAAGAGAAAAACTGTGCGGCAATTTGTTCTCATGTTGGAGCAAAAATGTACAACCTTCCAATTTTATTTGAAAATATTGAGGATAAAGGAAATAATCGTACAAGATTTTTAATAATATCTGATTTTGAGAATGGAAAAAGTGGTGATGATAAAACATCTATTTTAGTACAATTATCAAATAAAGCAGGTTCTTTAGCTCAATTTTTAAATGATTTTAATGATGCAAATATAAACTTAACAAAAATCAAATCACATATTATAGAAGGCATATCTACTTTCTTTATTGAATTTAATGCACATAAAGATGAAGAAAAAGTACAAAAGATATTTAAAAAATATCAAAAAGAGATAAAATTTTTAGGAAGTTATGTAAGGGAGCAAGATGATATTTAATAAAGTTTTAGACAATGTTTCAATTTATGAAGCTGGAAAACCAATAGAATTAGTAGTAAGAGAATATGGTGTACACCCAAGAGATATTATAAAATTAGCCTCAAATGAGAATCCATATGGTACTTCTCCTGATGTTGTAGATGCAATATCTAGAAAAGCAATAAGTTCTTTTGTATATCCAGATGATTCAATGTATGAATTAAAAGATGCACTTGCAAACAGATTTAAAGTAGAAGATAAAAATGTAATTATTGGTGCAGGTTCAGATCAAATTATAGAATTTTGTGTACACTCAAAATGTAATAAAAAATCTAAAGTTCTTATGGCAAAAACTACATTTGCAATGTATGAAATATACTCAAAACAAACTGGTGCTACTATCTTAAAAACACCATCAGACACTCACAATTTAGATGAATTTAGAAAGATTTATAAAAAAGAGGGTGCAGATATTATTTTTTTATGCTTACCTAATAATCCTATGGGTGAATGTTTAGATGCAAATGATGTATATAAATTTTTAGATGAAGTTGATGAAAATACACTAGTTATTCTTGATGGAGCATATCAAGAATATGCGAAATATAAAGATAAAGCAAAAAAAATAGTTGTAGCAGATGTTACAACTAAATATCCAAATGTTATATATCTAGGAACTTTCTCAAAAGCTTATGCTTTAGGTGGGTTAAGAGTTGGATATGGTATAGCAAATAAAAATATTATAAATACTCTATATAAATTAAGACCTCCTTTTAATGTTACAACATTATCTCTAGAGGGGGCAAAAGAGGCATTAAAGCAAAAAAGTTTTGTAAAAAAATGTATAAAAAAGAATTTTGAACAAATGAGTAGATATGAAGAGTTTGCAAAAAATAAAGGATTAAAATATATCCCAAGTTATACAAATTTTATAACAATATATACTGGTGATAATTCATCAAAAGAGATAGCTCAAAAATTACTTGAAAAAGGTATTATTATAAGAGATATGACAGGATATGGATTAAATGCAATAAGAATTACAATTGGTACTAAAGAGCAAAATAGTAAAGTATTTGAAGTACTTGATACTTTAATATAAATAAGAGGAATAGATGTTTACAAGATTTAAATTAGCAGAACATAATACAACAGTAAAAACTGAATTTTTAGCAGGATTTACAACATTTTTAACAATGATGTATATAGTACCAGTAAATGGATTTATATTATCAGATGCAGGATTACCAATGGGTGCAGTTATAACTGCAACAGCTTTGATAACAATATTAGCAACAATTTTTAATGGCTATTGGTCAAATACCCCAATAGCAATGAGTGTTGGTATGGGATTAAATGCATATTTTGCATATGGCTTAGTTTTAGGTATGCAACTTCCATGGCAAACTGCTCTTGGTATTGTATTCTTAAGTGGTATTATATTTGTAATATTATCATTTACTAAATTTCGAATTTGGATTATGACCTCTATTCCTGTAGATTTAAGAAGAGCTATTAGTGCTGGTATTGGTGCTTTTATAGCTTTTATAGGCTTAAAACAAATGGGTATTATTATTCCAAATAAAGCAACATTAGTATCACTAGGTAACCTAGGTGATCCTGCTATACTATTAGGTCTTTTTGGACTATTTACAGCTTTAGTTTTTTATACTTATAGATTAAAAGGTGCTTTTGTTTTCTCTATAGTTTTAACTTCAATTGTTGGGTGGATATTTGGAATTGGATCTGCACCAGAACAACTTTTTGGAATGCCAGAATCTATATCTCCAATTTTTATGCAATTAGATATTATGAGTGCATTATCTTTATCTTTATTGCCGGTTATTATTACATTTCTTGTAACTGATATGTTTGATACTTTAGGTACTTTAACAGGTGTAGGAACACGAGCAAATCTATTTCAAACAAAGGATGCAAATGATAAAGCACTTGAAAAAACACTTGAAGCAGATGCAATAGCAACAGTAGGTGGTAGTTTACTAGGTGTATCTACAACTACATCATTTATAGAAAGTGCAAGTGGAGTTGAAGAGGGTGGAAGAACAGGATTAACATCAATTTTCACAGGTTTATTTTTTATATTAACACTATTTTTACTTCCATTTTTTAAATCTATCCCTGCAAATGCAATATATCCAATATTAGTTGTTGTTGGTATTTTAATGTTTACAGAGCTTGGTAATATAAACTGGAAAAATAATGATTTAGCAATCACTAGTGCATCTTTTTTAATTGTAATTCTTATGCCACTTACTTATTCAATAACAAATGGTTTTGCAGCAGGGTTTATAGTATATACACTTTTAAAGTTACTAAAAGGTGAATTTGAAGATATAAATTTAGGACTTATTACTATAACACTTATTTCGTTATTAGTATTTATTTTACATTAGAGGTTTAAAATTGGAAAAAGTTTATTATAGTTACGAAGAGTGTTTAGAAGATTGTAGAGTTTTAATACCTCAAATAAAAGAATATAACCCAGATGCAATGATTGCTATTGCTAGAGGTGGTTTAGTACTGGGACATCTACTAAGTGAAGCTTTAGAAACCAGAGAGATATATAGTTTAAATTCTATACATTATGATGGAACAAAAAAACTTGAAACTTTTGATATATTTAATGTTCCAGATCTATCACGTAAACATAAAGTTGTATTAATAGATGATATTGTTGATAGTGGTGAGAGTATGGTAGAAATAATCAAAATATTGAAAGAAAAGTACCATCATTGTGAATTTAAAATTGCAACTGTGTTTTATAAACCAACGGCATTAATACAACCTGATTTTAGCGTAAAAGAAGCAAAAGATTGGATTGAATTTTTCTGGGAAGTTGACCTATTAGAAAAGAAATAAATATGGATATAAAAAATAAAAATATTGAGGAACTAAAAGTAGTAGCTCAAGATATACGAGATAGAATTATTGATGTAGTATCTGAAAATGGTGGTCACTTTAGTTCAACTCTTGGTGCTGTTGAATTAACTATAGGGATGCATAAAGTATTTAATAGTCTTTATGATCCTTTTATTTTTGACGTGTCTCATCAATGTTATCCTCATAAATTATTGACAAATAGATGGAAAGAGTTTTCTACATTAAGACAATTTAAGGGAATAAGTGGATTTACAAAACCTAAAGAGTCAAAATCAGATTATTTTGTAGCAGGACATAGTTCAACATCAATATCATTGGCTGTTGGTGCTGCAAAAGCAAATAAGCTTGAAAAACTAGATAAAGTACCTGTTGTGATGATTGGTGATGGTTCAATGACAGCAGGGATGATCTATGAAGCACTAAATGAGCTAGGGGATTTAAAACTACCAATTGTTATTATATTAAATGATAATGAAATGAGTATTGCTAAACCTATAGGTGCAATTAGTAAACATCTTAGTAAACTTTTAGCTGGTAAGTTTTATCAAGGATTTAGAGATAAAGTTGATCATATAGTAAAAAACTATATGCCAAATGGTACTGAATATATTGCAAAAAAACTTGAAGAGAGTTTAAAGCTTATCACTCCTGGTATTATTTTTGAAGAGATGGGTATTGATTATATTGGTCCAATTGATGGGCATGATATAGAAGAGATTATCACTACTTTGAAACTTGCTAAAAATCTTGGAAAACCTGTCATAGTTCATGCCAAAACAACTAAAGGTAAGGGCTATCCAATAGCAGAGGGTCATCATGAACATTGGCATGGTGTTTCACCTTTTGATATAAAAACTGGTCTAGCAAAATCAAATAAAAATAAATCTACACCAAAATCAGCAACCTCTATATTTAGTGATAAACTATATGAATTAGCATTAAATAATGAAAAAATAGTAGGTGTAACAGCAGCAATGCCTAGTGGTACAGGTATAGATAAATTAATGAGTGCCTTTCCTGATAGATTTTGGGATGTTGCAATTGCAGAACAACATGCAGTAACATCAATGGCAGCCATGGCAAAAGATGGATTTAAACCTTTTATTACAATATACTCTACTTTTTTACAAAGGGGATTTGATCAAATTATACATGATGTCTGCCTAATGAATTTACCTGTAGTTTTTTGTATTGACAGAGCAGGAATAGTAGGAGCTGATGGGGAAACTCACCAAGGTCAATTTGATATAAGTTTTCTAAGATTTCTTCCAAATATGACTCTACTTGCTCCAAGAGATGAATCAACATTTAAACTTGCATTAGAATTTGCAGTTGATTTTCAATCACCTTTAGCGATTCGTTATCCAAGAGGTGGATTTGATACATTACCATTTCCAGCTAAACCTTTTAAATTAGCACAAGGTGAACTATTAAAAACAAATAAAGAATCTAATATTGCATTTATAGGATATGGAGCAGGAGTTAGTAGAGCAATTAAAACTGAAGAATTATATAATGGTGAAGCAAATATTGTAGATCTAATATTTGTAAAACCTTTACCAAAAGAGTTATTAATTAACTTAGCTACATACACTAAGAAATGGTATATATTTAGTGATAGCCAAAAGCAAGGTGGTGTAGGTTCTGCATTATTAGAGTTTATCAGTGAAAATGATCTTGATATAAAAATAAAATCATTTGAATATGATGATATTTATATTCAACATGGAGATACTAAACTTTTAGAAGATGAGTTAGGTATCTTACCAGAACAATTAGCTAAACAAATTAGCTAATTCTTAATATAAGCTTACCATCAAATAATAAATCTTCTCTTAAACTTTTATAAACAACACTTTAGATAGAATATCTACATTTAATAAAACAATTAAGGGTAGATATTTGAACAAATATTATTATGAGCTTACAATTAAGCCAAATTTATATTATGAGTTATTTTTAGATTTAGTTTCAAGTCTAACTCAAGAAGCGATAGAAGAGTTAGATGATACAATAATCATTAGAAGTGAAGAGGAGCTAGACAATATTGAATCAGGTATGAAATCTTTTGCAAAAGAGTTATCAACTGCATTTAATACTGACATAATATGTAAAACTACATATGAAAAAAAAGAAAACCAAGACTGGATAAAACTGTATCAAGATAGTGTACAACCAATTGAAGTTGGAAATTTTTATATCCACCCTAGTTGGAATAAACCAATGGAAAATAAAATAAATATTACTATTGATCCAACTCTTGCATTTGGTTCTGGACATCACGAGACAACAAATGAGTGTTTAAAGGCAGTTGAAAAATATACAAATAAAGAAACCTTAGTATGCGATGTTGGAACAGGTAGTGGAATACTAGGAATTGCCGCTTCAAAATTAGGAGCAACAGTTGATATATGTGATACTGATATAGTTGCAGTTGAAGATGCAATTAAAAACTTTACTACTAATAATGAAAAAGTTAATGAGTATTGGGAAGGTTCTGCAAATAGTACTAAAAAAACTTACGATGTAGTTATTGCAAATATTGTCGCAGATGTTTTAGCTATGATATCAAAAGATATAAAAAAAATAACAAAAAATAATGGAATCATAATATTATCAGGTATTATGGAACAACATAAAGAAAAAGTATTAAAAAAATTTAATGACTGCCGAATAGTAGAAGAGTTACAAAAAAATGAATGGGTAACTTTAGTAGTAAAAAAGGGAAACAATGAGTAATCAGCAAGCAAACAATAACAACAATAATAATGATAATAATCCAAATGGTTTTTTTGATAAAAACCCTATAATAGTATTTATAATATTTTCTATTGTTACAATAATGGCATTTAAAAGTTTCTTTCCAGAAGATGCTATGAATGTAAATGGTGGTACTTCAGGATATGGGCAAACAGTAAATAAAAGTGTAGCATATTCTGATCTAAAAAAACTAATAGTCAATGGTGATATCCAATATGTTGGGATTGGTGATACTATGGTAAAAGCTGTAAGTAAACCTCATGGTGGTACAACAACTACATATAGAGCAAGAAAAGTTATTCCAGATACTACACTTATACCTTTACTTGAGCTTCATAGTGTTAATTATAGTGGAGTAAATGAACAAAATTTATTAGCAGATATGTTATTTGGTTGGATATTACCTCTATTTTTCTTTTTTGCAATTTGGATGTTTTTAGCAAAAAGAATGTCAAAATCACTTGGTGGTGGAGCTGGAGGTATTCTTGGTATGGGTGGTGCTAAGAAGATGATTAACAGTGAAAAGCCAAATGTAAAATTTAGTGATATGGCAGGAAATAAAGAAGCTAAAGAGGAAGTATCTGAAATAGTAGAATTTCTTCGATCACCTGATAAATATATAAATTTAGGTGCACAAATACCAAAAGGTGTACTACTTGTAGGACCTCCAGGAACGGGTAAAACACTTTTAGCTAAAGCTGTTGCTGGTGAAGCTGATGTTGAATTTCTAAGTGTTACTGGTTCATCTTTTATTGAGATGTTTGTAGGAGTTGGAGCTTCAAGAGTTCGAGATCTTTTTGAACAAGCAAAGAAAAATGCACCTGCTATTATATTTATCGATGAGATTGATGCTATTGGAAAAAGTAGAGCATCCGGTGGAATGGGTGGAAATGATGAGAGAGAGCAAACACTAAACCAGCTTTTAGCAGAGATGGATGGTTTTAGTGGAGATGGTGCTCCTGTTATTATTCTAGCAGCTACAAATAGACCAGAGATATTAGACCCTGCACTTTTAAGACCAGGTAGATTTGATAGACAAGTTCTTGTTGATAAACCAGATTTAGAAGGTAGAATAGAGATATTAAATGTTCATATTAAAGATGTAAAAGTTTCAAAAGATGTTGAGCTTAGAGATGTAGCAGTTATGACAGCAGGATTAGCTGGGGCAGACTTAGCAAATATAATTAATGAAGCAGCACTTTTAGCAGGACGAGCAGAAAAGTCTGAAGTTGAATCTGAAGATTTTAAAGAAGCTGTTGAGAGACAAATTGCAGGACTAGAGAAAAAAAGTAGAAGAATATCTCCAAAAGAGAGAAAAATAGTTGCTTATCATGAATCTGGTCATGCTTTAATTGCTGAAGTTACTAAAGGTGCAAAAAAAGTAAATAAAGTAAGTATTGTTCCTCGTGGTCTTTCCGCTTTAGGATACACACTTAATACACCTGAAGAGAATAAATATTTAATGCAAAAACATGAATTAATGGCAGAAGTAGATACTCTTCTTGGTGGTCGTGCTGCAGAAGAGATTTATATTGGTGAAATAAGTACAGGTGCAGGAAATGATCTTGAAAGAGCTACAGATATTATAAAATCAATGGCTACTATTTATGGTATGAGTGATATTGATATTGCTGGTCTTATGGTACTTTCTAAACAAACTAACCAATTCTTAGGTGGTGGCCAAACTAGTAAGGATTATAGTGATGAGATGGCACATAAACTTGATAACCATATTAAAAATACTTTGGATGCAAGATATAAAGTTGTTTTAGAAACATTAAGAGAAAATAATGAGGCAATGGAACAAATGACGGCTGAACTTCTTGATATTGAAGTTATTACAGGAAAAAGAGTTCAAGAGATCATAAAAGAAAATGGTGGGGTAGTTTTTAATGATGAAGATCTACACAATGAAAAAGATAATGATGAAGATGATAAGAGAGTAGATACAGATGAAAAATAATGGATTTATCTTAAACCAAGGGTATAAATATATTATTACATTTTTTGTAATTGCAATAGTATTATCAATATTTGGTATAGAATTTTTTAGTACAATATTTTATCTAATTACATTACTTACAATATTTATTTTTAGAAATCAAGAAAGATTGATTTTTAAAAATAAAAACTCTATTTTATCGCCTATTGATGGTAAAATAACTGCAATTGATATTGTTAATGGAAAAAGAAAAATATATTGTAAAGTTACACCATGTAATACACATGTAGTAAGAGCACCTTCTGATACAAATATAAAAATCAAAAATCAAAAAAATGGACTAAACTTAAATCCAAATAGTTATAAAGCAACTATTTTAAATGAACAAATTACATTTAAATTATCAAATATGAAATTAAAACTTATTTCTGGTATTTGTAATACAAAAATAGAATATACTGAAAATACAACTGCAGAGCAAGGTGAACCTATTGCTATTTTTATAGATGGTTTAGCAATAATTACATTAAAAGAAAATATCAATATAGATTTAAAAATTGGTGATAAATTAACTGCTGGACAATCTATACTTTTCACTAAATAACAATAGTAGTATTTTAAAATAATTTAGAGTACTATTATTGAACCATCTTGAACTTTTATTTTTTCTAAAAGTTCATACTCAAAAACTTCAGAACCATACATACTCATAGCCTCATCATATGTTGGATTTGTTTTACAATATTCTATAAAAGAATCTTTACTTTTGATTTCATTTTTACAACCAACTAAATTTTCAATAAAATATTCAATATTATATATAGCTTTTGCTTTACCATCTTGAAGTAGTCTATTAGTAGCTTCACTATCATTTAATCTATGAGGCAATACATATATTGGTTTATTCATTTTTATTGCATACTCCACGCTTCTCATAGTACCACTTTTTAAATCAGCCTGCGCTACAATTAGAACTTCACCTAAAGCTACTACTAACTCATTTCGCAATGGAAAAGTATATCTTGTAGCTTGTTGATTATTTTCAAACTGACTTAACATTAAACCATTATTTTCTATCTCTGTTATTAAATTTTTATTTATAGCAGGATATCTTATATTTAGCCCTGTTCCTGCAACAGCAATTGTATTTGAATAACCTGCTCCATTGTGTGCTATTGCATCTATACCCATTGCAGCACCACTTACGATACAAATGTTGTGATTAGATAACTCTTGAGCTAATAGATGCGTAAACTGTTTTGCATATTGATTTGGTTTTCTAGTACCTACGATTGAAACTCTTCTTTTGTTAAGTAGACTAAAATTACCCTTATAGAAAATATCCTTAGGGTATTTTTTCATTAAATCTAAATCAGAGATATGAGAATTTAATCTTTGTATCATAAAGATTCTACAAAGACAAGTTGAACATCCTTTAAAAGATGTTTTGATTGTTTTAAAGTACTAAATGTAATATTATAAGGATGTCCAATGGCTATGGCACTTCCATTTTTTTTAGCAATTACAATTGCTCTTTTTAATTGCTTTTGAATATATTTTTTATCTTTTTTATTATCTAAAAATATATTTCTACTTAATACTCTCATACCATATTTCTTTGCAGATTTTAAAACTGCAGATTTTGATGTAGTTTTACTATCAATAAAAGTATAATCATATTTTTTAATAACCTTTAGTAACTTATCCATTGACTTCAGATCTGATGTATATTTACTTCCCGTATGATTATTTATAAAAGTAGCTTTAGGGTATAAGGCTTTCAATGCCTTTATCTTATCATCAATTCTTTGTACACTATCACCAATATATAAAGTATCAACCTCTTCATACCTATGGCTACTAGCTTCTAAAGGTAGATGAATCATATATCTATCTAAGTTCTTAGTTATCTTAGCAGAGTTCCAATGATGTTTAGTTGGAGGTAAAAATGACATATTTACAGCGTATCCAATATTTTGTATCTTTTTAACTTGTGAAGATGTTGTAACATCATCAATAATAATAGCTAATTTAGGTAAATAAGATTTTATTTTTTCTTCTTTTTTTATCACAATAACTTTTGCTGGTTTTTCTTTTATAATCTTTTTTTCTACTATCTTTTCTTTTTCAATATTCTTTTCAATTTTCTCTATATATCTAGGTATAATCTCTTTGGATTTATCTTTTTTAAATGTTTCTTTATACTCAAATTTATCTTTTTTTTCTTCTCTTTTTTTATCTATATATACTTGATTATCAATATTAGAAACATATTCTATCTCTAATGCTTTTGTTTTCTCTTCAAAATATTTTGCTTCTTGATATTTTATCTCTTGCTCTTCAATAGCTAATTGTCTTAATTTTTCATCTTTTAAATTTTGTTCTATAGTTTCATTTTTTATTTTATCTTCATTTTGCACATATAAATAACCAACACTTAACATTGCAAATGCTGTGATTGCTACTAGAATATTGCTTAATGCAAATAGTTTAAATTTTGATTTTTTAGGTTTTTTGTTTTTAATAGGTGGTTTTTTTGTTGAAGTTTTTTTCATATGATTATATTAAAAACTAAAGAGAATACTCTTTAGTTTTTAAAAGAGACTCTAGTTAGTATCTTGATCTACAATTTTATTTGCAGCAATCCAAGGCATCATCTCTCTTAGGTTTACACCAGTTTGTTCGATTAAAGAAGCTCTTGCATTTGTTCTTTCTGCATTCATTCTAGGGTATCCAGCTTGACCTTCTAAAATAAAGTCTTTTGCAAATCTACCATCTTGAATCTCAGTAAGAATATCTCTCATAGCTTGTTTAGATTCGTCGTTAATAACTCTTTTTCCAGAAACATAATCACCATACTCAGCAGTATTTGAAATTGAATATCTCATATCAGCAATACCACCTTCAAACATTAAGTCAACTATTAACTTAAGCTCATGAAGACACTCAAAATATGCTAACTCTGGAGCATATCCAGCTTCTGTTAATGTTTCAAAACCAGCTTTAACTAATGCAGTAGCACCACCACAAAGTACAGCTTGCTCTCCAAATAGATCAGTTTCTGTTTCATCTTTGAAAGTTGTTTCAATAATTGCAGTTCTTCCACCACCAATAGCTGATGCATAAGAAAGTGCTAAATCTTTAGTTGTTCCTGACGGATTTTGACCAACAGCAATAAGATCAGGAATTCCTCCACCTCTTACAAATTCAGATCTTACTGTATGACCTGGGGCTTTTGGAGCAATCATAGTTACATTGATATCTGATGCAGGATGAATTCTTCCATAATGGATGTTAAAACCATGACCAAATGCGATAGTTGCACCTGATTTTAAGTTTGGAGCAATCTCGTTTGTATAAATTTCTGCTTGATTTTCATCAGGTAATAAAATCATAACAACATCAGAACATGCTGTAGCTTCTGCTACTGTTAATGTTTCAAAACCTTTTGCTTCAGCTTTTTTCCAAGATGCACCATCTTTTCTTAAACCAACACAAACCTCAACACCAGAATCTCTTAAGTTTTCTGCATGTGCATGACCTTGAGAACCAAAACCAATCATAGCTACTTTTTTTGACTTAATTAAGTCAATGTTACAATCTTTATCATAATAAACATTTAATGCCATATTATTTCCTTTTTAAAAATATTTACGCGATTATATCTAAAATTTATTAAAAAAGTGATAATTAAAAAAATTAATTTTTTTACACTTTAGGTAATTCTATTTTAAAACAGGCTCCACAGTACTCTTCACCCTTAAAACTTTTAGTACAATTTTCAACACTTAATTTTCCATCCATATGAATCTCAACAATATCTTTACTCATATACAACCCTATACCTGTACCTTGAGATTGATGTTTTGTTGTAAAGTAAGGATCAAATATTTTTTCAATAATATCGTTAGGAATTCCACCTGCATTATCATGAATATAGATAATATTATACTTTTCATCTTGTTTAGACCAAATATGTACCATCTTTTCTTTAATCTCTTTTGCAATTAATGCATCTTTTGCATTATTTAGTATATTTAAAAATACTTGAGATAGCTCACTTGACATACCAAAAGATGGTAATTTTACATCTTTTGTATCATTTAAAATCGTTATATCATAGTCTTTATATGAAGCACTCGTAACTGATAAAGTTTTATTAATAGTATCAACAATATTAAATTTAACTTTCTCCTTATCTTCTCTTAAAAATCCTCTAAAATCTTCTATTGTTTGAGTTAAAAAATCTACATATCCCATAATACTTTTATA
>CAZLZQ010000029.1:0-18769 GCA_964564065.1 uncultured Arcobacteraceae bacterium | reverse complement strand
CTAATATATAATTATTTATAATATGAAAGGTGGTATTTGTACCACCTTTTTTTATGCTATTTTTAACAGCTTAAACATAAATTTAGTACTAAATAGATAAAATGGCGATAATTACAAATTAAAAGGAATATATCGAAATGGATATTTTATTAGCAAGAAAAGAACTTACAGCAAAACCAAAAAAAGTTAATTTTGAAAAATTATTAGAAGAATTATCAAAAAAAGAGGAAGAGATTTTTTATTTTGATAGAGAAAATTCTCATAAAGATATGATGGCTATCGTTGATAAGTTTGAAGAAGCTGGTTATTCTGTACACTTTAGAGAAGTGAAATATGGTTTAGCAGATGAAGAGTATTTATACGAAATTCACGCATTATAAAATAATAGATCATGAGTAAAAAACTTTTTATTGAAACTTTAGGCTGTTCAATGAATGTTCGGGATACTGAACATATTATTGCAGAACTTAGAAATCACGAAAACTATGAAACTACAGAAGATATAGAAGATGCTGATTTAATCATTATCAATACTTGTTCTGTTAGGGAAAAACCGGTTGCAAAATTATTTTCAGAACTAGGAACTTTTAATAAAAAGAAAAAAGATGGTGCTAAAATTGGTGTTTGTGGATGTACCGCAAGTCATCTAGGTGAGAGTATTATTAAAAGAGCTCCATATGTAGATTTTGTAGTTGGAGCTAGAAATGTTTCAAAGATTTCTTTTGCCGTAAACAATCCAAAAACTGTAGCAATAGATATTGATAACGATGAAACAACATATCAATTTGCAGAGTTTAGAAAATCAGTATATAGAAGTAGTGTAAATATATCTTTAGGTTGTGATAAAAGTTGTACTTTTTGTATCGTTCCAGCTACAAGAGGTGATGAGATAAGTATCCCTAAAGAGATTATTATAAATGAGATTCAAAAGTCAGTAGATTCTGGTGCTAAAGAGGTTTTTTTACTTGGACAAAATGTAAATAATTATGGTACTAATTTCTCAGATGGTAGAGATAAAACAACATTTACAAAACTTCTTCAAGATATATCAAAAATAAAAAATTTAGAAAGAATAAGATTTACATCACCACACCCCTTACATATGGATGATGAGTTTATCAATGAATTTGCATCAAATCCTAAAATATGTAAACAGATTCATGTACCTTTACAAGCTGGAAATACAAAAGTATTAAAAGATATGAAAAGAGGTTATTCTAAAGAGTGGTTTTTAAATAGATGTGAAAAAATTAGAAATCTAGTACCAGACGTTAGAATAAGTACTGATATCATTGTTGGCTTCCCTGATGAAAGTGATGAAGAGTTTTTAGATACTATAGATGTAATTGAGAAAGTTAGATTTGAAGCAATATTTAATTTTAAATATTCACCTAGACCATTAACGGTTGCAGAGAACTTACCAAATCAAGTTTTGGATGAAGTAGCAAGTTCAAGATTACAGCAAGTTATAGATCTTCATAAAACTCATCAAGATGAGCATATGGCAAAATATTTAGGTAAAACTTTAAAAGTTTTATTTGAAGATCTAAAACCAAATGGTGAAGTATTTGGTTTTAGTGATAACTATGTTCAAGTTTTTGTTGAAGGTAGTGAAGAGTTACTTGGAAAAATAGTTGATGTAGAGATAATTAAAGCTAATAGAACATCATTAACAGGTAGGGTCTTATAAAAAAGAGAGTATTGGGTTATATTCAAACAAAAATATTACCCTATATTTTACAACTTATTGTTAGATTTATATATCTAACAAATAAAAAAACTTATCACTATCCAAAATCATTCAATCCCCAAAAAGAAAATTTCATAGTATCTATGTGGCATGGTGATCTTCTTATGCAACCATTAAACTATAGAAGATTTAAACCTACAGGAGATATTAAAGTAATAGTAAGTGAGCATAGGGATGGTGAAACTATACGAAAAGTGGTAGAACATTTAGGAGTAGGGGCATTAAGTGGATCATCTACAAGAGGTGGTGCTAAAGCATTATTAGGTGCAATAAAAGCTATACGAAATAATATTGATGTTGCTATTACTCCTGATGGTCCAAAAGGTCCTATATATAGTATAGCAGATGGAATAGTAGTAATCGCTCAAAAAACAAAATCTAATATTTTACCTTTTAGTTCTATACCTAAAAAATATTGGCAACTTAAATCTTGGGATAAATTTATAGTACCAAAACCATTTTCTCAAATAGATTTTTATATAGGTGATCCTTTTAGTATTGAAAATTTAACTCTAGAAGATGCAAAAAAACTTATTTATGATAAAATGATGGAGAATCAACTAGCAAAGGTATAGTTTATGGATAAAAAAATATTACTTGTAGAAGATGATCTTATTTTAGGTGAAACGATAGATGAATTGCTAGAGTCTGAAGGATACATAGTATCTTGGGTTAAAGATGGGCAAGAAGCATTAAATAAAACTTATAATGAATCTTATGATATATTTTTATTTGATTTAAATATTCCATTTATAAATGGATTAAAACTTCTAGATGAACTTCGTCAAAGTGGAGATAAAACACCTGCAATAATAATTACAGCAAATATTGATATAAACTCTATGAAACAAGGTTTTGAAAAAGGTGCTGATGATTATATAAAAAAACCATTTGATATTGATGAATTATTATTAAGAATAGAAGTTGTATTAAAAAAATCATTTAAAACTTATGATAAGAATATTGTTTATGGTGACTTAGTCTATGAAACTATAAATCAACAACTAAATAAAAATAATAAAACTGTACATCTAACACCTACCGAAACAATATTATTTGAGTATTTTATAAAAAATTTAGGAAAGATTTTATCTAAAGATGAACTTATAAATCATACTCATAGTGATTTTGAAGGTAGTGATGCAGTGTTAAGAGTTCAAATATCAAAGTTAAAAAAGATAGGTTTAAATATTGTTAATATTAGAGGGGTAGGTTATCGTTGTGAAACAATATGAAAAAACATCATTAGTAAAATTTACATTTATATATTTTTTTTCTACAGCTTTTTTTATTTTATTATTGGGATATTTATATTATGGTCAACAAAAAAATCAAATATTACAAAAGTATACAATGAAAATGCATGATTATTCTATGCATCTTAAACAAACAATGTTTAAGTATGATAAAAATGGATATAGTTATGATATTGAAGATAAAAATAGATTTATGCATCAATTAGCTACTAAAGAGGGAGATTATTATAAGAAATCATTTCCAGTAATGAGTGGAAAAAGATTTATAGCAGTAAGTATTAAAAGTTCAATTTTAGAACATGAACTACATGATATCAAAGTATTTACTATCATGCTTCAAATAGGATTGATATTTTTATTTTTACTTTTAAGTTTAATACTTGCAAAATATTCTTTAAAACCTATGAATGAAACTATATCTCATCTTGATAGGTTTATTAAAGATTTAATACATGATTTAAATACCCCTTCAACATCAATAATATTAAATACAAAAATGTTAAAAAAAGATATAATTGATGATAAATATGTTAAGAAGTTAAATAGAATTGAAAATAGTGCTGTGGCTATATCATCATTATATGAAAATTTGGAGATATTATTATATAAAAATTTGGAAAAATCAAATATAAATTTATATAGTTTACTTGAAGATAAAAAGGATAATTGTAATATTTTATATCCTAATATTAAATTTAATTTAAATAAAAAAGATATGATAGTTTATACTAATGAAAAAGCAATAATAAGAATATTGGATAATATCTTGTCAAATGCTTGTAAATATTCAAATGATAAAAATCCAACTATTGATATAGAGTTTACAAATAATATTTTATCTATAATTGATAATGGAAAAGGGATGATTTATCCTCAAAAAATTTTTGAAAGAAGTTATATAGAAAATGAAAGTGGACATGGCATAGGAATGCATATAGTTCATAGACTATGTAACGATTTATCAATAGATATAAGTATTATATCAAAAGAGCATAATGGAACAACTATTGAGCTTAAATTTTAATCTTCCTAATACTTTAAAAAAAGTTTTAAATAAAATTGTTAAATATGGTGGAGTACCCATTTTAGTAGGTGGGATTGTTAGAGATAGTTTTCTTAATATACCATCTAAAGATTATGATATAGAAGTTTATAGAATAGATAATGTTGATAAGTTATCTAATATAATTGAAGAATTTGGTGATATAAATATAGTTGGTGTAAGTTTTGGAATAGTAAAGCTTAAATTAGATGATATAGATATTGACTTTTCATTTCCAAGATTAGAGAGCAAGAATGGTTTAGGACATAGAGGTTTTAAAATTATAATTGATAGTAATCTTAAATATAAAGATGCAGCAAAAAGACGAGATTTTACTATTAATTCTATAGGGTATGATTATAAAAATAATAAACTTTTAGATCCATTTAATGGAATTAAAGATATTAAAAATAAAGTTCTAAAATATGTTGATAAAGATAGTTTTAAAGAAGACTGTTTAAGAGTTTATCGAGCAGTACAGTTTTGTGCAAGATTTGAATTTAAACTTGATGTAGATACATCTAAACTATGTAAAGAGATAGTTAAGTATGATGAATTTAAACTATTATCAAAAGAAAGAATTTTTGAAGAGTATAAAAAATTACTTTTAAAATCAGATAAACCTTCCCTAGGGTTAAAAGTTTTAGAAGACTTTAGATTAATATCTATTAATAGTAATGTATTACAAGATATTGATAATATATCTAAGTATAAGTGTAAAGAGATAAAAACAAATCTTATTTTAATGTTTTATTTTATATATGATATTTTAATATATATTTCAGATGATAAAAAATTGATAAGAGATATAGAAAATTTAAAAAACTTTATAGTTCCCAATATATATAAATTTAAAATTAAGAATATTACAAATAAAGCAGAATTAGTTTATAAAAAATTAGAAATGATGCAAAATATGCCAAAAGCTTTTATCGAAGGAAGAGATTTAATTACACTTGGTTTTAAACCAAGTGTAGAATTTAAAAATATCTTAAATAATTTATATCAAAAACAATTAGATGGGACTATAAAATCAAAGCAAGAAGCTATAGATTCTCTTTTTTTGTAAATAGTTTTTTTATTATTCGTGGTATTCCAATAATTAAATAAACAATTATTGTAAATACAAATGGGTGTATAATCCCAGGAACTCCAAAAGCACCACCATGTGTCATATTTGATAAGTGTTCTATAGGATGGTCTATCCATTGTTTAAAGTGCATACCTATAGCTAAAAATAAAAATAATCCTACTAGTATTACTAACTCTTTTTTCATTATATTTCCTAAATTTTATTTGTTATTATATTATTTTTAATTTAAAAGGTAACAAAAAACCCTAAACCACATAGGCTTAGGGTTTTATATCTATCTTTTAAAATTTGAAAGACTATGCTTTTCCAGATAGCATTCCATATTGTGTCATTGGTTTTAATAAATAAATTTTTAATAACCACCACATATATCTCTCTTGAGTTGGATCTAAGAATGATAATAATGCTGCATTTTTACCACTTCCAGTTTTTTTAGAAGCCCAATTAAATTCTGCTAACATTACTGTACCAATATTTGTAATTAATGGACAAACAGTATATCCTTCATATTTTTTATTAGTTGCAGGAATTTTTCCAGATTCCATCATAGATATAAGATTGTTTACAACAACTTTATATTGTTTTCTAGCAGATCCACCAGTTTTACCCATAGGTACTGCTGCAATATCACCTAATGCAAATACATTAGAAAATTTAACATGTTGTAATGTTTCTTTATTTACAGGTACCCAACCTTTTTTAGAACCAACAGGAGAATTAGCAATCTCTTTTGCAGCTCTCATAGGTGGTGTTACATGGATAAAATCGAACTCTTTTTCAACTGATTCATGGATAGTTTCTTTTACTTTTTCTTCTAAATCTTCGTCATAATACTCTTTAAATGTATCATGTTTATCAAATACGGCAACACCATTTTTAATCTCTGTTAAATTATGTTTATAAGACCAGTTGAAACCTCTAGTTTTAAACTGTTCAACGATTGCAGTATGGTAATCTTTAATTCCAAACATACCACCACCATTAGGATAGAAATGCATATTTACATTTGCTCTAGCATCAGCACCAGCTTCATTTAATCTAGAATTTGTAAGATACATAATTTTTTTAGGAGCTCCACCACACTTAATTGGTGTATTTGGATGTGTATAAAGTGCATTTTGCTTTTTACCAGCTTTTGCATTTGCAATTAATTTTTGCATATTTGTCCAAGTTTGTTCAGCACCATCTGCAGTATAAATTGAAGATACACCTTTAGCATTCATAGCTGCAACTGCTTTACTATTATCACCAGCAGCATATAATGCTCCAACCTCTTCAAGTCCTTTAATAGCACCATAGTTTAGTTCAATACCAGCAGCTATAACCATAAAGTCATATTTGATTTTAGTACCTTTATCTGTAGTTACAGTGTTGTTTTTTGGATCAAATTCAACAGCTTTTTCTTTAACAATAGTTACATCAGATGGAACAAAATCGTCTCTGTTATATATAACATCTTTCTTTTCCCAAAGACCACCACCAACAAGCGTTTGACCTGGTTGATATTGAGTAGAAAGTGAATTAGGTTCAATTACTGTAATTTTAACTCCACTTGCAGCACTTCTAAGTCTTGCAGCAGTTGACATACCAGATAGACCACCACCAACAATAAGTACATGACCTTTAGCATCACTAGCTTCTACTGTAGTTGCTGCTTCAGCATCAGTTCCACTCATCATTAGTGCAGCCATACTACTTACACCCATCATTTTCATTGCATCTCTTCTTGAGATACCTTGCTCTTTTAATATACTATCTAATTGTTCTAAGTCTTTTTGAACATTTCTATTTTCAATCATTATAAGTTCCTTTTTGAATTTTCAAAATTATTTCAGAAAGATTAACACAATTGAAATAACATATAACTTAATATTGTATAAGTTTTTATTATACGTAATATAATATTTTAGTATAATTAATATATTATTTATTAAATTTTAGTTAGTATTAAGTTGAAATTTTTAAAAAGGATACAATTGATGATTGAAAACAATAAAGAGAAGGAGATGATGATTGATCTTATTGAAGATCAGTTACAAAACTCTAACATTTCAAGAAGAGATGCATTAAAGATACTTGGACTTAGTAGTGCGTCCCTTATGGTTGGTACAACACAAGCTGAAGCTGCAACTATTGCGAATGCTTCAACTGAAAAGAACTCACATATAGTTATTGTTGGAGCAGGAGCTGGTGGAATTATGATGGCTGCAAGAATGAGAAAAGCAGCAAGCAATGCAAAGATTACAGTGATTGCTCCAAATGATGTACATCTTTATCAGCCAGGTCAAGTTTTTATGGCAGCAGGCTTATATACTTTAGATGATATTAAAGGTGACAATAACTCTTTAATGCCTAGTGGTGTAAATTGGATTAAAGATAAGGTTTCATCTTATGATCCTGATAATAATAGTGTAAAAACTTTAAGTGGTAAAATTGTTAAATATGATTACTTAATAGTTGCAGCTGGAATTTCATATCAATATGAGGATATTGAAGGTTTGACAGAAGACATGATTGGTAAAAACGGTATCTCTTCTGTATATTTAAATAATCCAGAAGAGGGTACTGCTATTGGTGGTACTGCAACTGAACAATGGTTTAAAGATATGAGAGTTGCTGCTGCAAAAGCATCTAACGAAAATCCTATTAAAGTTATCTGTACACAGCCAAATACTCCTATTAAATGTGGAGGAGCACCTCAAAAGATAATGTATCTTAGTAATGATAATCTAAGAGGAAATGGACCTACAGGTGGTTCAGACGTTCATATGAATGCACAGTATTATTTTACAAAAGCAGGAACTGGTCTATTTGGAATTAAAGAATATAATAAAACTTTACTAGATGAAGTACAGCCAATGTATGGAAATATTGAAAATAAGTGGAAACATAATCTTATTAAAATTGATGGTGATAAAAAAATTGCTACATATGAGGTTACAACATTTACAAAAGGTGAATATGATGAGGATCTTGAAGAGTATGATATGATCAAAAAAACTGAGATAGTAAACTTAGAATATGATTTTATCCATATTGTACCACCAATGTCAGCTTCAAATGAATTTAAAACTTCAAAACTTGCTTGGCAAAAAGGGAGTGGAAAAGGTTGGATGGAGTTAGATAAAGATACTATGCAACACAGAAGATATCCTAATGTATTTGGAATAGGTGATATTGCAGGTATTCCAAAAGGAAAAACAGGTGGAACAGCTAGACATCAAGCAGCAGTATTACAAGAAAACTTAATATCTGTAATGAATGGTAAAAAAGCAGAAGATAAATTTGATGGTTATACTGTTTGTCCATTAAAAACTCAATATGGTAAAATTTTGATGGCAGAGTTTAATTATGGTAAAAATCCAGCACCATCATTTCCTATAATGGATCCTTCAGTTCCTAGATCTATTTGGTGGGTATTTGATCTTTATATTTTAAAAACTATGTATTGGCAACTTATGATGAGAGGCTTGATGTAATAGATGTGTAGATTTAGAAAAGAGTTATATACATATGTAGGTTTATTCTTCTTTTTATCTATAGCCATGCACTTTAGTGCATGGTTGAATTATCCAGTAGAACATATTTTTGCTTTAAAAAGTAGTTCATTGGGTACTTATCATCCTTTTATTATTACATTGGTATTTTATTTATTGATATTAATGATAAGGTTGGTTGTTAACTTTTTTAAAAAGTTAAAGTCTTAAATTAATTTTTGTGCGTTTTGATACTCTAATGGAGTATTGATATTTGTAAATTGATTTTTATCATCAAATTTAATAATATTTAATTTTTTTGTATTTTTGATTAAATAATTAATTTTATGAATATCATTTGAGATACATTGTTGAATTGATAAATATATTTTTTTAGAAAAAACTCCACATAAATAATGCTTTTTTTCACTATCTTCAGCAATAGTAATATCATATGGTTTTGAATTATTTAAAATATCTAAAATAGTTTCTTCTTTTATTAGTGGTGTATCTACTGTAATTATAAATATATTATCTTCTTTTATAAATTCAAAAATAGAACTTAATGCTATCATTGGTGATGATATAGAATTAGTTATATCATAGATGATATTACATTTAAAATTAAATTTGTTTGATTTAGCTGATATATATACTTTTGAAAATATTTTCGATAATTTATTGTACTGATATTCTATGAGAGTTTGATGGTTATCAAATGGAAGGAGTGATTTATCTTCTCTCATTCTACTTGACTTTCCACCTGCTAAAATAACACATGGAATATCAATCATTTTTATAAACTTGCAGGATCAGTGATATAACCGCTAATTGCTGAAGCAGCGGCTACTGCCGAGTTACTTAAATATACTTTTGAAGTTCTACTTCCCATTCTACCTACAAAGTTTCTATTTGTTGTAGAGATACAAACTTCGTTATCCCCAAGTATACCCATATATCCACCTAAACATGCTCCACAAGTTGGATTTGATACAACTGCACCAGCATCAACTAAAATATCAATATATCCTAATTTTGTAGCTTCTCTTAAAATCTTTTGAGTTCCAGGAGTAACTATCATACGAGTATGTTGTGCTATTTTTTGTCCTTTTAACATTTCAGATGCAACTTTTAAGTCACTTAGTCTACCATTTGTACAACTTCCTACAAATACTTGATCTACTTTAATATTATCTTTTACTGCTTGGCTCATAGGATGACCATTTTCTGGTAAAAATGGATATGCAATAACAGGTTCAAGAGCAGCAACATCAATCTCTAATATTTGACAATAAAATGCATCATCATCACTTTTGTGAATTTTTGGTTCAGCTCTTAGCCCATCATTTGCAGCAGCTCTTTCATCTAAAAATTCTTGCGTAATATTATCATGAGCTACTATTCCACTTTTTGCACCAGCTTCAATAGCCATATTACATAAAGCAAATCTATCATCCATAGTAAGATGTTGGATAGTATCACCTGTAAATTCAAGAGTTTTATATAAAGCTCCATCAACACCTATCATTCTAATGATCTCTAGGATTAAATCTTTTCCCGTTACAAACTTACCAGGCTTACCAGTAAAAACTACTTTTATAGATTCTGGTACTTTAAACCAATTTCCACCTGTAATCATAGCAAAAGCTAAATCAGTACTACCCATACCAGTACTAAAAGCTCCTAATGCACCATGAGTACAAGTGTGACTATCTGCACCAATTATTACATCACCAGGAATTACTAAACCTTTTTCTGGTAAAAGTGCGTGTTCTATACCCATATCTTTTTCATCAAAAAAGTTTTTTAAGTTATGTTTTACTGCAAAATCTCTACTGATTCTTGCTTGATTTGCAGATGCTATATCTTTTGCTGGTATGAAGTGATCAAGAACAATACTAAATCCATCAGGATTAGCTAATTTTTCAACACCACTTTCTTCAAATGCTTTGATAGAGATAGGAGTTGTAATATCGTTTCCAATCACCATATCTATTGGACTTCTTACGATCTCTCCTGCAAAAACTTTTTTACCTACATGTTCACTAAATATTTTTTCTGTTATTGTTTGAGCCATATTTTATTTCTCTTCTTTTAATGTTATTTTCGTGATTTTATCTAAATATTCTTTTTATACCACTTATAAGCAATTTAAAGATAAAATCAGCTTTATGAAAAAAGAAAATATAATATTGATTGGATTTATGGGTGTTGGCAAGGGTACTGTCGCTCGTGCTTTAGTTAAGCAGAGTGATTATTTTGCAGTAGATACTGATGACTTAATTGAAAGTTTAGAAAATAAAAAAATAAAAAAAATTTTTGAGCAAGATGGTGAACCATATTTTAGAGCATTAGAAAAGAAGTGTGCTTTATGGTGTGAAAAAAATATAAAAGGTTCAATAATATCTACAGGTGGTGGATTTTATAAGCAAGAAAATTTAAAAAAAATTGGAAAAGTTATATATCTACAATCAACATTTGAAGCTATTTTAGAGGGATTAAAAAATGCTCCAAATTCTAAAAAGAAGTTTAAAAAAAGACCTTTATTAAGTAACTTAGAAGAAGCAAAAAAGATTTATAATCAACGGATAAAAGAGTATGAAAAAGTAGCTGATATTATTATAAATGTTGAAGATTGGGATGAGAATAAAGCTGTTAAAAAAATATTTAAAGCTATAAAGTAAAGGGATATAAAATTGAAAATAATAAATACACAAGATAGTAATTTTAAAAATGAATTTGAAAATATTTTAGGTCGTGCAAAAGTTGATATTAAAAAAGTTTCTTCAATAGTAAATGGTATTATTGATGATATTGTAGACAACGGTGATAAATCAGTATGTGAGCATATATCTAAATTTGATAATTGGTCGCCTACATCTGAAACACTATTTATTGATGTATCTGATATGGAAAAAGCATATAATAATATTGATGAAAAATTAAAAGAATCATTACACTTAGCATATGATAGAATTAAAAAATATCATGAGAAACAACTTCCAAAATCTTGGATGGATTATGAATCAAATGGTACAATACTTGGGCAAAAGGTAACTGCTGTAGATAGAGCAGGGCTTTATATTCCAGGTGGAAAAGCAGCGTATCCTTCTTCATTGTTAATGAATGCTATTCCTGCAATAGTTGCAGGTGTTGAAGAGATAGTTGTATGTACACCAACTCCAGATAACGAACCAAACGAATTATTACTTGCAGCTTGTCACTTATGTGGAATTAAAACTGTTATGAAAGTAGGTGGGGCATCTGCGATTGCTGCAATGGCCTATGGTACAGAATCTTTAAAAAAAGTTGATGTGATTACTGGTCCTGGTAATATTTTTGTTGCTACTGCTAAAAAGCTAGTATTTGGAGAAGTAAATATAGATATGATTGCAGGACCAAGTGAGATAGGAATACTTGCAGATGAAACTGCAAATACAAATTATCTTGCTATTGATCTATTATCTCAAGCAGAGCATGATGAGATGGCAAGTTCTATTATGATTACAACATCTCAAAAAATTGCTAAAGAAACAAGTGATGAGGTAGATAATTATTTAAAAGAGTTAAGTAGAAGTGAAATAGCACAAAAATCAATTGATGAGAGAGGTTGTATAATAGTTTCATCTTCAATGGATGAGGCAATAGATTTGATGAATGATATAGCACCAGAGCATTTAGAGGTTATGACGGCATCCCCTTTTGAACTTTTACCTAAAATAAAACATGCTGGAGCTATATTTTTAGGGCAAAATACACCTGAACCAATAGGTGATTATGTAGCAGGTCCAAATCATACACTTCCTACTGGTGGAACTGCTAAATTCTATAGTCCATTAAATGTAGAGAATTATATGAAAAAGAGCTCAATTATTAGTTTTAGTCAAAATGCTATAAATGAGATAGGTGAACAATGTGCGTTATTAGCAGATACTGAAGGTTTGACAGCACATGCCGAATCTGTTAGAGTTAGATTAAATAAATAAAATAAAAGGAAAAAATTATGAATAAATATGAAGCACTATTTGAAGATGAAGATAACGTATTTGGAGGTTCTCCTCAATCGAAATTTTGGGATATAATAAACCAAGCAAGTGATGATTTAGTAAAGGATCAATTAGATAAGTTTTTTGAAAGATTTACAGCTATGGAGATGATTCTTACTAAAGAGCATGGAGAAGATGGTTTAAATAGAGTTATAGAACAATTTTCTTTTGAGAATTCAAAAGAGTTAGAATATAACAAAAAAAGTACATATGTAGAACTAACTGGTGAAGTTGTTTGTAGATTAGATAGTTAAGTTGGTTTATTAAAAATGGAAGAGTTAAGTGAAGTAAAAAAACAAATTCAGTTATTTGTAGAAGATTGTGATGATAAAAGAAGTTTAGAGTTATTAAATCTTTTATCTGAAGGTAAAATGTTAAGATCAAAACTTATTCTAAAGATTGCTGGTGTAAGTAGTGAGTCAATAAAACTGTGTGCAATTGTAGAGATGATTCAATCAGCATCATTACTTCATGATGATGTTATAGATGAGGCCGATACAAGAAGAGGAAAACCTTCCATAAATGCACTTTTTGATAATAAAACATCTATAATGTTTGGTGATATTTTATATTCAAAAGCATTTACAGAGCTTACTCAAATGGATAAAGAGGTAGCATATACTATTGCTTCATCTGTTACTAAACTAAGTATTGGTGAACTGCATGATGTAGAGATGACAAATAGTTTTAATACTTCATACGATAGATATTTTAATATGATTTATAATAAAACAGCATCATTAATAGAATCAAGTGCTAAAGCAGCTGCAATTATTTCAAATAAAGATAAAGATTCATTTGCTTTATATGGAAAAAATTTAGGTTTAGCATTTCAAATGATAGATGATATTTTAGATATTACTCAAACTTCAGACCAACTTGGAAAACCTGCTATGTTAGATTTTGTAGAAGGTAAAGTAACTATACCGTATCTTTTACTTTATAAAAGAATTGAAGATAAAGAAAAATTAAAATCATTGTATAAAAAAGAGTTGACTCAAGATGAACAGCAATGGATTAAAGATGAGATGATTAAACATAATGTTTTGATAGATAGTATAGCACAAGCTCAAAAACTAGGTTTAGAAGCTGTTGATGCAATTAAGTTAGATGATAACGAAGATCTAAAAAATATAATGAATCAGATGATTAATAGAGAATTTTAAAAGATAGATTAGTCTATCTTTTTAAAAGAACTATCTCTTACCCTGTATAATTCAACTAAGTATTCTACTTGGTTGTTTTTTATTTCTACCCCTTCAAAATTATTTAAATTATTATTTAAAAGATATTCTGTTCCTAATATAGTAGAATAATTTACCCAATTATATATAATATTGTTATTTAATAAATTATTATATTCAACTAAATTATCAGGTAACTTATTTATTGAATTTGCAACAATAACTTTTCTTCTATCAGGTTTTTGTGTAAGTGTAAATAAAAATGGTGAGTAGTTTAATTGAGAAGATAGTATCTCTTTTGGATTGATCTCATGTACATTAATTTGAGATAAAATAATTGAACTTTTTACAATAGGTGTATTTAGTAAAATTGATGAACCAATTAAGGCTTTATCTTTTAAAAATCTTTTATATTCACCATTTCTATCGTTTATTCTTCTGCTGTAGTTAATTTGATTATTTGTTAAATAACTGTGCAGTACTGAACCAATATTTGAATTGTCATAGAACTCTGAAAAAGAGTTATTTTGACTATAGCTAAGTAATTTTTCAAATTGTTTTTTATAGCTAATTGCTCCAAATATAATATTTGAATATTTTTCTTCTAAGAATATATTTGCATCATAACTATTAATAAGAGGTATATATATCTTAAATTCTGAAAGATTATTTAGACTTAAAAGTTTAGGTAGTCTATCTTTTGTGATCATTAACATAACTTTTGTAGTACCATTTTGATTGATATCTTTAAAAATGTTTTCCAATTTATTATTTTTATATTTATCTATATCATAAGTAATAACATTGAAATCTTGATTTTTATAAAGTAAATATGTATTTACTGTTATAGTAGCTTCAAGTGCATATTTACCTAATTCCAGGGATGAAAATACAACTGCAATATTATTAGATTTTTGAATTTTATCTTTATGGATATCAGTAAATACACTATCTTCAATATTTTTATTATCTAGGATTAATTTCTTATCTTTATAGTCTTTTTTCTTAACTATATTTTGTTTAGTATATTTATATTCAATATTTTTTGTTGTTTGGGTACACCCTAATAATAAGAATAAATTTATAGTAATAACTATTAAATATTTCATCTTTTCTCCAATAAATTCTTAACTTTTTTTAAATCATTTTCCATTCTATCTTTGTAAGATGGATTTTTATAAACAAATTCTGGCTCTAATAGTGGTACTAAATTAATATTATTATATTTATAACTATTACCAGAGATATCTAATATATTTTCATCATTCTTCATTAGATGATTAAATGCAGAACCTAATGTAATTATTAGCTTTGGTTGTGCTATTTCTAATTGATTAAATACATAATTTTCACATAACTTTATTGATTTAGATAACTTTTCTATATTTAGTTTTGTAAAACATTTTAAAATATTTGTAATATATATATCTTTAATATCTAAAAATAAAATATTTTTAATCATCTCTTTAAAACTATCAAATATAAGTTCTGAGTTAAATTGATTATTAGTTAATCCTATAATATAAATATTAGAATATTTATTTCCTATTCCAAAATTAAAAGTATCTTTTCCCTTTGATAAATCACATAAACTACAATGAGAAGCATCTGATTCTAATTCATCTAATGTATTTGAAAATTTTATTTTATTTTTATTATTATTGTAATTTAAACTATCAATATATTCAATACCAAAATAATTATAACTATAAAGTAAATCCAAAATTTCTCTTTTTTTACTTTTTGTCATTGCTTATTGTACTTTATTTGCCCTTTTAACCACTTTTGTTCCAATATATGGAACAAATTATTGAATTAATCTTGACATATGTTCCAATATTTGGTACACTACGAAATATTAAAAGAAATAAGGACATAAATGACTGCCCCTACACTAAAAACTGGACCAAGCCTTAGGAAATTGGAATCTGATTTAGAAGTAAATAAAACTACTTTACATAATTGGAAACAATCACGACCAAAATTATATGAATTTATTATTGAATCATATGAGCATAAAAATGCACTAAAAGAGAATATTATGTTTTTAATAGATCAAAAACAAAAGCTAGAAAATAGAATTACAAGTGAGCAGAAAAAAGTATCTTAGGTTATTTTTTAACATAAAAAAAGGGGGAAGTTATTTTCATAACTTCCCCCTTTATAATTATATATAAATTATTATTTATATCTATGTGTTATTCGACCTTTATCAAGTGAATAAGGCGTAATCTCAAGTCTTACTGTATCTCCAAGTAAAATTTTAATGTAATGCATTCTCATTTTACCAGAAATATGACACAGTACTACATGACCATTATCTAATTGAACTCTAAATGTAGCATTAGGTAAAACTTCTGTTACTTTACCATCTACTACAATTACATCATCTTTAGCCATATTTGTATCCCTTTAAATTTTTAATTAATTGCAGTTAAAATCTGCGCTTTACCATTTACAATAGCAACTTGGTGTTCATAGTGACTTGTTCTTAATCCATCTGCACTTCGTACAGACCAATTATCTTTTTTATCAACTATAGGTTCCTCATCTTTTTGACATATCATAGGCTCTAAACAAAAAATCATACCATTTTTTATTTTTGGACCTTGCTTGGCATTTGGACTATCTAAATAGTTTGGAACTTCTGGATCACAATGGGGCTCTCGTCCAATACCATGACCACAAAATTTAACCAAAGGTGTATAACCACGTTTTAGTATAAATTCTTCTAAAGCTAAACTTAATTCTTTAAATCTCATACCTTGCTTAATAATATCAATTGCATAATACAAAGCATCTTTACTACAAGCAATTAATGCCTCATCCTCTTTACTAATAGTTCCAATTGGCATAGTAATAGCAGCATCACCATACCAACCATCAATTTCACTACCAATATCAAGTCCTAAAATATCTCCATCTTTAAGTACTGTATCATCAGGTACTCCATGAATTATTACTTCATTTAAAGATGTACATACTGCATTTGGAAAACCATAAAGTCCTTTAAAGGCAGGTCTTGCCCCTAAATTTCTTAAATACTTTTCTCCCATAGCATCTACTTCTAAAAGTGTCATACCTGCTTTTACATTCTTTTGAAGATAATCTAGTGTCGCACCAACTGCATGACCAGCAGTGCGAAGTTTTTCTATCTCGTTAGGTTTTCTTAATGGTATAGCCATAATTTAATTATAGACCAGTCGCACTAAGAGTGTTATATTTATCATTATATTGTTGTGCTTCAATTTTTCTCATAGTATCAATAGCAACTTGAACAACAATTAAAACTGCAGTTCCACCAAAGAAAAATGGTACACCCATAGATTTAACAATAAGCCATGGTGCAGTTGCAATAAGTCCTAAATAAACAGAACCCCATAGTGTCAATCTACTTGCTGTATCATTTAAAAATTGTGATGTACTTCCACCAGGTCTAACACCAGGTATAAATCCACCTTGTTTTTTTAAGTTATCTGCTATATCTTTTGCATTAAATGTAATTGATGCATAAAAATATGCAAAAAATACTACAAAAAGAAAAGTTAAAAAATTAAATGTATAACTATTCGGATTTAAGTAATCTGAAAGGGCTATCAATGTTTCATTTTGAGTACCTTGTAAAATAGTAGCAGGAAACATTAGAATTGCAGAAGCAAAAATAACAGGAATAACACCACTTAAATTTACTTTAATAGGTATATAATTCATAATTCTTTTATCTTGATTTTGCATCATCACTTTTCTACTATATGAAACAGGAACTCTTCTTTCACCTAATTCAACATATATAATAGCACCAACTGTACCTAAAATAACAACTAGTATAGCAATTATTGTAAGGAAACTCATTTGACCATTATTTACTAAATCAACTGAACCACCAATTGCACTTGGAATTGCAGAAACAATACCTGCAAAAATTATAAGAGAGATACCATTTCCAATACCTCTTTGTGTAATTTGTTCACCAATCCACATAAGCATCATAGTTCCAGCAAGCATAGATATAGCAGCTACAGCAACAAAAGTATCACTATCAATCATAATTGCACTTTGACCAGCTTTTCCTGTAAGAGATTGTAATCCCATAGAAACACCAATTGCTTGAATAAGCGTAATAATAATAGTAGCGTATCTGATAATTTGCATATATTTTTGCATCCCATCTCTCTCTTTTTTCATTTTACCAAGAGTTGGAAAAGTTGCAGCTAGAAGTTCCATGATAATAGAAGCAGTAATATAAGGCATAATACCTAATGAGATAATACTCATTCTACTTACGGCATTACCACTAAACATATTTACCATACCTAAAGCATTGTTAGAATTTGTGTCGAAGAACTCTTTTATGACAGTTAAGTCGACCCCAGGTACTGGCACATATGCCAATACTCTGTATATTAAAATAAAACCTAAAGTTATTAGGATTTTATTTAGTAAGTCTTTATTCATGGTAACTAGTTACCAGTTGTTGTTACATTTTCGTCTTTTATCTTAGCAGCCATATCTTTAGCAGTTGAACCAATAAGTTTAACTTTAGATACCTCTTTAGATAATTTATAAACAGATCTGATAGATTCCATTGTAATCTCTTCAAGATTAGCAACTTTAACCACTTTATCAACATTGATAGAATATGGTTTAGTTACTCTTGAGAAGAAACCAACTTTTGGCATTCTTTTTTGGATTGGCATTTGCCCACCCTCAAATCCTCTTTTAATTTTGTAACCAGATCTAGATTTTTGACCTTTGTTACCTCGAGTAGAAGTCTTACCCATTCCTGAACCTTGACCTCTTCCTACTCTTTTTGTATTTTTTGTACTACCAGAAGCTGGTTGTAAATCTTGTAAAATTGACATACTATTATCCTTTAATCTTAGCTAATGCTTCAACAGTAGCTTGAACAAGGTTATTAGGAT
>CAZLZQ010000028.1:0-19080 GCA_964564065.1 uncultured Arcobacteraceae bacterium | reverse complement strand
GCATCTCTACATCACTTAATACTAAATCTGGTTTTAACTCTTTATATGCTTCAAAACCTAACTCACCATTTTCTGCTTGTCCAATAACATCATGTCCTAATTTTTTAACTACTTTTCCCACTATCATTCGTGATGTTTTTGCATCATCTACTAATAAAACTGTTGCCATTCTCTATCCTTTATAAATCATTTTTAAATTGTATCACAACATAGTTGCACAATAATTACAAACTATATTGTAAAACCTATAACAGTCATATCATCATTTCTATCATTATTTTCAATTTGGTCTTCCCACTCTGCCATCTCATACATAAACATCTCTTGCAAATCTGCCATACTCTCTTCACCATAGTCTTCTATTATTTGAATAAATCTTTTTTTACCAAATGGAAAATCTTTTGGACCACCATTTTGATCAAGATAGCCATCTGTAGTTAAAAATATCTTTGTCCCCTCTTCTACATTTTCAATAATAGTTTCTTTATACTCATAATCAAATGAACATTGCTTATATCCTACAGATTTTCTTGTACCTTTTACAGTTACTATCTCACCATCTGGTTTTCTATAAAAAAATGGAGATTCTGCACCACTAAATTTAATAACTTTTGTTTTTTTATTATAATAAAATACACTTCCATCCCATCCAACATTTGATACACTATCAGGATTATCTTGCTTTAACATTTTCTTTAATTTATTATTATAAAATCCCATAACCCATGCAGTACTTATCTCCATATCTGGATTGTTATATATCTCTGCCATTAGTTGAGCTTCTACAGCTTTTACCAGCATTGTTACAAATGCACCAGGTACCCCATGCCCTGTACAATCTACACAAAGTATTAAACACTCATTTTCATCTCTTAATTCATTGAAAAGATATATATCACCACCAACTGTATCTTTTGGATGCCAAATTACAAAGTATTCTTGAAAATATTTTCTAAATATATTATTACTAGGGATAAGTGAACTTTGAATTAAAGCGGCATATTCTATAGATTCTTTTGTATGTTTTAGAACATCAGATAGATCTTTGTTTGCAGCTTCTACTTTCATCTCTAATGATGTATTTAAAATTTCAACCTCTTTTTGCATAGCAATATCTCTTCTAATAGATATATAACCTATATGCTCACCTTCAAAATTATAATCAGGTGATATAGTAGCATGTACCCAATAGTAACCACCATCTTTTTTAAGATTTTTAACTTCACCTTCCCATGTTTCTTCATTAGATATCACACTCCATAAGTGCATAAAAATCTCATTTGGCATATCAGGATGTCGTACTATATTTTGAGATTTACCAAGTAACTCTTCTTTTGAATATCCACTTATATTACAAAAAGCATCTGTTGTATAAGTTATAATTCCTTTAAGATCAGTTTTTGTCATAATTACATTTTTACTAATAGTATCATGAAGTATTTTATTACTATGTTCTGAAGAATGTTTTTTATTAAAATTAAATAAAATTCTTTTTAATGCAAAATTTAGTTCATCTAAGTCAAGTGGTTTACTTAAATAACCATCAATTCCAATTTTAATACTATCTAATAGATAATTTGTATCAGTAAAAGCTGTAAGAAAAATAATCGGAATAAATTCATCTAACTCTCTAATTTCTTTTGCCATCTCTAAACCATTTAAGTTAGGCATTGAGATATCTGAAATGATTAAGTCATATCCATCTTTATTCGTTGTAAATTTATTTAAACCATCAACACCATCAACTGCAATTGTAATATTGTCAAAATATTGTTCAAATACCTCCATAATAGATATTCTAACTGCTTCATTGTCTTCTACAAATAATAACCTTAAATTTTTTGTCTGATTTAACATATTTATTAATTCCTCATTTCTCATTTTATATTAGATTTAAAATATATGACTAGTATGCTACTTGTTCCATAATATTTTAAAACATACTCCTTTATTTAAATTTTCAACTAAAAGTTCTCCACTATTATGTTCTTCTATAATTATTTTTGACATATACAAACCAATACCTGTTCCATTTTTATCCTCTTTTGTTGAAAAGTATGGATCAAATATATTTGGTAATATATCAATAGGGATTCCATTGCCATTATCTTTTATATAAATTCCTATTTTTTCATTTTCACTAAAAGTACCAATAGAGATCTCTTTATCTTCAATATCATTCTCAAGTAAACTCTCTTCACTATTTTTTAATATATTTAATAAAACATGTAGAATTTCACTTAGATGAATAAAAACTATAGTATTTACTTTAAAGTCAACATTTACAGTTATACCTTTTAACTCTAAATCATTTTTAACAATAGATAATACTTTTTCGATAGGATTAATCAAGTCTATTTTTTCTTTCTCTTTTGATGGATTAAAGAAATATCTAAAATCATCTATTGTTTGAGATAGATGTTTAATATTTTTATTCATTCTAGATAATTGATCATCTTGTATTCTAAAATATTCATCCCTCTCTTCTTTAATATCAAGATTATATTTATTTGTTTGTTTACTAAGTTGCATCCCTACTATTGTTCCACTTATTGCACATAATGGCTGTCTCCATTGATGTGCTATCATACTTACCATCTCACCCATTTGAATATGTCTTGACTTTTGAAATAATATTTTATCTGTTTTTATTCTATCTTCAAGTATTTTTTTATATGTTTCAAGCTCTTCATTTACTTTTAAAAACCTAAATTGCTGTCTATCACTTTGTTGTATAATTTTATCTAATCTTTGCGTTTTTCTTTTATAATCTTTTAATAAAGATAAAAAATCTTTTTGAAACTTTTCATAATCATCTTCTAAGAATTTACCTACATATTTTTGCTCTTTTCTTCTTTCATGATTTTGCATCTCTTTATCCTTCATATTGGATCCTATAACCTATACCATAAATATTATCTATAAGTACCTCTGGTAATTTCTTTTTCAATCTTGACATTATTGGATTAAGAGCATTTGTAGAGATATCTTCATTATTTGACCATAATTCATTTGCAATATCATATTTATCAGATATAACATTACCTTTTTTAATAATAATGTCTAAAAGTTGTATCTCTTTCTTTGTTAGTTTTATTTTATTGCCATTATGAAATAACTGTTGTGATTTTAGATCCCATTGATAATTATTTATTAAAGATATTTTATTGTTGTTTTTATTTATTGTTGTTGATGCTTTATATAATACTTTTGTAATATCATCTATATCAAACGGCTTTACAATATAATATTCAATCCCTAGGTTAATAAAATCTATTAATACCTCACTATCTGAATAAGCTGATATAACAATAATAATTTGATCTTTATTGTGTTTATATATATTTTTAGTTAAATCAAGACCAGACATCTTTGGCATTCTTATATCAGTTATAACAATATCATAGTACTTTTTTTCTTTTTCATAATAATTTAGATATTGTTCATAAGCAGATTTGCCATCTAACGATAAATCTACTTGATTAAAAAAGTTTTTAAATAGTTCACAAGTATCATTAGCAAATGTTTGATCATCTTCTACATATAGAATATTTAATGTTGAAGAGAACTTATAGATTTTATTAAATAGAACCATACACCTTACCTTTAGAAAACCAATTAATTATTATATATTTAATTATACAAAATAAAAGTTGCTTAAAAGTTGTTTTTATTTATAATGTAATAAATATTATTTAGTAAAGGAAAAATTGTGAGTTTAAATGTTTTGTACGTCGAGGACAATCAAGAACACCAAAAGCATTCCTTAGAATTATTTGAGAACTTCTTTGACAATATTGATACAGCATCAAATGGAAAAGAGGGATTTGAATTATATTTAAAGTACTATAAAATCAATAATTCATATTATGATGTAGTAATTTCAGATATGGAAATGCCAATAATGAATGGTAATGAAATGTCAAAAAAAATATATACTCATAATACAAAACAAATAATTGTGATTATATCTGCATATAATAATCCCCAATATTTAATAAATTTTATAAATATTGGAATAAATTATTTTTTATTAAAACCATTTAAAATGAATGATATGTTAAATATATTCAATCAAGTTAAAGAAAAATTAAGTCAAAATAATATATATAAACTATCTACAAATTTATATTATGACTCTGATACCATGTCAATTAATTATAAAAATGAACAATATAATTTAACTAAAAAAGAACATCTACTTTTAAATATTCTAACAAAAAGTATTGATAATATAGTCAGTTACGATAGAATATATTATACTTTATGGGAGGATGATATTTTAAAAGGTAGTTCAAAAACACTAAATCCAATAATATCAAAACTAAAAAAGAAACTACAAGATGATAACATCATAAAAAATATATATGGTATTGGCTATAAAATAAGTAGTTATAATGATTAAAAATTGTTTTTTAATTATATTCATAATATCAAATTTATACTCATCAAATTTACTAACACAAAATGATAAACAATATTTAGAAAAGTTAGCTCATATTTCTATTTGTTCTACTGAACATAATATGCCATTTGAAGATTTTGATAAAAATAATAACCATATAGGTATGGCATCTAGCTATTTCAAAATTTTTAAAAAAGAATTAAATGTTAACATTAGAATAGTTAAAACTTCTAGCATAAAACAATCACTTGCTTTTTTAGAAAATGATAAATGTGATGCTATCTCAATATATAACAATAAGATAAAAAATAAAAAACTATTATACACTACTCCATATATTATTACTCCAATAGTTTTAGCTATTAAATCACCTGTGCCATTTATTACAGATTTTTATAACTTAAAAGATAAAAAATTGGTTATTGGAGAGAATGTATCTTATAAAGAATTATTACTTGATAATTATTCAAATATAAACAATCTTCATGATATTTCATCTGTAAGAGATGGATTAAAAAAAGTAAATAGCGGTGAAGTATTTGGTGCTATTGGGACATTAGCAGAGATTGGATATTATTTTTATCAAGATTATATGGGTGAGCTAAAAATTGCTGGTAAAACTGATCTTATTGATTTGGAATTATCTATGGTATTTAAAAGTCAAGATAATAAATTATACTCTATATTCAACAAACTTATTTTAAATTTAGATAAATCAATTCATTATGATATTGTTAGTAAATGGACATCTATTAGCTATGGAACTGGTATACCATCTCAAATAATATTTAAAATTGGTATATTTATTGCTATTATATTTATTATTATTATTTTCTTTATTGTGATATTAAAAAGAAAAATAAAAAAAGCTGTAGAGATCAACAGAGAAAAAGATAAATATATTTTTTTACAATCAAGACTAGCTCAAATGGGAGAGATGCTAAGTATGATATCACATCAATGGAGACAACCATTAAGTATTATTAGTACTATTGTTATTAAAATGCAACTATCAAATGAAAATAAAGTTTTTAATAAATATTTAGATGATATAAATAATTATGTTCAATATCTATCTAATACATTAAATGATTTTAGAAACTTTTATAAACCTAATAAAAAGATAATAAATATAGATATAACTTCACCTATAAATGATGCACTAAATATCATAACACCATCATTAAAAAAAGATAATATTAATTTAAAAACAAATTTTATTTCAAATCAAAATATAGATACATATTCAAGTGAACTAACACAAGTTATACTTGTAATAATTCAAAATAGTATTGATAATTTTAAAAATTCAAATCAATTAGAAAAGAATATTAAAATAACTACAAAAAATAATGATCAAAATATAGTAAGAATAGAAATTGAAGATAACGGTGGAGGGATAGATGAAACTATTATAAGTAAAATATTTGATCCATATTTTTCTACAAAAAATGAAAAAAATGGTACAGGATTGGGTTTATATATGTCTAAACTTATAATTGAAGATTATCATAACGGAAGACTAGATGTTAAAAATACTAAAGGTGGTGTATCCTTTAATATAGATATTTATAGTTTGCAAAAATAGATAGCTTATTGCTACCTATTTTTATATATTACTAGCTATTATATCACCCATTTTTTGAGTATTTACAAGCTCTTTGCAATCATATGCTGAAAGATCACCTGTTCTATATCCATCACTCATAGCTTTTTTAATAGCAGCATCAATTGCATCTGCAGCTTCTATCTCATCTAAAGAGTATCTTAGCATCATTGATGCACTTGAAATTGTTGCTATTGGATTAGCTTTATTTTGTCCAGCTATATCTGGAGCAGATCCATGAATAGGTTCATAAACTGCAGTTTTCTCACCAGTAGATGCAGATGGTAAAAGTCCAATACTTCCACTTAACATCGAAGCTTCATCAGATAAGATATCTCCAAAAATATTTCCAGTTAATATAACATCAAATTGTCTTGGATTTGCAATAAGTTGCATTGCACAGTTATCAACATACATGTGTGATAATTCAACTTCTGGATATTCAACTGCAATCTTTTCTACAGTTTCTCTCCAAAGTTGTGAAACATCAAGAACATTTGCTTTATCAATACTACAAAGTTTTTTATCTCTTTTCATTGCAAGTTTAAAAGCAACATGAGCAATTCTTTCTATCTCATATACCTCATAAACCATTGTATTCCAACCTTTAGTTTCAGTCTTACCCTTTGGTTCACCAAAATATATACCACCTATAAGTTCTCTTACAACCATTATATCAACACCTTTGATAACTTCTGGTTTTAAACTACTAGCATCAACAAGCTCATCATATACAACAGCTGGTCTTAGGTTTGCAAATACACCCATCTCTTTTCTAAATCTTAGAAGTCCTGATTCTGGTCTTAACTCTCTTGGTTGATTATCCCACTTTGGCCCACCAATTGCTCCAAATAAACAAGCATCAGATGCTTTTACACCATCTATTGTTTCTTGGGGAAGTGGATTTCCAGTTGCATCTATTGCACAACCACCCATTAAATATTCTTTGTAATCAAATTTTATATCAAATTTTTTACCAACAGCATCTAAAACTTTTACAGCTTCATCAACAATCTCAACACCAATTCCATCACCTTTAATAAGTGAAATATTATAATTTTTCATCTATTTACCCTTTTTCTCTAAAGCTTCTTTTTTTGCAAATTCCATTAAACCACCTGTTGCAATTAATTCTTGCATAAATGGAGGAATTGGAGTAAATTTATAAGTTTTATTTGTAGTATTATTTATAATCTCCCCAGCATCTAAATTTACAGTAACATTATCTGTAGCTTTTATCTCATTTGCCTCTTTTAATTCAAAGATTGGTAATCCCATATTAAAAGCATTTCTATAAAATATTCTAGCAAATGTAGGTGCAATAATAGCACTAATACCAGCTGCTTTTAAAGCAATAGGAGCATGTTCTCTACTACTACCACAACCAAAATTCTCACCAGCAACAATAATATCACCAACCTCTACTTTAGAAGCAAAATCAGGAATAACAGAATCTTCCATAACATATTTTGCTAAATGCTCTGGATCACTGCTATTTAGGTATCTAGCTGCAATAATAATATCTGTATCGATATTATCTCCAAAAGTCCATACTTTTCCTGTAATTTTATTCATTTTATATATTTCCTTAATTCTAAATTAATCTAATTTTATTGTCGCATTTTATCTAATTTATACCAAATATAAAATTTAATAAATAAAAATTTTAACTGTTAATCATCATTTTATATATTTTGGGTATAATATATACCTTAAAAATCAAACATAAAGGGCTAAATATATATGGCACCAAAAGTAAAAGATATAAATAAAGTTATTGAAAAAACATTTAAAGATCACAAAAGTAGTACTCTTACTTATGAGATGCTTATAAAAAACTTTCCAAAAGCACCTACGGCAGCTGTTGTAAAAAAGATCTTAGCACAAGCTCAACTATTTAATGTAACATTAATTAGTTCAAAAGCTCAAGCAAAAAGATTAAATGAAATTGCATATCAAAAAAAAGAAGATGCAAGAATAAAAAGACAAGAGTCTGAAGATGGTGAAGAGTTTGACCTACTAAAAAACAAAGAACTATTAGAGTGGAGTCGTAGTGATTCTCCTGTAAGAATGTATTTAAGAGAAATGGGTAAAGTTCCTTTACTTACAAAAGAGGAAGAGATAGAGATAAGTCAATCTATGGAAAAAGGTGAAGATACAATTTTAGATGCAATTTGTTCTGTTCCATACCTAATAGATTTTATTTTAGAATATAAAGAACCTTTAGTAAATCGTGAGAGAAAAGTAAAAGAGTTATTTAAAAACTTTGATGATGATGAAACAGCAGATACAAATATTGAAGAAGAATTAGATGTTGATGTTGCTGGAGATGATGAATCAAAAGAAGATAAGAAAAAAAATAAAAAGTTAGATAAAAGAGCTGAAAAAATTATTGAAGCTTTTAAAGCATTAGAAAAAGCAAAAAAAGATTGGTTGAAATATTCTGCTAAAGAGCCAACAGAAGAGCTAAGTGAAATAAATACTTTAGTATTTGAACTTTCATGTGCATTTAAAAAGAGATTAACAAAAGAGAGTTTAATTAATCTTGGGCCTACAAGTAAGCTAATTTCAGAAATAGTTAAAGCTATGGAAACTGCACTTAGTAGTGATGATGGTTTTAGTGTTGAGTTAAAAAGATTAGAATATAAACTTCCATTATTTAATGAAACTTTAATGGAAAATCATAAAAAACTTTTAGATGATATTCTAAACTTATCTAAGATTGATATTATAGGTATGGTTCCTGAGGCTACAATGGTTAGTACATATATGGAGATAAAAAAACTTTTCCAAACTGCTGAAGCTAGTAAAGGTGGATTTGATCTAGAAGAGGAAGAGTTAAAAGATATTTTAGAACAAATTAAATTTGGTAAAAAAATAACTGATGAAGCAAAAAATAGAATGGCTAAATCAAACTTAAGACTTGTTGTATCTATTGCTAAAAGATATACAAACAGAGGACTACCATTTCTTGATTTAATACAAGAGGGAAATATTGGTCTAATGAAAGCTGTTGATAAATTTGAGTATAAAAAAGGTTATAAGTTTTCTACTTATGCTACATGGTGGATTAGACAAGCTATCTCAAGAGCTATTGCAGATCAAGCTAGAACAATTAGAATACCAATTCATATGATTGAAACTATAAACAGAATCAATAAAATAATAAGAAAAGGTATTCAAGAAGATGGTAAAGAGCCAGATGTAGAGCAAATTGCAAAAGAAGTTGGTCTTACAATCGATAAAGTAAAACAAGTTATTAAAATCACAAAAGAACCTGTATCTTTAGATGCTCCTATTGGAAATGAAGATGATGGTAAATTTGGGGACTTTGTAGCTGATACAACTGCTCCTACACCTGTAGACAATATCATGCATGATGATTTATTAAGTCAAATTGATCAAATATTAGGTCAATTAAATGAAAGAGAACAAGCTGTCGTAAGAATGAGATTTGGTCTTTTAGATGATAGAAGTGACAGAACTCTTGAAGAGATTGGAAATACTTTAAGTGTTACAAGAGAAAGAGTTAGACAAATTGAATCAAGCGCTATTAAGAAATTAAAGCACCCAAAAGTTGGTAGAAATCTTAAAAATTATGTAGAGAGTTAATATTAACTCTCTCGCTCTTTTCGCTTAGCTTTCATCTTTGATGTAGCTAATTTTCTCATATCTTCAGTTGTATCTAGTTCATCCATTATCTCTAATCCTAATAATGTTTCTAAACAATCTTCAAGTGTAACAATACCCTCTGTTTGATCATATCCATCAACTACTATTAACATATGACCTTTTGTTTTTGTAAAACTACTTAAACCTTTTAATACAGGTATATTTTCATTTATACTATCAACCTTTATCATAATATCTTCTATTAAAACATCTGGATTATTAATTGCATGTTTAAAAATTTTTTTAGTAAGAACCATTCCTACTATGTTATCTATAGTTTCATCATAGACAGGAACTCTTGAAAATTTATATGTTCTTTTATCTTCAAGGAGATCTTTTATAACCGTATTTTTTTGTACTGCAAAAACTACACTTCGTGGTGTTAAAATATCTTTTATCTTAATCTCTTTAAGATTTAAAGTATTTTCAATAATATCAGATTCCATATCATTTATTACACCATTATCTTCACTTAGTAGTGCCGTATGAATTAGCTCTTCTCTAGAAACAATATCACTATCACCATTTTTACTTATTTTTCTTGTAACAAATAGAGTTACAATAATAATTGGATATGTAAGTATAATAAATATATTTATAAACCTAGCACCAAGAGGAGCTAACTCTTTCCAATATATAGCACCAATTGTCTTTGGAATAATCTCTGCAAAAAATAAAATTAAAAATGTTAAAACAATAGAAACAATCAAAACCAATGTACTATCATTATTAAAAACTGTTTGTGCTTGTACACCTATTGCAGTTGCACCTAATGTGTTTGCAAAAGTGTTTAAGATTAAAATTGATGAAATAGATTTATCTACATCTTTTTTAAGATTTTTTAAAAGCTTTCCTGCCTTAGGATTACTCTCCTCTAAAACAGATATATATGATGCATTTGTTGATAATAAAACTGATTCTAAAACAGAACACAAAAAAGATACACCTATAACTAAAATAAATAAAAATACTAGATATTCCACAAATATCCTTTATTATTATTCTTGATTAACATAAATATGGGGGGATAACTATCCAACTATTTACTCCTAAAATTTTTATATAATCTTAATTATAACTAACCTATCCTTATATTATAACTTAAAAAACTTTTCCGATTGAACTTACAACTTTTCCCAATATATCAATTTCATCTTTTTTTGCAATTTGCATTGGATATTCCTTATTATCAGATATAATATCAAGAGAACCATCTATTCTTCTTTGCATCCTTTTTACAAATAATCCATTTTCATTTACAAAAGCATAAATACCATCTTTTGACACATCTTGTTTAGTTTTATCAATAAATATAATATTTCCATTATTTAATGTAGGCTCCATACTATCACCTGTAACATTTATTGCTTCAATATTTTTTATATTATCTTTTCCACCTACTATATTTACAAAGAAATCAGGAAGATCTAATTTTTCATAATCTTCATTTGCATCATATGCTCCACCACCAGCACTAACACTAATAGTAGGAAAATATTTAATCCAATACTTATCAGTACTATCTATTAAACTACTAGGATCTTGACCATAAAGCATCCAATTAATTGAGATTTTTTTTAATGCACAAAAATCAAGTATATTAGAAAAAGGGATACTATTTCTTTTTTTCATTGTTGCAAAATTTACACTTGTAATATCTAATACACTAGCGATCTCTTTATCAAAAATTTTACCATTTTCTTTTTCGCTACTTAAAACATCTCTTAACTTTTCTATAATTTCATTTATACATAACATTATTATCTCCTTATACAAACAAATTATATCACAAATATTATTAAGACCATTAGAAAAGATTGCATATTGCAATTTATTTTATAATTATATTTTAAATATGTAATAATAAAAAATAAATACAAAGGATATGTAATGATAAAATTAATTAACAGTATAAATAATGAACTTGACAACTTTATATTAAAATTGGGTGAAATACTTTTGTAAAAATAAACTTTTTAAATTCCTTTTAAATTAAAGAGTAATTAAATATTTAATAAAGCAATATTAATATAAAATGTTAAAATTTTAATTTTTGATAGCTACTAAATCTATCAAAATAAAATGGAGTACAGTATATGGAAGAAGTAAATTTAGTTTCAGAAGCGTTAAAGTTTATGGCTTTAGGTATGGGGATAGTTTTTTTATTCCTTACAGTAATGATTTTTGCATTAAAATTGCAAACAAAACTTATTGCAAAATATTTCCCTGAAAAACCAAAAGAGGTTTTAAATACATGGAAACCTGAAGTAAAAAACGATGACGAAAAAAACACTATCGCAGCGATAACTGCTGCAATTATACACCACAATAACAAAGGTTAATTATAATGTCAAAAAAATATATTGATGTAATGGACACAACATTTAGAGATGGATTTCAATCTGTTTTTGGAGGAAGAGTTCTTATGAATGATTTCTTTCCTGCTGTAGAAGCTGCGAAAGATGCTGGTATAACACATTTTGAATTTGGTGGAGGGGCAAGATTCCAATCACTATTTTTCTATTTACAAGAAAATGCATTCGATATGATGGACAAATTTAGGCAAATTGTTGGACCAGATGCAAATCTACAAACACTAGCAAGAGGTATAAATACTGTAATGCTTGATACAGGAAGTAGAGAATTAATTGATCTTCATGCAAAAATGTTTGCTAAACATGGTGTAACAACTATTAGAAACTTTGATGCTTTAAATGATGTTAATAATTTAGAATATTCAGCACAATGTATTAAAAATCATGGTCTTAAGCATGAAGCAGTAGTGACTATGATGGATCTACCTCCAGGTTGTGAAGGTGCACATGATGTTGCTTTTTATGAAAATACATTAAGAAAAATACTTGATAGTGGTTTACCATACGACTCTGTTTGTTTTAAAGATGCTAGTGGTACTGCAAATCCAAATAAAATTTATGAAACTATTAAAATGGCAAGAAAACTTTTAGGTGAAGATACACATATTAGACTTCATACTCATGAAACTGCTGGTGTTTCAATTGCTGCTTATTTAGCTGCTTTGGATGCTGGTACAGATGGTATTGATCTTGCAAATTCACCAGTAAGTGGTGGTACAAGTCAACCAGATATTTTAACAATGCTACATGCAACTAAAGGTACTAAATACGATTTAGGTGGACTGTCTATTGAAAAAATTCTAAAATATCAAGAAGTTTTAAAAGATTCATTAAAAGATTACTTTATTCCACCAGAAGCTACACAAGTTTCTCCTCTTATTCCATTTTCTCCTATGCCAGGTGGTGCATTAACAGCAAATACTCAAATGATGAGAGATAGTGGAACACTTGATAAATTTCCTGAAGTTATAAAAGCTATGCAAGAGGTAGTTGAAAAAGGTGGTTATGGTACTTCTGTTACTCCTGTTTCTCAATTCTATTGGCAACAAGCATATGCAAATGTTATGTTTGGTCCATGGAAGCAAATTGCTCCAGGATATGGAAAAATGGTACTAGGTTATTTTGGTAAAACACCAGTTGAACCAAATCCTGAAATTGTAAAATTATGTTCTGATAAATTAAAATTAGAGCCTACTAAAGAAAATCCACTTGATATAGCAGATAGAGATGTAACAAAATCTATTGCAGCATGGAAAGAAAGATTAGAATTAGAAAATCTTCCAACAACAGAAGAAAATATTTTTATTGCAGCATCTTGTGATGAAAAAGGTATATCATTTTTAAAAGGTGAATCACCTTTAAATATCAGAAAAATTGAAGAATCAACTAATAATGAAGAGAAAAAGGAAAATAATAAAATGGCAGATGGTAATTATACAGTAGTAGTAGATGGTAAAAAGTTTAGTGTACAAGTTGCAGAAGGTAATGCTGATATTCAAGTAGTTGCACCAGTAGCAACTCCTGCTGTAGAAGCAGCACCTGCACCAACAGGAGCAGGAACAGAAGTTGGAGCTACTGTAAGTGGTAGTGTTTGGAAAATTCTTGTAAGCGTTGGAGATAAAGTAGAAAAAGGTCAAGTTGTATCTATTCTTGAAGCAATGAAAATGGAAATTGATATGGAAGCTCCATGTGCCGGTACTATTGTTGCAATTCCTGCAAAACCAAATGATGCTGTTGAAGAGGGTCAAACTATAGTTGTTATAGGTTAATTAGTAGTAAACTAAAGTTCGGAGAAAAGAATGAATAAAAAAATTATATCTATTGTGTTGTTTATGATTATGTCACTTTTTAGTGTTAATCTATATGCAAATAGTGCAGAAACAACACAAAATACAGAAAAACATGAATATCAGTCAAAAACATTAAGTGAACTTGTAAGTTCATTTTATGACACGACTGGTATAAAGGCACTACTAAATCCTAGAGATGATGTAATGACAGATGAGCCAAATCCAGAAAATGCTAGACTTATGACTGACTTTGAACAAACTTGGGGTAGAATCATAATGTTTTTCATTGTGTTTATATTATTTTATCTTGCAATTGCTAAAGGTTTTGAGCCATTACTTCTATTACCTATTGCTTTTGGTGGATTATTAGCTAATATTCCACTTGCTCATATGGGTGGAGAACATGGTATGCTAGGTATTATTTATAATATGGGTATTGCAAATGAATTTTTTCCATTACTTATTTTTATGGGTGTTGGAGCAATGACTGATTTTGGTCCATTATTAGCAAACCCTAAAACTGCTATTCTTGGTGGTGCAGCACAATTCGGAATATTTGGTTCTTTAGTTGGTGCTGTTATGATTGGTTTTGATTTACAAACTGCATCAGCAATTTCTATTATTGGTGGAGCAGATGGTCCTACTTCAATTTTTATTGCAAATAGACTTGCACCTGAAATGTTAGGTACAATTGCAGTTGCAGCTTATAGTTATATGGCGTTAGTTCCTGTAATTCAACCACCAATTATGAAAGCACTTACAACTGATGCTGAAAGAAAAATAAAAATGCCACCACTTAGAAAAGTACATCAATTGGAAAAACTATTTTTACCAATTTTAATACTTATGATGGCTATTTTAATTTTACCAGAATCAACACCATTAATTGGTGCATTTGCTTTAGGTAACTTTGCTAAACAATCAGGTGTAGTAGATAGACTTAGTGATACTATGCAAAATTCACTTATTAATGTTATTACAATATTTTTAGGTCTTGGAGTTGGTTCAAAACTAGCTGCAGATAAATTTCTTGTACTTGACACTATGGGTATTATGATTATTGGATTACTTGCATTTAGTGCAGGAACTGCTGCTGGTGTACTTATGGCTAAACTTATGAATAAGTTAAGTCCTCAAGATAAGCAAATAAATCCATTAATTGGTGCAGCAGGTGTTTCAGCTGTTCCAATGTCAGCAAGAGTCGTAAGTAAGGTTGGTCAAGAATATGACAAATCAAATATATTATTAATGCATGCAATGGGTCCAAATGTTGCAGGTGTTATTGGTTCAGCGGTAGCAGCCGGTGTACTATTATCAATATTTAAATAATAATTAGGAAAAATAGATATGTCAGAAATAAAAAACATGCTTGGTTTAGAAAATGTAGGTGAAATATATCATAATCTTGATATTGATACTCTTATGGATCATGCAGTTGAAAATGAGGGAGCTAAAATCAGCTCTTCTGGTGCTTTAATGATAGATACAGGTATATTTACGGGAAGAAGTCCAAAGGACAAATATTTTGCTTATGCAGAACCTTCTTCTAAATATATTGCGTGGGGTGATGTAAATAGATATGTAGATCAAGCAACTTATAAATCAATGAAAGATATAAGCATAAAACAATTAAGTGGTAAAAACTTATATGTTACTGATGTATTTTCTGGTTCTAGCTTAGATAGTAGAAAAGCGATTAGAATTATTACTGAAGTTGCATGGCAATCTCATTTTATTCAAAATATGTTTATCAGACCTACTAAAAGTGAACTTAATGACTTTGTACCTGATTTTACATTATACAATGCATGTAAGACTGAAAATACTAAATGGAAAGAGCAAGGTCTGCATTCTGAAGTTTATGTAGCTTTTAATATTGAAGAAAATGAAGCTGTAATTGGTGGAACTTGGTATGCTGGAGAGATTAAAAAAGGTATTTTTTCTATGATGAACTACTGGCTTCCTCTTGATGGTAAAATGGCAATGCATTGTTCTGCTAATGTTGGAGAAAAAGGTGATACTGCCTTATTCTTTGGACTTTCAGGTACTGGTAAAACAACACTTTCTACTGATCCTCATAGAGCTTTAATTGGTGATGATGAACATGGTTGGGATGATGATGGTGTATTTAACTTTGAAGGTGGTTGTTATGCAAAGGTTATAAATCTTGATAAATCAAGTGAACCTGAAATATTTGCAGCTATTAGAAAAGGTGCTATTTTAGAAAATGTTGTATTTGATGATGAAGGTAATGTAGATTATACGGATGGGTCTAAGACTGAAAATACTAGAGTTTCTTACCCTATTAACCATATTGATAATATTCAACCTGGTAGTATTGCAGGACACCCTACAAATATCATTTTTCTTTCAGCTGATGCTTATGGTGTTTTACCTCCTGTATCAAAACTTACAAACGAACAAGCAATGTATTATTTCTTAAGTGGATATACTGCAAAAGTTGCAGGAACTGAAAGAGGTGTAAAAGAACCAACTGCTACATTTAGTGCTTGTTTTGGTGAAGCATTTTTACCTCTTCATCCAACAGTTTATGCTAAACTTCTTGGTGAAAAAATAGAAAAACATAATGTAAATGTATACCTTGTAAATACTGGTTGGACTGGTGGTGCTTATGGTACTGGTAGCAGAATGAGTATAAAAAATACAAGAGCATGTATTAATGGTATTTTAGATGGAAATATAGAAAATAGTGAATTTGAAACATTACCTATTTTTAATTTATCTATACCTAAAACACTTGCAGGTGTTGATACAGAAGTATTAAATCCAAGAAATACTTGGGAAAATAAAGAAGAATATGATGAAGCTTCTCATAAACTTGCAGCAATGTATAGAGAGAACTTTAAAAAATACTTAACTGAAGATAGTGATTTTGATTTTACAGCCTCTGGACCAGATGCTTAAAGTAAAATGTTAAATAAAAGTATTTAAAAGAGAGCTTTTGGCTCTCTTTTTTTTTGAGGAAATAAAATTGAAAAAAGATGAATTTTTAGATGAAATAAAAGAAAATTGTAGTGAAATATTATATATAAGTACTGTTCATATGTTAAATAAAGTTTACAAAGAAAATATTGAAATAAATGAAGATGAAAAATTAAATTTTTTTGAAAATTATAAAAACTATCATATATATCTTAATGACTTTGCAGGAACTATTTATAGCAGATATGCATCAAGTATTAATAATTTATATATTGAGATGTGTAACTATCTTAACATAGAGATAGACAACAAATATACACTAGAACATACAATTATAAAACTTGAAAAACAAAATCCACAACTTCTTCTTAGTTTAACAGATTTAGATATTCAGAAACAAACAATTTTACACTTTGATGAAAAACTTGTTTCAATATCAAATTCATCTCACTATAAAGATAATAAAGTTGAATTTGAATCAAGAGTTGAAACTCTTAAACAAAATATATTTTTAGTTAAAAATGCATTACAAATTTCATAAAGTATACATAGAAATTACAAATATTTGTGGTTTAAATTGTACTTTTTGTCCAACTAAAGATATTAAAGCTCAAATAATGGATATAAAACTTTTTGAAGATATCTTAATCCAATTAATACCATACACTAAAGATATAGCTTTTCATGTATTTGGAGATCCATTAACACTATCTAATCTAAATAGTTATTTAGATATATCTCAGAAATATAACTTTAATGTACATATTACTACAACAGGATACTTTCTTCATAATTTCGAACCAGAATTATTTTTACATCAAGCTATAAAACAAATTAATTTTTCACTTAACAGTTATAACAAAAATGAGATGAATATATCACTTGAAAAGTACATATTACCAATGTTTAAGTTATGTGATATAAAACTTAAAAATAAAATTCACAATTTTATAAACTTTAGACTTTGGAATTTAGATGAAAATAATAGTGAAAATGATTTTAATAATAAAGTTTTCACAATATTATCAAAAAAATTCAATATAGATTTATCAAATATTACATTTGATAAATCTATTAGATTAGAAAATCAAATTTTAATAAATTTTGATACATATTTTAAATGGCCTAGTTTAACTGATACAGAAAAAACTAATGGATACTGCCATGGTCTTATATCTCAAATTGCTATTTTGTCTTCAGGTGTTGTTGTACCTTGTTGCTTAGATAGTTTTGGATCTATTAATTTAGGTAATTTAAATAATAACACATTAAAAGATATATTAAATTCAAAAAAAGCACTTGATATTGTTAAGGGTTTTAACAATAACATTGCAATAGAGGAGTTATGTAAAAGATGTACATTTAAAGATAAATTTTCTTCAAAAAATAAATAATAATATTTATTTTATAATTTATAATAATTAACCTAAATAAAATATATTATATATTATAATTAAAGAAACTAAAAGTTATAAATATATCTTATGATTGAAATGATCTAATTGGAAATGAATGCAAAATTTAATTTTACAAACTAAGTCTAAAACTATACTATATATAGAAGATGATGATAATGTAAGGGAAGAAACGTCTTTATTATTTAATGAGTTTTTTAATATTGTAATTGAAGCTCATGATGGATTAAATGGATTAGATATTTACAAAGAATATTATGAACAAAATAATAAATACTTTGATCTAATAATAAGTGATATATCAATGCCAAATATAAATGGTATAGAATTTATAGATAAAATATATCAAATTAATAATAAACAAAAAATTATCGTAATATCTGCTTTTACAGATGAAAAATATCTAATTCCTTTACTAAATTTAGGGATAAATGAATTTATTAAAAAACCAATAGTTATAAATGACTTTATTAACATATTAAAAAAGATTTCAACTAAATATTGGAATAATAATATTCTTATTTCAGATAATTGTTATTTCGATGGTACACAATTAATAATAGATAATAGAAATATTTCATTAACAAAAAATGAGTTATTATTATTAAAACAATTTATAAATAATAAACATAAACATATCACATTATCTGATATACACTATGAACTCTATTACAATGAACCATTAAAAGTATTTAGTGAAGACTCAATAAGAACACTGATAAAAAGATTAAGAAAGAAATTACCTGCTAATTCTATAATTAATAATCGTACTTTAGGATATATTTTAAATAATATATAATAATATTCAATATAAATTGTCACGCTATTGCCCTATTAGTTATGATAAAATTATATCAAAATGAAGAAATTCAAG
>CAZLZQ010000027.1:16999-19851 GCA_964564065.1 uncultured Arcobacteraceae bacterium | reverse complement strand
TCCTTAACCGTTACCTCCATAGAATCTAAAACATCTTTAAGATCTTTTGTTTTTTCCTCAACTGTAACATGTAGTTTATGATTATTCCATAATATAAATAAGATAATAAGTACAACTGCACCACCAATTTGAACTAAAAGCATCCAATCAGTTTTAGTTTGTACTTTAATATTTGTCCATTTATCAATAATATCACTCAACTCTTTTTCACTAATAATTTTTAGTGACTTATCAATAATATTTAGAGGTATTGTTCCTACAGATTTATTTAAAGCAAATTTCAATTCTAAATTATATTTTGTTTTATATGCAATTTTCAAAGTAGATTTATACTGTAATACATTTATATAATATTTTGCAACATTAGCACTCAAAATAACAACATCTAGTTTTTTATTTTTAATCATTTTTAAAGCTTCTTGATCACTTGTAAATAACACTAAATCTTTATCTAATTTATCTCTTTTTAAAATATTATGAATAGAAGAATTTTTAAAAATACCTAACTTTTTACCTCTTAAACTTTTAAAACCATTTAAATAATCCTCTTCAACTCTTGTAACAAAAACATATGGAGAAGTTAAAATATGATTTTTTGTAAAATTAAGATGATTAGAATCTATTAAATCACCAGTTAGCACCATATCTGCTTGATTAGTTTTAACTTTATATAAAACTTCATCCCAGCTTTTTGAATAAATAGGCTTTATTTGTATACCACTTTTTTGTTTAATAAGTTTGATAACATCCGAAATTATACCTTGATGCTCTTTAACTGAATCAGCCCACTCCAATGGTTTCCAATATGGATCAAAAGCATATCTTATCTCTTTATTATCATTTATCCATCTTATCTCTTTATCAGTAAGGATTATTTTCTTATTTAAATTTACCCACTTAGATATTATTGCAGATTTCTCTTGGTATGTTATACTTTTTAAACCTTTTTTTATGATAGTATTTAAAATAGGTTCATCTATTTTAGAAAACATATATAAACTAGGTGCCTTAAATGCCTTAACAGATACAGAAGATAGTCCTTTAATCAATTCATCATCAATCTTAGCTTCTGCTGCTATTTGCCCTTCATAAAAAGAGAAAACTCTTCCATTTAAAACTCTATTTATTGAATCATCTAAATCTTTTGTAAATACAAGTTTTATCTTAGGAAACTTTTCTTGAAGTTTATCTATTGTTCCATAACCTTTTGGAATAGCAAGTGTTTTTCCTTCTAGATCTTTTAAAGATAATATATTATTAACATTATCTTTAAAATATATAGAATCTTTCATTTTAAAATAACCATCACTATATAGACCAAACGTAGCCCTTTTTTCAGTATAATAAGTTGCGGGTAATAAATCTATTTTTTTATTTTTAAAATCTTGTAATAATTTATTCCAATTATCATTAATTACTTCAATCTTAAGACCCGTTCTTTGCATAATAATTTTTAAGAAATCGCCACCAATACCATCTATATCTTTACCATCATTTGAAAAAACAATAGGTGCCCATTGTTCAACACCTACTTTTACAATATGAGTATCTATCCAGTTTTTTTCATCTTTTGTTAAAGTTACTTTACTCATATCATTATAAAAAATAATAACTTTACCTATCATCTCATTTTTATAATATATTTTTGAGGAGAATCTTTTAAAATTTAAAATTTTTATTGGTATCTCTTTATTAAATACCATAATATCATCTTTTTTGAAACCTTTAATAAATATTGAATCATCTGTAGCATCTATAATTTTAACAGCTTGAATATTTTCATTTTGTTCTAAAAAAGGTTGAATTGCAATAACTATCTGCTCTTCATCTAAATTATATAATGAACTTGCACTTAGTTTTCCTATCTCTTCAGATAAAGTTTGATTTGCATTTAATGTTTGAAAAAATAGTACTATTACTAATAAGTATAATTGTATGATTTTCATAAAGTATTAATCCTTTTAATTTTTAATATATTTATTAACAATCTTTTCTTAAGTACCATTTTTATGTACTTTACCTATAGCTTTGTTAATTTTTGTTAGAAGTTCTTTATCACTAGATGATATTTTTAAAACAACGATATAAAATTTATCTCTTTATTTATTAATATCTTGCTTTTATTTTATCTATTGTTCCATCTGATTTAAGTTTATCAAATACTCTTTGCCAATCTTCTACAATACTGTCATCAGTATTTTTATTAAATGCTATATATAAATCACCCTGTGCTAAAATAACATTTGGAATAGGAACTATCATACCCGCTTGACCTATTTTTTTTGCATTATACAATCCTGCTGCTTTTACATATGGCCATAAGTCAATTCTTCCTTTTAAAAGTTTTTTAATATTTTTATCATCACTACCACCTACTACATCAAGGTTTTTAAATCCTTTAGCATTTAATATTTCATAATTTGCAACTTTTTTTGTAACACCTATTCGATTAACATCTCTTGCATCATCTAGAGAATTTAAAGTTATATTTGAATCTTTTCTTTTAAAAAACACCATCTCCATTTTGTCTAAAGGGCCTACCCATTTATACTTATTTTCTCGGCTTTTTGTTCTCATCATTGAAAATAGAACTGTATTCTTTTCATTATCAAGTATCTTATTTCCTCTAATCCACGGATAGATTAAAATTTTTGATTTATCATTTAGCTCTTTTTGTATTGCCTCTACAATCTCTGTAGAGATACCTATTAGATGACCATCGATATCATCTTTAAATTGATATGGTGAGAATATTTCTGTCATTATTTTTAATTCTGCAGCATTTAAGAAAGTAGATATTATCAACATTACAGCTATTATTTTATTCAGTTTTATCATTTTATTATCCTTTT
>CAZLZQ010000027.1:0-16899 GCA_964564065.1 uncultured Arcobacteraceae bacterium | reverse complement strand
CTTTTAGTTATTATTATAACGAATTAATGTAAAAAAACTACTTCCACTTCCACTAAAAAAACTATCAATTGGAAGATTATAGTTACTTGGCAATAACTCTTTATATATATTTAAAGCAGGTAGATAAAGATCATTTGCACTTTTTATATCCATATTATTTAAAATATCAATACTTTTCATTTCTAATAACTTTATAGCTTCCTCTTCTGAAATTTCACTATAAAATTTTTCTCTAAAGATATTAAATATTGCACCAGTATTACACTTTATTGGTGGAGTAAATGTTTTTATATTAATAATCGCCTCATCAAATTTTTCTACCATTTCACCTATTCCTGTGACATTTGCACTATCATATTCATATATGAAAAATGGAACATCCGCTCCTATAGTAATACCTATTTTAGAGAGTTCATCTTTATTTAAAGATAAGTTACAAATATTATTTACCATTAACATAAAAGTAGCACAATTTGAACTACCACCACCAAGCCCCGCAAATTCAGGAATATGTTTATCTACAACAACTTTATGAGTTTTAAAAAAAACCTCAACATCTGAAGATATTTTGTTTAATTTTTGATACGCTTTATATATGGTATTAACTTTTGTTTCACACCCAAAATCACCTTCAAGTGTAAATTCAGAAAAATTACCTTTTTCAAAAGATATTGTATCATATAGATTTTTTACTCGAACAAACCTTGAAACTAGTTCATGATAATTATCTCTCTTACCTGCTATTTTTAAAAATATATTTACTTTTGCATATGATTTCATTTTATATTTCTTATTAGTCATTTAATAAAACCTTATTTAAAATATATTTAGCAACCATATCTTTTATCTCAATAATTGCAAAAAATGTATCAAATGGGATAAGGTACTCACCATCATCTTTAGTATCAAAATATTTTATATCTAGTTTTTTTCCCAAATCAAACCACTCTTTTGTACCAGTATAGTTATTTATAGGTAGATCAATATACGCTAAAGGATTCAACTCTTTTTCATCCTCATAGAAAAACTCACCCTCATTTAATCTTTTTAAATAACTAAGTGTTCCAATAGCATCTAACCTATCAAGTAATATTTGAGCCATACTTCTGATATAAGAGCCTTCACTTACTGTTATATCGAAAGATATAAATGGATGATTATAGTTTATAAACTTTACATCATAAACCTCAGAAGTGATTTTCTTCATCTCAAAATCAACACCATCTCTAGCTAAATTATATGCTCTTTTCCCATCAATCTTTTTTGCACTATATTTAGGTGGAAGATAAGATAATAGCCCTTTTAATCCATCAATTTCTCTTCTTATATCAGATTCATTTAACTCTTTATTTTTGGGTTGATGTTCTATATTTTCAATATCCAATGAATTACTCAATACATCAAGCCATATAGTTGTACGATATGTTTTTGGAGTTTTCTTTAAAAATCTAAAAAGTTTAGGATATTGACCAAAAGCAACTATTAAACATCCACAAGCAAAAGGATCTAGGGTACCACTAAAACCTGCTTTTTTATTTTTATATTTCCATTTTATTTTTTTTAAATAAGAGTTTGAACTTACAAATACTGGTTTATTTACAACAATTAATTTATTCAATTACTTTCCTAAATCTTCTCTACAAAAGATGATAATATATCTCTACGATTACCACCAAAATTAATCTTTAATTTTAAATCTCGTCCAGCCTTTTGAACACTGATCACTCTTCCCATACCAAATATTTTATGCTTAACTAAATCATCTTTTTTAAAAGCATTATTCTTTTGAATCGTTAAACTACCTTTTATAAGATCAGATTCAGTAAGAAATCTACTTTTTACTAGCTGTGTTCGTCTACCCTTATAAAATCTACTATGTACATAACTTAAAGTTAATTCATCTTTAGCTCTAGTAATTGCAACATATCCAAGTCGTCGCTCCTCTTCAATATCACTTCCATCACCAACTATTGGAAAGAAACCTTCCTCCATACCTATTACAAAAAGGTGCTTAAACTCTAAACCTTTACTTGCATGTATACTCATCAATGAAATATATTGATCATCTATTTGATCGGCTGCACTCTCTAATGAAATATCATTTAAAAAATCTTCTAGCTTTAAATCTATATTTTGAATAAAAAAATCTCGTAAATAACCATAAAACTCATCAATATTTGCTAATCGATCATCAGCATCTACTACTTTAGCATATGTAGTTTTGAAATCAAATGTATCCTCAAACATATCTATAAATCTAAGTTTAGCAGTAGTTAATACATCTTGTAAATCCTCTATTGAAGCTACAAATACTTTAAGTGTTCTTGCATTTTTTTTACCAACAATTAGAGCTAACTCTTCAGGTGTATACTCATAAATTATATTAAAAATCGTTTTTGCTTTTGAATAAGATTCGGCTTCAAGTTTATCTATTGTGGTTTTTCCAATACCTCTTTTAGGTTTATTTATAATTCTTTTAATTGAAAAGTTATCATTTGAATTAGTTATAACTCTAAAGTAAGCAATAAGATCTTTGATCTCTGCTCTCTCATAAAACTTTACACCACCTACAAGTTTATAACTAATGGCCGCTTTATTAAGCCCCTCTTCTAATGCACGGCTTAAAGCATTTACTCGAAATAATATTGCAATATCACTTAACTCTTCGCCACTATCTACTAAGATCTTTATATCATCAACTATTTTTCTTGTTTCCTCATTTTCATCATGAGATTCATATACTTTTAAAGAGTTTCCTTCCCCCTTTGTCCCTACAAGTTTTTTACCTAATCTATCACGATTATGTTCGATTAAAGCATTTGCATGAAAAAGTATTTTTTTCGTAGAACGGTAATTTTCCTCTAGTTTAACAGTAAGTGCATTTTCAAATTCATCACTAAAAGATAATATATTTTTTATTGTTGCACCTCTCCATCCATAAATAGACTGATCATCATCACCAACTACACAAATATTTTTATGCTCACTACAAAGTTTTTTTAATAATTTATATTGTAATTCATTTGTATCTTGGTACTCATCTACCATTATATATTGATATCTTTGACTAGTTTGTTTTGCTAACTCTTTATCACTATCTAAAATTCTATATGTTAAAAGTAATAGATCATCAAAATCTACAAGATTATTTTGTTCAATATATTTTTCATATTTTTCATATACATTTGCTATTTGAGTATAGTATTTATCTTGTGCTGTAAGTTTTGCTTCATCAATCGATATAATAGAGTTTTTATATTTTGAAATCTCTGTTGCTAATACAGAAGTCGTTATCTCTTTATCTATAGATTTTAATATTTTCTTTTTATCATCACTATCTATAATCACAAAATTATTTTTTCTACCTAGTTTTTCAATATTAAATTTTAAAAATAGAAGTCCAAACTTATGAAAAGTACATAATAAAGGAGGATAAGAAACATTTTCTATCATAGAAAATGCTCTATGCTTCATCTCTGTTGCTGCTTTGTTTGTAAATGTTAATGTTAATATAGAAGCAGGATCAATACCTATTGATATCAAATAGGCTAATCTTGTTGTAATAGTTTTTGTTTTTCCACTTCCCGCACCTGCTAATATTAACATCGGTCCATCAATATGTTGTGCAGCTTTTTTCTGAGATTCATTGAGTGTTGATAACATAATACCTCTTTCTTACAATATTATATATTGTACCATAAAAAGGTAAAAGTGAAATACAATCAAATATTTTTATTAGTTTTGCTAATAATTAATCTATATTTATATAAAGATACGTTATCATTGTTATTATTAAAACTTAAAAGGTTAATTTATGTTATCAGATTTTACAAAATTAAATACATTTTTAGTAGTTGTTAAAGAGAAGTCATTTTCTAAGGCATCTGCGAAACTTGGTATCTCACAACCAGCTGTTACCCAACAGATGCGTTTTCTAGAAGATTATTTGGGTTCAAGTATAGTAGATAGAAAGAAAAATGGTATCAGACTAACTAAAGAGGGTGAAAAACTACATCAAATTGCACAAAAGATTGAAAAAGTTATATCTAGTAGTGAAAAAGAATTATTAAAAATCATAAACAAAGATATTACTTTTATATTTGGTGCATCTAGCGCAATAGGTAATTATATTTTACCAACTTTTTTAAATGATATTAAAGAAAAAATAGATAATGATGTAAGTGTAAATGTATCTTCTAGCGCAGAAGCTATAGAAGAACTAAAAGATAAAAAAGTTGATATGGCACTAATAGAATCTCCAATTTTTGAGGATGGTGTTATATATAGAGAGTGGATTGAAGATGAGATTGTTATATTCTCAAATCAAAAATTACCTCGTCGTGTAAAAAGTGAAGATCTTTTATCTTATAAATGGGTTTGTAGAGATATAAATAGTCATACTAGAAAAGTTTTTAAAGAATCTTTAGAAGCTACAGGTATGGGAGAATGTGATTCATTTAATATTATAAGTGAAGCTTCATCTCCAACAGCTATAGTTCAAACTATTTTACATAGTTCAAAAACTGACACTCCTACAGTATCAATTGTATCAGAACATGCTATTGAAGATTTAGTAAAAGCTGGAGTTTTATTTGAGACAAGATTACCAAATGTTAAAATGAAAAGAAAATTATACATAGGTTATCTAAAAGAGAGAAAACATGATCCATTTATTGATAATGTTATCAGTTATCTTATGTCTATAAAAAAATAATCATATTTTCATTATATAAAAAAAGGGGAGATTAGATAATATCTAATCTCCTTTTTTTATTAAAGATAAATCTACTATCTTGCATATCCTACAGAACGCATCTCTCTTATTACACTAACTCTAATTTCGCCAGGATATTGAACTTTGTCCTCTATCTCTTTTGCTATCTCTGTTGCCATTAATACAGATTCATCATCATTTACCAATTTTGCATTTACAATAACTCTTATTTCTCGACCTGCATTTATTGCATATGCATTTAGTACACCTTTTTGTGATGTTGCAATTGATTCTATCTCTTCTACTCTCTTTAAGAAACTTTCTAAAACTTCTCTTCTTGCACCTGGTCTTGCTGCACTCAATGCATCTGCTGCACAAACTGCGGCTGATTCTACAGATGTCGCTTCCTCATTTCCATGATGAGCATATATTGCATTTATAACCTCTTCTGGTTCACCTAGTTTTTTACAAAGATCAGCACCAATATCTACATGACTACCTGGCATATCGTGAGTTAATGCTTTACCAATATCATGCATCAATCCAGCTCTTCTTGCTAATATAGTATCTCCACCTAGTTGTGAAGCAATTAAACCGGCTAAATTTGCTACTTCTAATGTATGAGCTAATGCATTTTGTCCATAAGATGCTCTATATCTTAATTTTCCAACTAAATGAACTAACTCCTTATGCATATTTTTAATTCCAAGGGATGCTATAGTTTCTTCACCCTCTTTATCAATATTATTATCAAATTCATTTTTAACTCTATTGTAAATCTCTTCAATTTTTGCAGGATGAATTCTACCATCAGAAAGTAATTCTTCAATTGTTTTAGTTGATATTGCTCTTCTATAAAGATTAAAACTACTTACTGTTATAGTATTTGGAATATCCCCAATAATAATATCTACACCTAAACAAAATTCAAGAGCTTTTATATTTCGCCCCTCTTTACCAATAATCTTACCTTTTGCTTCTTCATCAGGTAAAGGGATATGGTTGATAAGTCTTTCCGCTGCAAATTCGCCAGCATATCGTGTAACAGCATGTGATAAAATATTATTAATCTCTTTTACAGATTCCTCTTTAGCTAGTTTGTACTCTTTTCTAAATAGTGATGAAATTTCTGCTCTATGATCATCTTTTAATTGATCCAAAAGAAGATTTTTTGCTTCAGTAGCAGTTAATCCACTAGCATTTTCTAATACTTTTACTGCTTGTTTTGTTTTCTTATCATAATCATTTTTTTGTGCTTCTAAACCATTTTTTAAGGATACCACTTCAATTTTTGAATTTTCAATTATCTCATTATCTTTTTCAATCTTTGATAATTTAGTCTCTACTAATTGATTTAATTCTCTCTCTTTATTCTCTAAAGCTCTTCTTGTATTCTTAAACTCTCTATCGTAATCTTTTTTTGCTTTTATTTTTGAATCTTTTAATAATGTTTGTGCTTCATGCTCAATAACTTTTGCTTTTGCAATTGCTTGTTGAGTATAAACTTCAAATTTTGCACTATTGATTTTATTTGATACAATAAAACCAATACTAGCTGCTATAATAGCAACGACAATTAGTATAATAATTTCCATCTAATAAACCTTTATATTGTAATTATATAATCGGCTATAATATCGTACGAGTCAGTTACAATCTCTTTCGTTTGACAAAGTGTTAATTGAGTAAAAATAGTTATTGGTCTTTTTTTTAAAGTTGTAAAAAATCTATCATACATCCCTGCACCATAACCTACTCTTCTATATGTACTATCTATACCAACAATTGGTACGACAATTAAATCAAAACCTATATTATTACCTCTAAATGTTGAATAATTTGGCTCTTTTATATTGAATCTTTTTTTTTCTAATGGTAGTCTATACTTTACAGGTACAAAGGACTTACCTTTCATATATGGTACATAAATTTCAATATCTTTTTGCTTTCTAAATTCGTTTATAATTGGTCTTATATCAACCTCATTTTTGAGAGGGATATAAAGTAATATTTTTTTAGGTTTGTATAATTCTATAATATTTTTAATTTTAGAACATATAGTTCTATCTCTTTTAATCTTTGTATTTTTACTAAAAAATCGTAATTTACTTAAACATAACTTTCTAAAGTTATCTTTGCTTATCTTTGACATTACTTAAGCCTTTTTAGGATAAAATCCAAGCTATATATTAACACAAGGAACTAAAATGAAGATTAAAAATATTGCAATTTTATCTATTTTAACAATTACACTTTTTACTGGATGCGAACAAAAAGAAAATATTAATGAGGATATTGTTGCTAAAAAAACAGAACAAACGAATGTTCAAAAACAACAAAAACCTGTATTTGACTTAACTACTTCTCAAGGTCAAGAATTAAAAATTGAATTATTAAAAAACAATTGGAAATTTCATGGTTATGAAGGAAAAGTTATTTTACTTGATTTCTTTGGAACATGGTGTCCACCTTGTAAAGCAGAGATACCTCACTTAAATAATATGAGAGAAAAACTAAAAAAAGATTTTGATATTATTGGTATAGATGTAGGGAGTAGAAGAGGAGAAGCAACATCACCTGAAGATATGGCAGAATTTATACAAGAATTTAATATTAAATATAATATCACAATAGGTTCTCAAAATGGCAAATTATTTGGAGCAGTTAGTAGTCTAAATAAAAGTGGATCTATCCCTTTTATGATTTTATTTAGTAAAAATGGTAAATATCTAAAACATTATACTGGTCTTACTCCAGAAGAGGTATTATTCTCTGATATTAAAAAAGCGATTGAGATGAAATAATGTTTGGGATCTTCAAACGAAAATCTAAAGAGAAATTAGAAGAGGAAATTGTACAAGAAGTACCTATTGAGATTACTGAAGAAAAAATAATTAACAATAATAAAGAAGATGAAAAAGAGATAGAATCTGAAAAAAAAGGTTTTTTTGCAAGAGCATTAGAAAAAACTGTAAATAATTTCAAATCTATTGTTCCACAAAAAAAAGAAAAAATTGAATTTGATATTATTGAAGAACTTTTAATTGAAGCAGATATGGAATATGAAATAGTTGAAAAAGCTATGGATGGATTACCAGAGATGATTACAAGAGTTCAACTTAGACATAGGTTAGTATCATTATTTGAACATGCTCCAGATATTGATACAACTAATATACCATCACCATTTATAGAATTAATTATAGGTGTAAATGGTGCTGGTAAAACTACTACCATTGCAAAGTTAGCTAATATGTATAAAAAAAATGGTAAAAGTGTCGTTTTAGGAGCAGGAGACACATTTAGAGCTGCTGCAATTGAACAACTATCAACTTGGGCAAATAAACTTGATGTTCCTATTATTAAAACAAAACAGGGTCATGATCCAAGTGCTGTTGCATATGATACTATATCATCAGCAGTAGCAAAGAACCTTGATCATGCAATTATTGATACAGCAGGTAGACTTCAAACACAAGTTAATTTAGCTAACGAATTAAAAAAAATAGTAAAAGTATGTGATAAAGCATATAAAGGTGCCCCTCATCAAAAAATTATGATTTTAGATGGTACCCAAGGAAATACAGCGATAGCTCAAGCAAAAGCATTTCATGAGATGATCACAATTGATGGTATAATTGTAACAAAACTAGATGGTACAGCAAAAGGTGGAGCATTATTTTCTATATCTAACCAGCTTGAATTACCTATTTTTTATATTGGAATTGGGGAAAAAGCAGATGATCTAATACCATTTTCACCTGATGAATTTGTAGATAGTTTGTTAGATGGAATTTATTCATAATGGAAGAGAAATTATATCCATGTAGACACTGTAAAAGTGAGTTAGATAAAAGATATGGGCGTTGCCCATATTGTGGAACTCTAAATCCAACAGTAAAAGTAAAAGAGATAATTAAAACAACAGTAATCATTGTGATACTGATGTTTTTTTATACTCTATTTACTAAATAACTTATTTAATCTTTGTTATAACTTTTAGTAAAAAATCTGCAGAGTTTTTAGCACTTGTTTCTAAAAACTCTTCAAAATTAAATCCAGCATCCATATCAGCAGTATCACTAATAGCTCTTAATATCAAACATGGTACATTCAGTGCGTCACATACAACAGCAACTGAAGCACCTTCCATCTCTAATGCATCTGCTTTAAAAGTACTAGCAATAAAATCTTTTCGTTTCTCATCACATACAAACTGATCACCAGTAGCAATAATACCTTCTATAATTTTTATATTATTCTCTTTTGCAACTTCTAAAGCTATATCTTTTAATAATTTTGATGTTTCAACATAAACAGAACCACCTGGTACAAATCCAGCAGGATGTCCAAATGCTGTAATATCTAGATCATGTTGAGATAATTTATTTGCTACAATTAGATCTCCAATTTTAAGTTCAGGATTAACTCCACCTGCAACACCACTAAAAAGTAAAGTATCACATCCAAATTTTTCAATCATTGTTGTTGCAGTTAATGTAGAAAATACTTTACCAATTTTACTATATGCTATAACTACATCTAAATCATTTAATTTTGCCTCATAGTAAATATTATTGGCAAATTCATTTTTCTGAATATCTGTAAAATGAGATAAAAGAGGTGTAATCTCCTCTTCCATTGCTCCCATTATTGCTAATTTAGTCATTTAATTTCTCCAAAGTATCTTCAAGTGTTTTCATATCTGATACATTAAGTGTAGATACTGATTTTATAATTTTTCTATTCATACCTTTTAAAACTGCACCATTTCCAAACTCTATCATCATATCTAAATCATTAGCATGAGCTTTTATAGAATGTTTATATTTTACAGGAGAGATAAGTTGTTTACTTAGTAAATCAATTGCTTCATCTTTTGTATTATAAATATCTGCTGTAACATTTGAGATTATATTTGTAGTAAAATCATTAGTGATGAACTTTTCTAAATATGGATTCAATTTGTCTAATGCACTATTTAAAAGTTCACAATGACTTGCAACACTCATATCAAGAACAATAGCTCTTTTTGCTCCGGCTTCCTTATACGTATCAACTAAGGCTTCCAAATCAGATCTAATACCAGCAACTACAATTTGTCCGTCCATATTATAATTTGCTGCCCAGATTTGTTTACCATCTTCTCTTTGTTTTTTAGTCATTGATTCAACTACTTCATCAGTTAATCCAATTAAAGCCATCATTCCAGCCCCTGCTCCCGCACAAGCTTCATTCATAAATAAACCTCTTTTATGTACTAATTCAACAGCATCAAGATAATCGATTGCACCTGATGCTACTAATGCAGAAAACTCACCTAATGAGTGTCCTAAAACAAATTGAGGTTTTATATCACATTTAGATTTAAAAATTTCAAGTGCTATACAACTTACTAACAATATTGCTGGTTGTGTAAATTGAGTTTGTCCTAAGTTATCATTCTCATTAAATAATAATTCCTCAAAGTCGAAACCTAATCGTTGACTTGCTTTTGAGATCATATCTTTTGCAATATCACTATTTTCAAAAAAATCTTTACCCATACCTGTAGATTGACTCCCTTGTCCAGGGAATATAAATGCAACTTTTTTCATATTTTTCCTTTTTATTATAAACTAAAAACTCCCATTTCAAAAGAAATAGGAGCTTTATATTTCACTAAATAGAATCTAATTAGTGACTTGAACAACAACCTTCAGATTTATCACCAGTATGTGTTCCACAACATTCATCATCAGAATGACTATGTTCATGAGCAGGAGTTTCAGAACCACAGCTTCCTCCACCACAACATCCACCACCAGCAGCTGCTAAACCACCAACAACACCTGTTTCTAATTCTTCTGCAGTTGCGTCTCTTACTTCAAGTACACTTACAGTAAACATTAAACTTTTACCTGCCATTGGATGATTATAATCAATTGTAACATCATCTTCACCTACAGATTTAACAATAACTTGTACTGTTTCACCTTGTTCACCTGTACCATATAATGTCATACCTTCTACTAAATCAACACCTGCAAATTGTTCTTTTGGAAGTGTTTGTACAGCTTCATCATTATATTCACCATATGCATCTTCTGGTTTAACCATAACATTTGCATTGTCACCTGCAGATAATTTAACTAATTCACTCTCTAAACCTGGAATAATCTGACCTTGACCACTAATAAATTCTAGAGGTTTACCACCTACATTTGTATCTAATTTTTCATCTGTTTTTGCATCGTTTAATGTATACTCTATTGATATAACTTTATTTGACATAATTTTCCTTTTATATATTTAATTTATTTTTTTAGAAGCTTCTTTTGCTTCAGGTGTACCTGGATAAATTTCTATTAATGTTGTATAAAAATTTTCCGCATTTTCACTATCTCCAGTTTTATCAAAAGATATTGCACTATGTAATAATAGCTTTGGAAGATAACTTGCCTTATCATATAACATCATACTAGTCTTAAAGTAATAAAGAGCATCTTTATACTTTTTTCTATAATATTTAATCTCTCCAATATAATAATTACACTCTGCAGGTCTATAACTATTATCTAACAAATACTCTAAAATTGGTAATGCTTTAGTAAAGTAATCTTTTTTAAATAATATTCGAACCTCTTTCATTAATTGTTTTTTAGATTTATTTTTATCAAAACTATTCTTAGAAGTAGTCTTTTTTGAAGTAGTATGAGATTTTACAAGTCTTTTATCTAACATGTTAAGAAGCTTATTAAATTCCGCTCTCGATACATAGTTTTTATTAACTTTATTTAGTAATTTTACTATTTTATCAAAAGAGTTTTTTAAACTACTTATATTTTCACTATTTGAATCTACACTATCTTTTAATTCATTAATATCACTTGAAAACTGTTTTAGTTGTTGTTGATTTTCTTTTTGTGATATTTTTGTCATATTAGATATTGTATCTGTTTTATTAATCTGTTTATTTAAATTTAAATAAACTTTATGTAGCTTTTGACTATCACCCTCAATTAAAGATTCTAAAGCATCTATTCTCTCACTAATATCTTCAATTGCTACATCTACTTTTTTGATTTTCTTTTCATTTTTAGCAACTGATTTTTTAGTCTTTACAATAACTTTTTCTGCTTTTGTCAATCCGTAAGGTGATGATGAATCTAAATCACCAGCACCAAACATAGAAGTTTCTGCAGAATTAGCTATACAAAATAATAAAGGAATAGATAAAAGTAACTTAATCAACTAATAAACCTAATTATGGAAGAAGTCTATAGTCAACTCTTCTATTCATTTTCCAACAGTCAACATTTTTTTGACTACAGATAGGATTACTTTCTCCAAAACTTACAAGCATGATACTATTTTCATCTATACCGTCAGCAACAAGTGCGTCCTTTGTAGCCTTAGCTCTTTTTAATCCTAATGCATAATTGTACTCATCAGTTCCCCATTCATCACAATTACCTTCTAGCTTAATCTTAAGACCATTGTAAGAATTAGTTACATTTGTTATTATAGAGGCATTTGAAGTTGCTACATCTCTCATATTAGATGTTAACTTATACTTATCAAAACCAAAATGAATTGAATCAAGTGTAACAGTTTGACCATTTATCTCACTATCAACTCTATTTCTATCTTTTGATATATTTGCCATTGCGTGATTCATAGTATTACTATTTTCACTCATAGCACCATCTACAGATTGTTCATCTGAACCAGAGATACTATCCATTTTATTATCTATACTACTTTTTGTAGGTGTAGTATTAGAAGATGTACCCTCATACTCTACATCTTTTGATGCACAACCTGCTAATAAACTAACTGCACATAAACTTAATAATACATTTTTATAAGTTTTTTTCATCTTAAATTCCTTTTATAAGTAAATTTTTATTTTATTCTACACTATTGATACTTAAAATTTTATAACTACCAATCTATTGACTGTAACTTTCCTGTTTTTAATGCAAATAAGAAACTTTTATTATAACTAATTCTAATAATCCCAAGATAACTATTATTTCTATCATTTTTTATATATAAAATTGACTGACCATCTGATGAAAACTTTGGAAATTGGTTTCTACCATTTGTAGTTAATCTTCTTACATAATCACTTTGAGTTGATATCAAATATAGATTAAATGAATTTGAATTAAACTCATTATCAGTTTCTCTACTTGCGTAAGCTATATAATTATTATATGTTGTACATTGAGAATTATTTCTTCCATGATAAATTAATCTTTCAACACCTTTCTCACCAATTTTTTTTGCAAAGATATTAGGATATTTTAATCTATCGGAAACAAAAACAATCTTTTTATCATTATCTACAAAATTACCACCAACATCAATTCCATTATATTTAGTAATTCTTGTTTTTAATCTTGATTTAACATCATAAATATAAATATCTGGCTGTGAATTAGGGGCCATTGTTAAAATAAGTTTGTTACCATTTTTACTAACATCAGAACATATAATCATACCATCACTAGAAAGTAATTTTTCAGTTCTTTTAGTATATAAATTTTGTTTTACTAATGTAGGTTGAGAATATTTATAAGTTGTATAGTAGAAATTTTCTTGCTTTTGTGTCGCCCATTTTGGAAAAATATTTAATCCACCTTTAACAACAACTTTTTGATAAGTTAAAGTATAGTCAGATACAACAATTTCACTCTCTTTAGCATTTAGATATCTAGAAAAGATTACAAACTTATCCATCCACTTAATAGATGGTGCATCCAAATAATCATTTATATCAATTGCCATTTTATGTGATAAAAAAGGATATCTTGTTTTATTAGAAGTAGAATATGATTTATTTAATACTAATTGATTTGTATTTACATCATATAATTTAGAATTTACAATTAAACCATTTAGATTATTACTTTTAATTTGTAATAATAAGTATAGATCAATACCATTTTGTTTAAGTATTTTATAGTTAGGTGTAACATCATATTTATTATCAATTACAACTTCACTATTGTTAAAATGACCACTTACTAAAAGATCTTTAACAACCAACGTTGAAATATTTTTTGAAACTTTAGAACTTACATTTATATTTGAAGAAACTATTACACTAATTGTTGGTAAAGTAGCTTTCTGTTTTGTTATCTCCATAGTTGCATCTATAGCAAATAAAGAAGTTACAAACACTATATATAATAATATTATTTTTTTTAACATATTTAACCTTTTGAATGAAATAAAATTTCAATTTTTATAGACTTGTTTTTTGGACTTATTGGATACTTTTTTAAAGACTCACTATCAAGAAACTCTTTTAACTGATTATCAAATCCTACATTATTAGAGTATTGTACAAAGTGATAACTAAATATTCCATTATTAGATATAGAAACTAAAACTTTTGCATTCAAATCATTATAAAATATAGTTGGTTTCCATCTATTAGATAATATTTGATAGATATTAGAAAAATATGGATCACTCTCATTTTTAGATTCTGTTGCTATGTTTTTATTTTGTTTACCTTGTTTATTTTTTAGTAGTTTGGAAAGTTTTAAACTTTCTGTTTTTCTCTCTTTTTCAAATTTAGATTTAAATCTACTTGAAATACTACTTTTTTTAACAGTAGAAACTTGTTTTTTTCTAACTTTTTTAGCACTTGTTTTTACATTTGCAAAAAGCGACTTTAAATTTGATCTTTTTTTAATACTTGAAGATGTAGATTTTTTTACAACTTTTTTTGCAATTTCTGTACTTTTTTTAACTTCACTAAATAATACTTTTTTCTCTTCTTCTTTTGGTTTATCCATTATTATATCCAACTGTAAAACAGTAGGTTTACTAATAGCATCTATTTTTTTTACATAAGTAGACTTTGAATAAAAAAATATTATAAAAATAAATATAAAATATAAAGAAATTGATATTAAGGCAGAAAGAATTAAACTCTTATTATTATCCATCGGTAATCAAAGCAACTTTAAAAAATCCAGCTTCTTTTACTGTTTTTAAAATATATATTACATCTTCATATTTTAAATTTTTATCAGCTCTTATATGTACTGGAGTGTTTCTATCTTTATCTTTTGAAAAAAGGATAAAACTATCAGCGAAATTTAAAAACTTGTATTTAGCTTTATTAATTACTATTAATCTAGAACTAGTAACTAAAATATCAATTTTTTTATTTTGTTCAATTTTTTTTGATTTACTTCCTTTAGGAAGATTAATATTTTCTTCATATTCTAAGACAGGAGCAGTAACCATAAGTATTGCTAGTAAAACAAGCATAACATCTACTAATGGTGTAATATTTAGATCAGGTTTTTGATTAAAATCATACATACAAATTAGTTCCTAGCTAATATTATATCTATCTGCGACTTTATATATGTATTAAATTCGTATATTTTTCTTATTGTAATTTGATGAAAGGTATATGCAAAAATTGCTACAAAAATACCTGCAGCTGTTGCAACTAATGCCTCACTAATTGCAGGTGCAATTACGGAGAAACTAACTTTACTAACGGTAGAAAACTTTGCAAATGATTCTAAAATACCTATAACTGTACCAAATAAACCTATAAATGGAGCAGTCGATGATATAATTGATAACCAAGAAACACCACTACTGGCCTCCCTAATCAATGATATTTCACAAACATTTAAAAACTCTTTTGAAATTTGTGTTTTACCTATACAGTGTCCAATTTTTGAAAGTGGATTTATCATTGCATCTCTTGCAACTATAGAATTAAGTTCCTCTTTTTCAACTGAAATACTTGAAGATAATTGAATATATTTGTAGATAAAAATCCAAAATGTTAGTATAAAATAGATAGATAATACCACTAATACCCCTAAAGATATTACGGTACTACCTTCTAAATAATTTAATAATGTATCAAACATATATTAATTATACGAATGAATTAATTTTTGCTTCTACGGCAGCCATAGAAACATTAGCATCTTTAACAGAATTAACTAGTTTTTTTGCTTCTTCTAATTTAGCAGAAATATCTGAATTAGAATTGGTTGATAAAGAAACAGCACCATCTACTAAGATATCTACAGAATCTTCTGAAACTCTAACATGTCCCCAGTTGATAGCTATAATATCTTTCGCAGCATCTTTCTTTTCTATCTCTATCACACCTACAGTTAATGCAGAAACTAAAGAAGCATGTTTAGGTAAAACCCCAAACTCTCCCTCTTTTCCTGGTAATGTTACAGTCTTAACATCACCAGAAAAAATTTCTCCATTTGGCGTAACAATTGATAATTTAATTGTATCCATATTTATTAACCCCTGACAAGCGAATTACGCTTTCATACCTTCTGCTTTTGCAATAGCTTCATCTATTCCACCAACCATATAAAATGAATTCTCTGGCATATGATCAAACTCACCACTTAAAATACCTTTAAATCCTTTAATTGTATCAGAAAGTTCAACATATTTTCCAGGACTTCCTGTAAATACTTCAGCAACAAAGAATGGTTGAGATAAGAATTTTTCAATTTTTCTTGCTCTATCAACTACTAATTTATCTGCTTCACTTAATTCATCCATACCAAGAATAGCAATAATATCTTGTAGATCTTTATACTTTTGTAATAAAGACTGAACACCTCTAGCAGTGTTATAATGCTCATCACCAAGTACATCTGCACTTAATATTCTTGAAGTTGAATCAAGAGGATCAACAGCAGGATAAATACCTTTTTCTGCAATTTTTCTGTTAAGAACTGTTGTTGCATCTAAGTGAGCAAAAACAGAAGCAGGAGCTGGATCAGTTAAATCATCCGCTGGTACATAAACAGCTTGAACAGAAGTAATAGAACCTTTTTTAGTTGTTGTAATTCTTTCTTGTAACATACCCATCTCTCTAGCTAAAGTTGGTTGGTAACCAACAGCTGAAGGTATTCTTCCAAGAAGTGCTGACATTTCAGAACCTGATTGTGCAAATCTAAAAATATTATCAACAAACATAAGAACATCTAGTCCAGCTTCATCTCTAAAGTATTCTGCCATTGTAAGACCTGTAAGTGCAATTCTATTTCTTGCTCCTGGAGGCTCACTCATTTGACCATAACATAATGCAACTTTATCAAGTACATTAGAATCTTTCATTTCAAAATAAAGGTCATTTCCTTCTCTTGTTCTTTCACCAACACCAGCAAATACAGAATAAC
>CAZLZQ010000026.1:0-21654 GCA_964564065.1 uncultured Arcobacteraceae bacterium | reverse complement strand
TGAGAATACCAAGCAACAGGAAGTCCTAAAAGTAGTGGTGCAAAAGATATTAAAAGTATCCATACAATTAAACCACTTCTTTGATAATTATCTTTTAGTGCTAACCAACCAATTAGTACACTAATAGCACCACTAGCCCCAACAAGATTTGACCAGTCACCAGAATAATACATATATGCTAAGCTACCAATTGAAGTAAGAATACCTCCAATAAAATATAAAAATAGATATTTAGGTATTCCAATAGCTTTTTCTATCATATTTCCAAATTGAAATAATACAAACATATTCATAAGTATATGGGCAATACCACCATGTGTAAACATAGTAGAAAGAAGTTGATAATAAAGCTCAGCTTTAAAGAAATAGATATTTAATCCTAAGTATAAACTTCCATTTTCCATAGTGTTTTGTACACCATACATGATAATTGTAATTAAAATTATAATATTTGTAGCTGTTATATTATTTTGTTTCATTTTTATTTTCTTTTATAGTTTTTTTAGGAGAATTAAGTTTATGAGATAGAGCAATTCTTTTTGCTCTTAGATCTAAGTTTTTTTTAATTTCTAATATCTTTTTTTCTCTTTGTTTTTTAGCTTGTTGGGCAGGAACAACATAATTTACATATAAAATTATAGCTATAGACATCATAATAATAGTAATAAGTGAAAAGAAATTATTTACAATAATACTTTGTTTTTTAGTACTTTTAAACTCTTTGTTGTCTATAAGTTCTTGTATATGTTCTATTCTATCCACTTATTTTCCTATTTATCTATACTAAACCGTGTTCTAATACCTCTTCAATTTTATTAATTGATACTATTTCAATATCATTTTTAACTTCGTCAGGTATATCTTTTAAATCTCTTTTATAGTTTTTCATAGGTATTAAAACTTTTTTCATTTTTGCTTTATGAGCAGCAATTAGTTTCTCTTTTAGTCCACCTATTGGAAGTATTTTACCAGTAAGTGTAAGTTCACCAGTCATTGCTAAATCAGCTTTTATTTTTCTACCACTTAAAATAGAGGCAATAGTAAGTGCCATGATTGCCCCAGCACTTGGTCCATCTTTTGGTGTAGCACCTTCTGGAATATGCATATGGATATCACTATTTTTAAATGTAGCATTTTTTAGTTTTTTCTTATCAATTAAACTTTTTACAACACTATGTGCAATTCTTGCAGATTCTTTCATAACATCACCCATATTTCCAGTAAGAGATAAGTTACCTTTTCCTGTAAATTTTACAGCTTCAATTTTAAGTACATCACCGCCAACACTTGTCCAAGCTAGACCATTTCCTACACCTACACTATTTGTTTTATCAGCTGGATCTATCTCAAAAACTGGATTATCAAGATACTCTTCAAGATTTTTAGTATTTATTGATACTTTTTTTGTATCCTCTTCATACATAAGTTTTTTTGCAACTTTTCTATAAAGTTTACCAAATACTCTTCTTAAATTTCTTACACCTGCTTCTCTTGTAAACTTTTCAATAATTAGTTCTATGGTTGGTTTACTTAAAGTTATTTCAGATTTTTTTAATCCATGTTTCTTAATCTCTTGTGGAATTAAATAGTTATTAGCAATATGAAATTTCTCACTTGGAGTATAACTACTTATCTCTATAAATTCCATTCTATCTCTAAGTGGTGCAGGTATATTTCCAGCATTATTTGCAGTTGCTATAAAAATACATGAGCTTAAATCTATATCAAAGTTTAAATATAAGTCTCTAAAATTGTCATTTTGTTCAGGGTCTAAAATTTCAAGCATCACAGAGGTTGGATCACCTCTGTGATTACTAGATATTTTATCAATCTCATCTAGAACTATTACTGGATTCATGGTCTTAGCAGTTGTTAGTCCATGTACAATTCTACCAGGCATAGCTCCTACATATGTTCGTCTATGTCCTCTTAGTTCATTTACATCTTCCATCCCACCAAGTGCAATTCTTACAAGTGGTCGTTTTAAAGCCGATGCAATAGAGTTTGCCAATGAAGTTTTACCAACTCCAGGGGGTCCTACAAAACATAAAACTGTACTATTATTTTTATCAGTTTTTATTTTTCTTTTTTCTAGTAACTGTTTTACTGCAAAAAATTCAATAATTCTATCTTTTGGTTCAGTTAAAGCATAATGATCTTTATTTAATTGTGTTTCTACATCTTTTACATCAATAGATTCATCAGCTTTTTTACCAAAAGGTATCTCAAGTATTTGTTCTATATATGTTTGAATAGTTGATGCATCTCCACTATCAGGGTGCATTCGTGCTAATTTCTGAATCTGTTTTTTTGTCTCTTTATAGCCTTGTTTTGGCATAAATGGTTTTAATAGTTTAAGTGATTTTTTAAAAATAGAGATCTCTTTATCTCTGTTGTTATCACTTCCTAATTCTTTTTGAATAGTTCTTAATTGTTCTTTTAATATATACTCTTTTTGATGTTTATCAAGTTTGGTATTTACCTTTTTATTTATCTCATTTTTAAGTTTAAAACTCTCAATCTCTTTTTTAATATGCTCAATGATTCCTAGTAGTCTTGTATCTATGCTTGTTTCTTTAAATAGATTATATGCTTCATCATTTGTAATTCTAATAACAGAAGAAACTAAATCTGCTACTCTAATTGGATCAGTACTCTCTTCAATTGTTTTTATTAGATCTATTGGAAATTTTGTATTTATTTTTGAAAGTTTATCTATATTTAGTTTTAAAATCTCTAATATAGCTTTTATTTTATTTTCATCATATGGTACTGTTGGTAAAATATCTACAATTCCCATTAGTGGTGAACCATTTACAATCTCTTTGATATCAACTTTTTCTAATCCTTGAAAAAGAATTTTTATTCTACCATCAGGAAGTGTAATTTTCCTCATGATATTTCCAACAACAGCGACATTATAAAACTCTTTTGATGTTTTGTCTGTAGTATTTTTACTAATTGCTACTGTTATTAGTTTATTATTATTTATTGCATATTCTATTGCATTAATATTTTGTTCATCACTTATGAATATTGGAGCGATCATAAATGGATATAAGAAAATACTATCCTCTACAAGTATAGGTAATCTATCTGGAAAACTATCATAATCTTTTAATTGCATATTATATACCTTTAGTACTATTCAAATATAGCTCTATACCAAGGTGTATTAACTGGATCTATAGAATTTAAATCTTTCCAATTTTCTTTAGCTTTTGTTGCATAAATAGTTTGAGCTGCTGGTTTATCAATTCTACCATAAAGATCAGATATCTCTTTGTCAAATATAGCTTTTCCCATATATAATCTTGATCTAATAGATTTAACTACATAAATGTATTGTGAATTAGGATAAAGTTTGATAAATTTATCAGTTTCTACCAATGTTTTACTTAAAAGTTCTTGTTCTCTAAACTCGTTTTTAAAAGCTAGAAAGTTAGATTTTATTTTTAAAAATCTAATATAATCTGCATCTTGTTTAAGTGCAAATTTTTTAAGATACTCATCAAAATAAAAATTTGCCATTTGATATTCTTCGTCATCCATATGAGCATTTGCAATAATCATAATTGCACTTGGTAATAAAGGGGAATTTCTATGTTCAGATTCTAAAGAAGTATATGTATCATCTGCTTCATCTATTTGGTTGTTTGATATTTGCTTTATCATTTTATTGTACCAATAAACTGCAGGTTTATTGTATTCTTGTGCCTCTTTTTTTGAACTACATCCTGAAAACACAGATATAGATAAAGCTATCAAACTAGCCAATAAAATTCTTTTTTGCATTGTTGTCCTTTATAATAAAAATACATTTTATCTAATATATTATTTGATATAATTTAAAATAAGGGGATGTTTTGAATAAAAATAGTTTTACACTTTTTGAAGTATTGATATCATTAGTTATATTAAGTATTATGTTATCAGGAATATCAAGATTATTTATAACTGATGATACAAATAAAATATATTATGAATTACAAAATATTGAAAATAATTATATCGAAAATAATAGTGTTGAAAATAGTGATAATATAAAGTTTAGAACTTTTTAAGATATAATAATAAAAAATAAATTGGAAATAAAATGGATAATTTAAATATAACTTTTGAAGATAATGGTTTTACTTATAAAGCGATAAGTTTTGATATTAAAAAAAATATATTGTATGTAAATAAATTTGATAATAAAAATGTTTTTATTAAAAAAACAGAATTAAAAATGGGACAGATTCCTAAAAAAATAAAAAAACTACTAAATCCATTAAAAAAAAGATAATAAGTTGAAAATTAGTGTCATAATCCCAACATATAATAGAGAAAATTTTATAGTAGAAACTATACAAACAGTTTTAGATCAAACAACTAAAGTAGATGAAATAATAGTCATAGATGATGGATCAACTGATAAAACAAAAGATGTATTAGAAAGATTAATATCTACAAATAAAATCAAATATATAATGCAAAAAAATAGTGGAGTTTCTAGTGCTAGAAATAGAGGTATAAAACTATCTTCAAATGATTGGATATGTTTCTTAGATAGTGATGATCTTTGGGAAACTACAAAAATAGAAGAGCAAGTATTATTCCATAAAAAACATTCAAATATTTTATTTTCTCATACTTTGGAACAATGGTTATTCAATAATAAAATTATAAAACAAAAAAAGCATCAACAAAAACAATCTGGATTTTGTTTTAAAGAAAATATTGCAAATACTTTAATTGGTGCATCAACTGTAATGATACATAAATCTATACTTGATGATGTGGGATTATTTGATGAAAATTTAAAAGTTTGTGAGGATTATGATTTATGGCTAAGAATTTTACATAAGTATGAATTAGGAATTATAGATAAACAATTGATAAAAAAGATTGCTGGACATAAAGAGCAACTATCTTTTACCACACCTTTAATGGATACTTTTAGAATACAATCTTTACAAAAACACTTAAACTCTAATTATGCAGATGATGTACGAAATATGATAATTAAAAAGTGTGATATTTTAATAAAAGGTGCAATTAAACATAAAAATAAAAAGATAGAAAATTACTATATTAACTTAAAAGCAAATTTATGATACCCTCCATTTAATAGATTAAATGTAAGGAAATTACAAACATGGCAAACATCCAAAGCCTTAGAGGTATGAAAGATATTATAGATAATGATAGCGAACTTTTTAATTATTTTATAGAAAATTGTGCGGCAATAGCAAAGAGATATGGATATGGTTATATTGAAACACCACTTTTAGAAGAGACTGCTTTATTTAAAAGAAGTGTAGGTGAGAGTAGTGATATAGTTTCAAAAGAGATGTATCAGTTTATTGATAAAGGTGAACATGATGTATGTCTACGACCTGAAGGAACTGCTGGAGTTGTACGATGGTTTGTTCAAAATAAAAAAGATAGAGCAGGTGGGATAAATAGAGTTTATTATCATGGGTCTATGTTTAGATATGAAAGACCTCAAAAAGGACGACTAAGATCATTTCACCAATTTGGTTGTGAATCTTTTGGTGAAGCTAGTGTATATGAAGATGCTACAATTATCCTTATGATAAGCGAGATGTTAAATTTCTTTGGAATTGGTTTTAAACTACAGTTGAATTCTCTTGGTTGTAAAGATTGTATGCCTCAGTATAAAGATGGACTAGTAGAGTATTTAAAAGATTTATCTCTTTGTGAAGATTGTAATAGAAGAATAACTACAAACCCAATACGAGTACTTGACTGTAAGAATGAATCTTGCAAAAAAGAGTTAAGTGATGCTCCAAGTATCACTGAAAATTTATGTAGTATTTGTAATAGTGATTTTGAGAAACTAAAAAATATATTAGAAAACAATGGTATAGAATATGAAGTTGATTCAAATTTAGTTCGTGGACTAGATTACTATACTAAAACTGCTTTTGAGTTTGTAAGTGATAATATCGGTGCTCAAAGTGCAATAGCTGGTGGCGGAAGATATGATAGACTTGTAGAATTTTTAGGTGGAAAGACTACACCTGCTGTTGGTTTTGCAATAGGTATTGAGAGACTTTTAGAACTTATTGTTAAACCAGAGTCTACAGAAGAAGTTTTATATATAGGTGCTATGAGTGAAGATGCCGTAGATATGGTTTTTTCTGCTGTTTATGATAAAAGAGATAACCAAAAAGTAATAACAGACTATAAAGTTAGAAGTTTTAGTAAACATCTAAATAATGCTCAAAAACAAGGGGCAACTAAAATAGCACTAATAGGTGATGATGAGTTAACAAATGGTACTATTTGGACAAAAGATTTCACTACTAAAGAAGAAAAAACTATAAGTTTAGAAGAGTTTTAAATAAAGTGAATAATTATGGTTTAGATATTTGGGGTGATGATAATTTTATCATTGAAGATGGTGTTGTAAAATTAAACAATGTATCAACTCCATCTTTGATAGATATAGTAAAAACTGTAAGAGATGATGGTTTAACTGGACCACTTCTTCTTAGATTTCCTCATATCACTCAAAATCAAATAGATAAATTGTACACAACATTTAATGATGCAATTAGTGAGTATAAATATAACTCATCTTTTTATGCTGTATTTCCTCTAAAAGTAAATCAATTACCAAACTATATTTTACCAATGTTACAAAGTAGTTTTCATCTAAATTATGGTCTTGAAGCTGGTAGTAAAGCAGAGTTGTTATTAGCTATGTCATATAACAATAAAAATGCACCTATTACAGTAAATGGTTTTAAAGATAAAGAGATGATAACATTGGGTTTTATTGCACTTGCTCAAGGTCATAATATAACACTTACTATTGAGGGATTAAATGAACTTCAAACAATAATAGAGGTTCATAAAGAGTTAAATTTACCAATTCCAAATATTGGACTTCGTGTAAGACTTCATAGTTCAGGAAGTGGAACATGGGCAAAAAGTGGTGGAATAAACTCTAAATTTGGCTTAAGTTCTATGGAGATTTTAGAAGCTTTTGATATGTTAAAGGAGAATGGATTAGAGAATGTACTTAAAATGATACATTTTCATATTGGTTCATCTATGAGTACTATTACCCCTTTAAAAAAAGCATTAAAAGAATCAGGTCATATATATGCAGAATTAAAAAAAATGGGTGCAGATAAACTTGATAGTATAAATATAGGTGGTGGATTGGCTATAGAGTATTCATCACAAGAGAAACAGATACAATATAGTCTAAAAGAATTTGCAAGTGATGTAGTATTTACTTTAAAAGATATTGCTATTAAAAATGGTGTCCAAGAGCCAAATATATTTACAGAATCAGGTAGATTTATATCAGCTCCTAGTACAGTTTTAATAGCTCCTACACTTGAACTATATTCAAGTGAATATAATAAATCAAATTTAAAATTAAAAGATGAAAATCCACCTTTAATAGTTGAGATGAACTCTTTATATGATGATATCACAAAAAATAGTGCAAAGGAGTATATGCATGATGCATTAGAGCATTTAGAGTCTATACTAACTTTGTTTGATTTAGGATATGTAGATTTAATAGATAGAAGTAATGCTGAAGTTTTAACTCATCTTATTATAAAAAAAGCTATAAATCTTGTAGATATTAGTGATGATAAGGAGTTGAAACAACTTGATGATAGAATACAAGAGAAGTATCTGTTAAACTTTTCTATATTTTCTTCTTTACCTGATTTTTGGGGAATAGGGCAAGAGTTTCCCATCATGCCAATAACACATCTTGATAAAAAAGCTACAAGAAGTGCAAATATATGGGATATAACTTGTGATAGTGATGGGGAGATACCATTTGATTCAAAAAAGCCATTATATCTTCATGATGTTGATCTCTCTTGTGAAGATTATTTTATAGGATTTTTTCTTGTTGGTGCTTATCAAGATATATTAGGGATGAAGCATAACCTTTTTAGTTCACCATCTCAACTTAATGTTGTATTTGAAAATGGTATTATGAAAATTGAAAACTTTATAGAATCACAATCTATTATAGAGATATTTGAAGATTTAGATTATGATAAAGATGAACTTTTAGATAACCTTATAAATAAGGTAGATAATAAAGAGTTACAAAGTATATTAAAAAAATATATAAATGATAATAGTTATTTAAAAACAGTAATAGCACAATGAAAATATTAGATTCCCAAAATAAGATATATCTTCTAGATGATGAAAATTTTGAATTTCCAACTTTAGATATGATGAAAGATGATCTGGTTTGCATAGGTGGAGATTTTCATCCTCAAAGATTAGAATTGGCTTACGAAAATGGACTATTTCCTTGGTATATTGATGAATATAATTATATTCATTGGTTTAGTCCACAAAAGAGAATGGTATTGTATCCTGACGAATTTAAAGTATCAAAAAGTTTAAAAAGAGTTATTAAAAATAAAAATTTTATTATAAAGTCAAATGAAAATTTTGAAGATGTTATAAAAAATTGTGCAAATATAAAAAGAAAAAATGAAGATGATACTTGGATTAGTGAAGAATTTATTAAAGCATATACAAATCTGTATAAGTTAGGTATGGCTACAAGTATTGAGTGTTATTTAGATGATGAGTTAGTTGGTGGACTTTATGGAATACTTATAGGTGATATTTTTTGTGGAGAGAGTATGTTTAGTAAAATACCAAATGCCTCAAAAGTTGCTTTTTATTATTTATGTAACCAAGCAAAACAAAATGGTATCAAACTTATAGATTGTCAAGTATATAATGAACATTTAGCTTCTTTAGGAGCAAAAGAGATAAATAGAGAAGAATATTTTAAAATTTTAGAAGGAAGTAAATAGATGAATAAACAAATAGGTTTATGGGAACTTATCAAAGAAGATTTTTCAATACCCAAAAAAAACGACCCTGCATTACATTCAAAATTAGAACTTATTTTTAACTATCCAGGTGTTTGGGCAATAGTTAATTATAGAATATCAAATAGATTATATAAAAAAGGTTTTAAAAGATTTGCTAGAATTTGTAGTGGATTTTCCCAATTACTTACAAATACAGATATTCATCCTTGTGCAACTATAGGTAGAAGAGTATTTATAGATCACGGTTTTGGTGTAGTAATAGGGGAAACAACAATAATTGAAAACGATGTTCTTATATATCAAGGTGTAACACTAGGAGGAGTGAGTTTAAGTCATGGGAAAAGACACCCTACAATAAAATCAAATGTAGTAATAGGAAGTGGAGCAAAAGTTTTAGGAGATATAGTAATAGGAGAGCATAGTAAAATTGGTGCAAACTCTGTAGTTGTAAAAGATGTACAAGATCATTGTACTGCTGTAGGTGTTCCTGCTCGTGTTATAAAAAGGAAAAAAACAACTTCACAATTACTCGATCATAATGAATTACCAGATATATCAAAAGAGATGTTTGCATATTTATTAAAAAGAGTTGCAGTTTTAGAACATGCAATAAAAGAGCAAGATAATATTGATGTATCAAAAGAAGATGCTGAGCTTGAAGTGATATATGAAAACTTTATTGATGCTATGAAGAAAGATTAGATGATATTTTTACTTGCTATTTTTGGTATTATTACTGGTTTTATAGCAGGATTTTTTGGAGTAGGTGGGGGTATGGTTCTTATCCCTATGCTTTTATTTGCAGGATTTACAATGAAAAATGCAGTAGCTATATCAATTTTACAGATGGTATTTACATCTATTTTTGGTAGTTTTTTAAATTATAAAAAAAATAAATCTGTTATGAAAGATGGCTTTATTATTGGTACTGGTGGATTTATTGGTGGTCTTTTAAGTGGAATGATTGTATCAAATATAGAAGGTATATATTTACAATATTTATTTTTAACAATAGTATCACTAGCTATTTACAGAATTTCTATAACAAATATTTTTGTAGAAAAAGAGCGTAAAACTCATAATAAATTATCATTATTAATTATAGGTTTTTTTATAGGGCTTATTGCTATGAGTATTGGAGTAGGTGGTTCTGTGATGCTTACACCTATACTTGTAGGATATATGTATTATAACCTTAAAGATGCTTCATCTTTAGGATTATTTTTTGTAGTTTTTAGTTCTATTGCTGGGTTTATATCATTGAGCTTAGTAGGTCATATGTTATATTTTGAAGGAACTATAGTAGGAATTGCATCACTTTTTGGTGTATACTTTGGTATAAAAATTAAAAATATGATAAACCTTAAATCATATAAAAAACTTATACTTGGATTGTATGTTATAATCCTTATATCAGTTATATTAAAATTATAAATAAAAAGGTTAGAAATTGAAACAAATATTTGAAGTTGAAAATGTAAAATGTGGAGGATGTGCTAACACATTAAAAAAAGCACTTAGTGAAGATTATGGAGAAGTAGAAATAAATTTAGAAAAAACTCCAAGAGAGATCATAATAGATAAAAAGAATATAGATTTGGAAGTTTTAAAATTAAAACTTCGAAGTTTGGGTTATCCACTAGTTAGTGATGAGTTATCAACATTTCAAACTATAAATACAAAAGCAAAAAGTTTTGTATCTTGTGCTGTTGGAAAATTTGATTAGATGTCTTATCAATCTTGGCATGAAAAGCATAGTATAAAGCATAAAGCAATAGTTGATAAACTAGTACACTTGAGTGATGATGAAATTATAGAGTATTTTGATTTTGATAATATGAAGATCAAAGAGAAAGACTTTTGTGTACTGTATGAAAAAAATAAAAAATGTCATGAGATAGAGCACTTAAATTGTTACCTATGTGCTTGCCCAAATTTTAGAGTGGATAGTAAAAAAAGTTTTTGTGATATAGATTCATCAGATGGAGGTACTATAGTAACAAAAGATTTTATACATCAAGATTGTTCAAAGTGTACAGTACCTCATACTATTTCGTATGTGAAAAAAAACATTGATAGAAGCTGGTCTAAGGTGATGAAAAAAACTTTCATTTGAAATATGATATAATAAATAAAATAATATAGATTTAGGATAAAAATGTTTGATAAAAGTATAAAAGCGTATAAAGAAGCAAAGTGTGTTATACCTGGTGGAGTAGATTCTCCTGTAAGAAGTTTCGGTTCAGTTGGTGGAACACCACCTTTTATAGCTTCTGGAAAAGGTAGTTATTTAAAAGATATTGATGGAAATAAATATCTTGATTTTGTACAAAGTTGGGGTCCTCTTATATTTGGACATTGTGATAAAGATATAGAAAAAGTTGTACAAAAAACAGTAAAAAATGGTCTATCATTTGGAGCTCCTACAGAACTTGAAACAAAACTTGCAACTGAAATAGTTGATATGTTTGATAATATTGATCAAGTTAGATTTGTAAGTAGTGGTACAGAAGCAGTTATGAGTGCTATTAGACTTGCACGTGGTGTAACTTCAAGAGATAATATTATCAAGTTTGAAGGTTGTTATCATGGGCATAGTGACTCGCTTTTAGTTAGTGCCGGAAGTGGTATGGCAACATTTGGAGCACCTTCAAGTCCTGGTGTTCCAGCTGATTTGATAAATCATACAATACTTAGTGAATATAACAATATTAAGCAACTTAAAAAATGTTTCAAAGAAAATAAAGATATCGCATGTATTATTATAGAGCCAATTGCTGGAAATATGGGATTAGTTCCTGCTTCCCAAAAGTTTTTAAAAACTTGTAGAAAACTTTGTGATAAGTATGGAGCATTGCTGATTTTTGATGAAGTTATGTCTGGATTTAGAGCGTCATTAAAAGGAGCCTCTGGAATAGTAAAAACTGTGCCCGATATAGTTACATTTGGTAAAGTAATAGGTGCTGGTATGCCCGTAGGTGCTTTTGCAAGTAGGTCTGAAATAATGGATCAACTTAGTCCAAATGGAGCGATTTATCAAGCAGGAACATTAAGTGGAAATCCAGTAGCTATGGCAGCAGGACTTAAATCTTTACAAAAATTAAAAGCTGATAAAAATATATATAAAAGATTAAATAAAAAAGCTGTAAGGCTAACTCAAGGATTAAAAGAGGTTGCAAAGAAAAATAATATATCTTTACAAGTAGATACAAGAGGTTCTATGTTTGGATTTTTCTTTTGTGAAACAATGCCTACAAATATGGCAGAAGTAGGTCTTTGTGATTTTGATAGATTTGCAAAATTTCATAATGAGATGTTAAAAAAAGGTTTTTACTTTGCATGTAGTCAATATGAAACAGGATTTATATGTGATAGTATGACAAATGATGATATAGATGCATGTATAGATGCAGCATCTAAAGTTATGAAAAAATTATAAAAGAAAAGGAAATAAAATGATAAAACATATAGTATTTTTTAAATTACCAGAAAACTTTACACAAAAAGATCTATTTATAGATAAATTAAATAGTCTAAAAGATCAAATTGATTTTATAAGAGGATTGGAAGTTGGTATAAATTTTGCACAAAGTGATCGTGCTTTTGATTTATCAATTACAGTTATATTAGATGATAAAGATGCTTTAAACTCTTATGCAACGCATGAAAATCATATTCCAGTAGTAGAGTTTATTAAAAATAATGGTATTGAAACAAAAGTTGTTGATTATGAGATGGCTATAACACCTTCAGAGGAATTTGGTAATGCTACTATAGTTAAAAAAGCTAATCAATACTTTGATGGACAAGTTACAAGTAGAACAGTTGTAGAAGCAGATGGATCTATAAAAACATTAGGTATTATGATGCCTGGAAGTTATACATTTGGAACTGAAAAAGCTGAACATATGGAGATACTTGCAGGTTGTGTAGAGGTTGAATTCCCAGATGACAGTAATAAAGAAACTATAAAAGGTGGAGAGTATTTTGAAGTACCTGCAAATTCAAGTTTTAATATAAAAGTTCTTGAAATTACAGATTACTGTTGTACATATATAGATTAGATATTATTTATGTCTGAAATAGAAAATAAAAATAATAGCGAGATAGATAAAGAAACTCCAGAAATACCTAAGCATAAAGATAAATTAGAAGCATTAGATAATATGTCTTTAGGGATATCAATAGTAATAGCTATTGGTCTTGGAGTTGGTCTTGGTCTTTTACTTAAGAGTTGGACTGGATATACATGGACATTATGGGTTGGTGTAGCTTATGGAATATCAGCTGCAATATTAAATGTACAAAAGGCATATAAAAGAGCTAAAAAAGATCTAGATAAATTAGCTCAAGATCCAAAATATAAATATGCTATGGAGCATGGTTATAAAGAAGAAGATGAAAAATAAAGCTTTAAAAATATTCTTTATTATTGATTTTGGGGTTATACTTTTTTGTATGTTATCGGGTCATAGTGATTGGCTTATAAATACACAAATAGCATTTTTTAGCTCTTTGATGGTAACTATAGGTTCATATCTTGGATACCAACAAAATATTAAGGCAAGAGCAAAGGATCATCTAAATGAAGATGATAATTATGATGAACTTGATAAAATGGATGATAAGTATGATTTATATTCTCCTGAAATTGAACAAATTGAGATAAAAGATGCAACACCTCAAGAGATAAAAGAGGCAATGAAACCAGTCAAACAAAATCATATGGCAAATTTTAAAGCTGGATTTAGTGGAATGTCATCATTGTATAGGATTTTTGGATATATTGGTTTAATAGTTGGATTTTTTTATCTAAAAAATAATGAAATATTACATGTTTATTCTTATGTATTTGGATTTATTATTGTTCCTATATCTGCCTTAGTTTTAAGTTTTAGTTTAAAGAAGAGTTAATGGAAAATTTTAATAATTATTTTAATAGACAGATACAGCTATGGGGAGAAGATACCCAAAAGTTATTAAAACATAAAAAGATAGCTATTATCGGTTGTGGCGGTTTAGGTTGTAGTTTAGGTATTGCACTTGGAGCTTCGGGAATAGGGCAGATTGATTTAGTTGATTTTGATGAAGTAGGAATACATAATATTCATCGTCAAATTGCATTTAAAATTGGAGATGATGGTAAAAATAAATCTACAGTTTTAAAAGAACTAATTATAAGTCGTTGTCCATATGTAGAGGTTAACTCTTTTGATATGGATTTTGAAATATTTTGTAAAGATAATGATATGTATGACTTGATAATTGATGCTACAGATAATTTACCTGTTCGTGCAAAGATAGATCAGTTTTCTAAAGAGAAGAATATTCCTTGGTTGTATGGAAGTGTTGAGGCTTTTAATGGTCAGGTTTGCTTCTTTAATGATTCATCATTTGAATCAGTTTTTAATATATCTGATCATAAACCAGCTGGAATAGCTACCCCTATTGTTATGAATATAGCATCACTTCAAGCAAATATTGCATTAAGATATTTAGCTGGCTTAAAAGTAAAAAAAGATTTTCTTTATTATTGTTTTTTTAATGATGATGGAGAATTTGTAACTCAAAAATTTGGATTGCCAAGATAGTTAGTTGTTATAATAGATGTTATATAAAAATTAATTGTACCTTTAATGTTTTTTAGTATAATTAATAATAATCAATAAATTAAGTAAAAGAGATGTATGAAAGAGATATTAGATATAGTAGTTTGGGTTGGAATAGCATTTGTGCTTTTTATTTTTTTAAGAGGTATGAATGAAACACAAACGGCAAAACATAAAGCACGATTAGATAAAGCTGAAGATGAAGCAAAAAATATAAAAAAAGGGCAAAAATAATATGATAAAACCATTATTAGTAGAGATTGTAGTAGAAGAGTTACCAGCGATACCATTTTTAAAAGAGTTACCAAATATTGAGAAAAAGTGGGCTGATATATTAGAATCAAATGGTTTATTATGTGAATTTAATTTTTACTATACTCCTAGACGACTTGTATTTTGGCATAGAGAATTCAAAGTAGCACAAGAGGATAAAGAGGTAGAACAGTGGGGTGCGCCATTAGCTATAGCTTATAAAGATGATAAACCAACAGGTGCTGCACTTGGATTTGCTAAAAAATGTGGTATAGATGTTAAAAATCTTGAGGTTGCAAATAGAGGTGGTAAAGAGTTTTTATATTTTAAAGAAACAATAAAAGGTAAAAAATCATCTGAACTTCTAAATGATATGGTAAATGAATTTATATCAAAATTAACTTTTGGTAAATCGATGAGATGGGGTAGTAGAACAGATAGTTTTATAAGACCTATTCGTGGACTAAGTATTGTACTTGGTGATGATTTAGTTGAAGCAGAATTGTATGGTGTAAAGTCTACAATGACAAGTTCTGCTCATAGAATGGTATCTTATGAACCATTTGATTTTAGTTTTGCAGGTGATTATTTTTGTAAACTTGATAAAAATGGTGTAATTTTATATCCAAATGAGAGAAGAAAAATAATTTTAGATCAGATGAATGATCTTCAAAAAAATAATGATATTACAATTGAGATAGATGAAGATCTTTTAGATGAAATTGTAGCTATTACAGAATATCCAACTGCACTTCTAGGCAGTTTTGATGAAGAGTTTTTAGAGTTACCAAATGAAGTTATTATAGGTTCTATGAAAGAACACCAAAGATATTTTGCTGTTTATAAAGATGGTGAGATAACAAATAAATTTATAGTTGTTTCAAACTCATACACTACTGATTTTACACATATTATTGCAGGAAATGAAAAAGTATTAAGACCAAGACTTGCAGATGGTATGTTTTTTTGGAAAAATGATATTAAAAATGGATTAAATAATGAGGGACTAAAAAAAGTTAGTTTTGTTGATGGACTAGGTTCTTTATATAATAAATGTGAAAGAGAATCTAAAATCGCATTATTAGTAGCAGAACAAATTAATATGGATAAAGAGTTAATAGAAGATGCTGTTATGATAAGTAAGGCTGATCTTTTAACAGATATGGTTTATGAGTTTACTGATCTGCAAGGGACTATGGGATATTACTATGCTAAACAAGAGGGTATGGATGAAAAAATTTGTACAGCTTTAAAAGAACAATATTTACCAAATGGAGAGGATAGTGAGCTTCCATCTACAACTTTTAGTTGTGTAGTTGCTTTATCAAATAAATTAGATACATTAATGGGACTATTTAGTGTTGGTATGATTCCAACAGGAAGTAGAGATCCATTTGCCTTAAGACGAGCTGCTCAAGGGATGTTTAAAATTTGTTATGAACATAAATTACATTTAGATATTAATAATATTATAGATGATTCTATAAATGAATATAAAAACTTAAATAAAGATCAATTAGTAGAGTTTTTAAATGAAAGAATTTATAAGTTATATAGTAAAGTAAATCCAAGTATTATAAAGTCTGTTTTAAGTAGTACAAGTAGAAATGATATTTTTAATATTTGTCTAAAAGTTGAGGCTTTAGATAATATTGTTAATAGTAGTGATTTTAAAAGTATAAGTACTACATTTAAAAGAGTTGCAAATATTGTAAAAGATTTAACAGAAGATGATAACTTAATAGTTGATGAATCATTGTTTGAAGATGAAAATGAAACTATTTTATACAATAAATTTAAAGAGATAACAGATAAAAAATATTTAACTTTTGATGAAGAGTTAGATGCACTTTTTAGTTTAAAAACTGAGCTTGATAGTTTTTTTGATAATGTTTTTGTAAATCATGAAGATGAAAAAATAAAAACTAATAGAAAAAATTTAATTGGAGTAGTTTATAATAGTTTTAAAACTATTTCTGATATTAAAGAGATCACGATTTAAGATATAATTTAATAAGTTTTTAGATAAAATAAATAGATAAAATATAATAATATTGATGGAGATAGTTTTGTTAAAAAAAGAAGTTAAAAAAGTAGTATTGGCATATAGTGGTGGATTAGATACATCGGTTATTTTAAAATGGCTACAAGATGAATATAATGCTGAAGTTATAACATTTACAGCTGATTTAGGTCAGGGTGAAGAGGTTGAACCAGCTCGTGAAAAAGCATTGTCTTGTGGAATTAAACCTGAGAATATATTTATTTTAGATATTCAAGAAGAGTTTGTAAAAGATTATGTATTCCCAATGTTTAGAGCAAATGCAATTTATGAAGGTGAGTATTTATTAGGAACATCAATTGCTAGACCTCTTATTGCTAAAAAGCAAATTGAAATTGCAGCAAAAATGGGTGCAGATGCAGTATCTCATGGAGCAACAGGAAAAGGAAATGATCAAGTAAGATTTGAACTTGGATATTTAGGTTTAAATCCAGATATTACAGTTATTGCACCTTGGAGAGAATGGGATTTAAACTCAAGAGAAAAATTACTTTCTTATGCTAGAGAACATGGAATAAGTATTGATCAAAAACATCTAGATAAAGATGGTAATCCAACAGTAAGTCCATATTCTATGGATGCAAACTTATTACATATATCTTATGAAGGATTGCATTTAGAAAATCCAATGAATGAACCAGAAGATTCTATGTGGTTATGGACAACATCTCCTGAAAAGGCTCCAGATGAAGCTGAATATATTACAATTGGTTATAAAAATGGTGATCCAATATCTATAGATGGAAAAGAACTATCTCCAGCTACTATGCTTAGAACATTGAATGAATATGGAAATAAACATGGAATAGGTCGACTTGATATCGTTGAAAATAGATTTGTAGGTATGAAAGCAAGAGGTTGTTATGAAACTCCAGGTGGAACTATCATGTTAAAAGCACATAGAGCTATAGAATCTATATGTTTAGATAGAGAAGAGGCACATTTAAAAGATGGAATGATTGCCAAATATTCAGAACTTATCTATAATGGTTTTTGGTTTTCTCCAGAACGTGAAATGATGCAAGCTGCAATTGATACAACTCAAAAGTTTGTTCAAGGAAATGTTCGAATTAAACTTTATAAAGGGAATGTAGAAGTTGTAGGAAGAGAATCTGATATGTCACTTTATAGTGAAGAACATTCTACTTTTGAAGAGGATGAAGTTTATAATCAAAAAGATGCAGAAGGGTTTATTAGACTAAATGCACTTAGAAGAATTATTGCGGGTAAGAAAAGAAAAATAAACTAAATATAATACTTTTAAGGTGAAAAATGAAATTACCTAGTCACTATAGATCAAAAATATATCTAAAAGCAATCATCTTATTGACGATGATTGCTATTGCATTTACTATAGCTGTATCTATTTTTGTAGTACCAAAAGTAGATACAGCTATAGAAAATCTAGAAAATAAAAATGTACATCTACTTTTATCGAATACTATAAATATAGTAAATGATAGATATAAAGCTTTAGATGAATTTAAAGTAAAAGCATTACAAAAGCATAAAGATATTTTACAAAATACTACAATGGTAGCTTGGTCAATCTTAGATACCAAATATAACCAATATAAATCTACTCAAAATACTATAAAAAAAGATCAGATAAAAAAAGATGCAATTGAACTTGTTAAAAACTTAAGATACCAAAAAGATGGATATTTTTGGATTAATGATTTTAAACCAAAGATGATAATGCATCCTTTTAAACCATCTTTGGATGGAAAAGATTTAAGTAATTTTAAAGATCCAAATGGTGTCTATCTATTTAACAATATGGTTAAAGTAGTACAAAATGGTGGGGAAGGGTTTGTTAACTATTCTTGGCCAAAACCTAACCATAGTAAGCCTCAGCCTAAGATATCTTTTGTTAAATCTTTTCCTCAGTGGAGATGGATTATTGGGACAGGAACATATATAGACAATATAGATAAAGAGATTGCTCAAAGAAAGAGCGGTATTTTAAAAGAATTAAAACAAACTATAAAAGATGTAACGATAGGAAAATCTGGATATATATTTTTATTTGATAAAAATGGTAATATTTTATACCATCCAAATAAATATATGTATAGTCATAATATTAAAAGTCTGATAAATACAATTACAAACGAATCATTCTATGATTATTTTGTTAATGTTTCAAAATCTAAAACAAAAAGTTCTAGTTATATTTGGAATAAGCCGAGTGATAAAAATAATTTTATTTACAAAAAAGTATCTTGGGTAGAGTATCTTCCAAATGCAGAAGTTTATGTTTGTGCAACAGCATATGAAGATGAATTAAAAGAAACATCTACATATATAAGTTATATGTTAACAAAATATTCAATGGGAAGATTTGTTATGATATCAATATTTATGTTGATATTTTTAGGTATGATTTTAAAGCCAATTATTAAATTGTCTGAGTTGTCAAAAAAAGTACGTAATGGTAATTTTGATGTTAAATCAGATATACAAAGAGATGATGAGATAGGTATATTATCAGATGCTTTCAATAGTATGATTGATAAAATATCATCTCAAATTCATACTTTAGAGGATGAAGTAAAACAAAAAACATTAACATTAGTTGAAAATTCGCTAGGATTGGAAAAAATTATTGATTCTACATCAATATTATTTCAAGCTAATTCTATGGAACAATTTACTAAAGATGTTCTAACTCAGCTTAATTCAGTTTTAAATATTGACAATAGTAATAGTTATTTTTGTACATTTAGAGATGGAGAAATAGTAATATTAGCAGCATCAGGAAAGTTTAATGATGAAAATGGAAATACAATAATAACTCCAGAATCATTTGATTGTTTAAATAATGTAGTTATTTCTCAAAAAAGTTTTTATGATGGAGATACATATGTAGGATTTTTTAAATCTAATGATGATTTCATATTTTTATATCTTGAAGATTGTGATAAATTATCTAAAACTAGTAAAGATCTTTTAGAGATATTTTCAACAAATATTACAGTTGCATTTAATAATATTAATTTAAATAAAGAGATTATAGATACGCAAAAAGAGCTTTTAGAGAGACTAGGGGAGATGGTTGAGTTAAAATCAGAAGAAACAGCTGGTCATGTTAAAAGAGTTGCTTCAATATCATATATTTTAGCAGTAGCATATGGTATACCTAAAGAGGATGCATTTATATTAAAGCTTGCAAGTCCGATGCATGATATTGGAAAATTAGGTATTCCAGATCATATTTTAAAAAAAGCTGGTAAACTTGATGAAGATGAATTTAAAATTATGCAAACTCATCCATCTTTAGGAAGAGAAGTATTTAAAAATTCAGAAAAAAAGATACTTAAAATGGCTTCAATAGTAGCATATCAACATCATGAAAAATGGGATGGCACAGGTTATCCACAAGGTTTAAAAGGTGAAAATATAGATATATATGCAAGGATAACTACAGTTGCAGATGTATTTGATGCATTAACTCAAAAAAGGGTATATAAAGATCCTTGGAGTAATGAAAAGGTACTAAAGTTTTTTGATGAAAATAGTGGTATACACTTTGATCCTAAGTTGGTTGATTTATTACATAAAAATATAGAAGATATATCGAAGTTTAGAGAAGATTATGTATCATAAAATATATAAAAAAGGTTACGAATGCAATATTTAAAAGATTTAGAAACAATTTGTAAAATCAATTCTTACACACAAAATAAAGATGGTGTAGATAAAGTTGGTTCTATGATGCAACAATGGATGCAAAATATAGGATTTGAAACTACTATATATAAAAGAAAAATGATAGGAGATCATCAGCTTTTTACTACACCTAAAATAGATGGAGATAAAATATTATTATTAGGGCATAATGATACTGTATTTCCAAAAGGGACATTTGAAACATTTAGTAGTGATGAAGATTGGATTTATGGAGCAGGTGTTTGTGATATGAAAGGTGGAAATATAGTTGCACTTGAAGCTTTAAAAAATATTTATATAAAAAATAAAAATATTAAGAATATAGATTTTTTATTGGTTTCAGATGAGGAAACTGGAAGTGATGATAGTAAATATATAACTTTAGAATTATCAAAAAAATATGATTATTGTTTTGTATTTGAAGCGGCTGGAAAAAATCTAGAAGTTGTGACATCACGAAAAGGTGTAGGTACTTATACTATTACAATTGATGGTTGTGCAGCACATGCAGGTACAAGTTATACAAATGGAATAAATGCAAATTTAGAAGCTAGCTATAAGTTACAGGAGTTAACAAAACTTACAAATTTAGATTTAGGAACAACTTGTAATGTTGGTAAAATTATAGGTGGAATAGGTGCAAATACAATTAGTCCAAAATGTGAACTTTTATTAGAAATTAGATATAAATTAAATAGTGAAAAAATAAGATTATTGGATGCTTTAGAGGTTATTACTAATACCTCTTATGTTGATGGAACTAAATCAACTCTAGATGGTTTAATTCAAAGAGATGTAATGGAAGAGAATAAGAATCAATTTGATTTTATAAAAAAACTAGAAAAAATAACAAATCAAAAAATATTAACAGAGCAAAGAGGTGGTGTAAGTGATGCTAATCATGTAGCATCTTGTGGAGTTGTGACGTTAGATGGATTTGGTCCTTTTGGTGATGGTGATCATACGACAAATGAAAGGGCATTAAAAAGTAGTTTTGAACAGCGTATTTTGATGATGACTAATATTTTAGTTCAGCATCAAAAAGAATTTAAATTTTAAAAGGAGAGTTAAAATGAGTAAAAATCGTACAATAGGAATGTGGCTTTATAGTAATGGTGGTGGTGATAAAATAGCTAAAAAAATCATGAAAAAGTTAAAAGATAGAGATATTGATACTATTAATGATATTAGACTTCATGATTGTATTGCT
>CAZLZQ010000025.1:12055-22316 GCA_964564065.1 uncultured Arcobacteraceae bacterium | reverse complement strand
TATATAAGATGATTAATCCTATTGATAGATTTTTTAGAAAGTTTTATGAAGTGGGTAAGGTTGAGTAATTATTCATTTGTATTAGTTATAGTGTCTCCCTAAGTCAACTCAAATAGACACTTATACGATTTTCCATAACCTACATCGATTATTTGGATTGTTATTCATATTTTTTCCTAATATTAGATATTTAAAAAGTATCTTTCCATTTTATTTTTACACAAAGTGGTGGAAAATAGGTGGAAAAAAGTATTTTTATAGAAAATAAAAAAGCCTTACTCAATCGCTCATAAAGTCGATTAAATAAGGCTTTGTTCAATGGTACGCCTAGCAGGATTCGAACCCGCAACCACCGGGGCCGAAACCCAGTGCTATATCCAGTTAAGCCATAGACGCATTTTATAGATAAGTATAAAAATAAAGATAGAAAATCTATCTTTATTTAATATATGGTGAAGATTACAGTCGAGACTCGTATCTTCTAAGCATATAAAGTTTTTTAAGCATTTTTTTCTTAGCATTGATTTTTTGTTTCTTCTTCTTTTCAGGATTAGATTCGAAATATCTTCTTGCTCTTGTTTCAGTAACGATTAAGCTTCTGTCACATTGCTTTTTAAATCTTCTGTACGCTTCGTCGAACGATTCAGTATCTTTAACTTTAATTCCAGGCATAGTAAAATCACCCCATTTCTTGCATAGATTTAACTGCTCTTTGTCAGTTATTGCTTTAATAAGTGGCGAATTGTATATAAATTTGTCTTAATAAGACTTTAAGTATAATGATACAAATTAAAATATAACTAAAACTAGTGTAAAAAGGAAATATGATTTTGCAAAATTTAACACATCTAGATGAAAACGATAGACCAAAAATGGTTGATGTATCTTCAAAAGAAAATACTACAAGAGTAGCAGTTGCAAGTGGAACTATACAAATGTCACAAGAGGCATTTATAAATGTAACTTCAAATGCTAATAAAAAAGGTCCAGTGATTCAAACAGCAGTAATAGCTGCCATAATGGGTACAAAAAAAACACCAGAACTTATACCTATGTGTCATCCTTTACTTTTAAGTGGTATAAACTGTGATGTTGAACAAATTGATGATCTTCCTGGATTTAAACTTACTGTTACAACGAAACTTGCAGGTCAAACTGGTGTAGAGATGGAAGCATTAACTGGAGTAAGTGTTGGACTTCTTACGATCTATGATATGGTAAAAGCTATAGATAAAGGTATGATCATAAACAATGTACAACTAGAACATAAAAGTGGTGGTAAAACTGGTGACTTTCAAAGAGAGAATAGTTAAATGGTAGATTTAAATCAGCATAAGTTAGAGTTAGATTATCCATGTAGTTGGCAATATAAAGTTGTAATAAGATGTGAAGAAGATATTAATTGTATTATTAAAGAGGTTTTAGAAGATAGAAAACATGGTATAAAACCATCAAAAAAAAGTTCTAAGGGTAAGTTTTCTAGCCATACTTTGGAGATGGAAGTAAAAGATGAAGAGGATCGAAAAAATATTTACAAACTTTTAGGTGACCATCAGCATATAAAAATGGTAGTTTAGATATGTCTAACTCATTATTAATATATGAAAATAAGCTTATAAAAATTGAGATAGAAGAGTTTGAAATACCATGGTTGAAAATATTTACACAAGATATTATTAAAGAGTTTAGTCAATGTTCACAAGAGATTAAATTGGAAATATTAAGGGTGTTAGATATCATAGAAAAAGAGATGATTGAGTATTTTAATCCTGATAAAATAAATATTGCATCGTTTGGAAACTATGTTCCTCATGTTCATTTTCATATTCAAGCTAGATTTAAAAAGGATAGTTATTTCCCGGAACCTACATGGGGTATAAAACAAAGAGATTTTAAAGTAGAGTTAAAAGATTTTAATAATTTTTATAAAAACTTAATTATAAAGTTAAAATAAGATATAATCGCGTTATGAATAGAAGAAACTTTTTATTATTATCAGCATTAAGTCCCCTAATGGCAAAAGATTTTATCAATCACAAGGGTGATGTATATTTAACTCATGAAGATATATTAACTGCTCGAAGATTAAAGCATAGGCTTAGGTCTTTGAAAAAATATATTGGATATGCAAATTTCAATATAATATCTTATGACAGAGCTTTGTTTTATGGAAGAAATTACTCTGCAATAGGTGCTTTTACAAAGAATGAGCAAAACTTAGTAGAAAAGCTTTTTTTTAGTGATCCCAAAACATTTAAATTTTATGGTGAAAAAACTGTACCTAATTTAACTTTTAAAGTAAATAAAAAAAATATAGTGAAGATACCTCATTCTGGTCATTTTTTATATAAAGGGAAACCTTTATCTGATTATGAAAGGATTCTAAAAGATGTGCATAGTGATCTAATTTTAACTTCAGGAATAAGAAATGTTATCAAGCAACTTGATCTATATATTTATAAATTAAATAAATATAATGGTGATCTTGCAAAAGCTTCGAGAACTATAGCACCACCTGCATTTTCTTATCATACAATACATGATTTTGATATTGGAAAGAAAGGCTGGGGATACAAAAATTTTACTCCTGAATTTGCTAAAACAAAAGAGTTTAGAATAATTAGAAAACTTACTTATGTAGATATTCGTTACACTACAAACAATAAAGATGGTGTTCGATATGAGCCATGGCATATTAAGGTTATATAGATGCTAAATAAAACTGTTAGTTTTTTAATAGTGAGCACAATATTAGTTTTATTTGCTGGCTGTAATGAAAAAAATGATATTCATAAAGAGAAGTCTATCTCTCAAAATATTCAAGAAAAAAAAATAGTAGTAGAAAATATTACTGCTAAAAAAAAGATTGAACAAAAGATCAAGGAAGAGATTTTAGATAAAGAGAAGATATCAGAAAAGATATCTTATCCTAAAAAAGAGTTAAATAGAATAAGTACAATTGCCACAACAAAGACTATTGATAAATTTGATTTTGATCTTATAAAAATGGGATATAAAGATGATAATACATTATTAATAGTAGGTGGTATTCAAGGTGATGAGCCTGGTGGTTTTATGGCTGCATCTTTGATATCAACACATTATAAGATCACAAAAGGTTCAGTTTGGGTAGTTCCAAATTTAAATTTCTATAGTATTATTAAAAGAAGTCGTGGACCTTATGGAGATATGAATCGTAAATTTGCATATTTACCAAAAAGTGACCCTGAATATAATACAATTGAAAGAATTAAAAAATATATTACTGCTCCTGAAGTTAAATTGATAGTTAATCTACATGATGGAAGTGGTTTTTATAGATTAAAATATGAAGATAAAATGCACCAACCATTAAAATGGGGACAAAGTTCAGTAATAGATCAAGATATCCTTCCTGGAGTAAATAAGTATGCAAATACATATGAGATATCAGAAGAGGTAGTGAAACATATCAATAAGCACCTTTTAAAAGAGGAAGATAGATATCAAACAAAAAATACTCATACTAGATTTAAAAAAACTAATGAAGAGATGGAGATGGCTAAAACATTGACATACTATGCAGTTACTCATGGAAAGAGTGCCTTTGGTCATGAGACTAGTAAGTCTTTAAGTGTATCCCAACGGGTTTATTATAAACTTTTAGCTCTTGAAAAATATATGGATATCATGGGTATTGAATATGAAAGAAAGTTTAAACTTGAAGAGAGTGTAGTAAAAAATATTTTAGATAATGATATAAAGATATCTTTATATGATGGTAAGATAAATCTACCTTTGGCAAAGATAAGAAATATTTTGAGATACTTTCCTGTAAAAAAAGATGGAACAATAGCTTTTAAACCAAGCAACCCTTTGATGAGTATTATTAAAAAAGATAATATTTATACAATATATTATGGAAATAGAAGATTGTCGAGATTAAAAGCAAAATATATTGATCATGAAAATGTAGGTGATAATGTAAAGTTAAATATTGATTCACTTGATAAAAATATCAAATATGGTTCTATCGTTAAAGTAAAAAAAGATTTTATGGTTTATCCTATAAAAGATTATAAGATAAATGTTGTAGGTTATACTGATAAAACAAATAAAGATACAAATGTAGTAATCAATTATGACAAGATGTTAAAAAGATTTTCAATTGATAAAAAAGGTTCAACTTATAGAGTTGAATTTTATACTAAGAATAAATTTGCTGGTATGATTTTAGTAGAATTTGCAGGATAATAAAATATGATAAAAAATCGTATAAAAGAGATAATAAAACAAAGACCATTGATAATAGATGGTGCAATGGGAACACAACTACAAACTTATGAAGTTCCTCAAAATGCTTGGTTAGATGATAAAGATGTAGATCAAGAGGGGTGTAATGAACTTTTAAATGATACAGCACCTGAGATATTAACAAAAATACATAATGCATATGCTATGTCTGGTGCTGATATGATCAAGACTAATACTTTTGGTACTATGCCTTGGGTATTAGATGAATATGATATGGGTGATCGTTCTTATGAATTATCTAAAAAAGGTGCCGAACTTGTAAAAGATATTTGTACTAAATATGAAACTAAAGATAAACCAAGATTTGTCTTGGGTTCTATTGGTCCTGGAACTAAGCTTCCTAGTTTAAAACATATTGATTATGATACTATGTATGATGGTTATAAAATCACAGCTCAAGGTTTAGTTGACGGTGGAGTTGATGTTTTCTTACTAGAAACTTGTCAAGATCCATTACAGATAAAAGCTGCTATTCATGCCCTACAAGATGTTGCATCTCATATTCCTATTATGGTTAGTGTTACAATAGAACTATCTGGAACTATGTTAATAGGAACAGATGCTCAAACTATAGCTACTATTTTAGAACCTTTTGATATTTTATCATTAGGATTTAATTGTGGAACTGGACCAGAACAAGTAAAAAAACATCTTTCAGTATTAAGTAAAGTATCTGATAAATTACTCTCTGTACATGCAAATGCTGGTCTTCCTCAAAATAAAGGTGGATATACTTTTTATCCTATGGGTCCTGAAGAGTTTAGTTTAATTCAAAAAGATTTTTTAGAGTTTGATGGTGTAAGCTTTTTAGGTGGTTGTTGTGGTACAACTCCTCAACATATAAAGGCATTAGTTGATGCTACGCAAGATATCAAACCAAAAGGTTCAACTGGTAACCACCCAACATCTTTAGCTTCACTATTTAATACAGTAGAGTTAAAACAAAGTGTAGGAGCTTCAAAAAAGCCATCACCTCTTTTAATAGGAGAGAGAAGTAATGCTACGGGATCAAAAGCATTTAGAGAACTGTTAAAAGCAGAAGATTTTGAAGGTACTTTAACTGTAGGTCAACAACAAGTACGAGCAGGTGCTCATATCATAGATGTAAGTGTTGGTTTTGCAGGTCGTGATGAAACTAAGGATATGAATGAAGTTGTATCTCTATATGCTCAAAAAATTGCTCTACCTCTTATGCCAGATTCTACTCAGATACCAGCACTTGAAGAAGCTTTAAAGTTAATAGGTGGAAAAGCTATACTAAACTCTGTAAATCTTGAAGATGGTATTGATAGATTTGATGAGATTTGTAGACTTTCTAAAAAATATGGTACAAGTTTAGTATGTTTAGTAATTGATGAAGTTGGTATGGCAAAAGATACTAAAAGAAAAGTTGAAATTGCAGAGAGAATATATCAAAGAGCTGTAACTCTTCATAATATAAATCCATCAGATTTAGTTTTTGATATGTTAGTGTTTACAGTTGGTTCTGGAGATGATGAGTATAGAACTGCTGCAATGGAAACGATTGAAGCTATACGAGAGTTTCAACTTATGCATCCTGAGGTTGGTACAACACTTGGGTTATCTAATATCTCTTTTGGATTAGATAAAGATGCAAGAGTTTATTTAAATAGCTTATTTTTACACCATGCTATGGAAGCGGGATTGACCTCTGCAATTGTAAATGTAAAACATTTAGTTCCTAGAAATAAAATGAGTGAAAAAGATATAAAAGCTTGTGAAGATCTATTATTTAATATTCAAGATGATGGTGATCCTCTTTTTGCATTTATAGAACATTTTTCAGATATTGGAGCTGTTGAGCAACAAACTGATGAAGAGTTTGAAAAGCTTTCAAATAAAGAAAAAGTGATACAACTTTTAAAAGATGGAGATAAGGAACGACTTATTCCACTTAGCTTAAATTTAAAAGATAATATGCCCCCTGAAACTATTGTAAATGAGTGGTTAATAGATGGTATGAAAGAGATAGGTGTATTATTTGGTAGTGGTGAGATGCAACTACCATTTGTACTTCAAAGTGCAGAAACTATGAAAGCTTGTGTTGATGAGTTGAATCCATTTTTACCAAAAGTTGAAAAAGAGAGTGAAACTATCTTAGTTTTGGGAACTGTAAAAGGTGATGTTCATGATGTTGGAAAAAACTTAGTAGATATTATCTTAAGTAATAATGGTTTTAAAGTTATAAATATAGGGATAAAAGTAGGTATTCAAGATTTTATAGATGCAGCACTTGAACATAAAGCATCAGCTATTGGAATGTCTGGTCTTTTAGTAAAATCTACAAATGAGATGAAAGCAAATCTTGAAGAGTTACAACGACAAAATATCAATATACCAGTTATGTTAGGTGGAGCGGCGCTAACCAAAGCATTTGTGGATAATTTTTGTAGACCAATATATAGTGGTGATATCTTTTATGCAAGAGATGCTTTTGATGGTGTTATTGCAATGCAAAGAATAGAACAAGGTGGAGAGTTGGATACTCAGATGGCAGCAGATTTAATAGTTGTTGATGAAGAGTTAAAAAAAGAAAAAGTTATATTTGATTCAGATATTCATACTGTAGAATTTTTAGAAAATAATCATAACTATACACCACCATTTTATGGAGTAAGAGATATATCAAAACAGTTTAATCCATCTTTAGCATTTGACTGGATAAATCATAGAGTTTTATTTCGTCAAAGATGGGGATATAAAAAAGGTAAGCAAGATAAAGATAAATTTTTACAATATGAAAAAGATGTTGTTCAAAATATTTATGATGATTTAAAAGATGAATTTTTAGAAAAAAATGTATTTGATCCAATTGTTTTATATGGTTATTTTCCTTGTAAATCTGATGATACGAAACTAAATATATATGATGAAAATAAAGAGAAAATTATAGCAGTATTTGATTTTCCACGACAAGGTATATCTCCACATAGATCTATGGCAGATTATTTTCATTCTGAAAGTTCTGAAAAATTTGATGTTGTTGGATTTACGTTTGCATCATCTGGACTAAATATTACAGATTTTGAAAAAAAGATATATGATAGTGGAGAGTTTACTAGATATTATCAAGTTCATGGACTAGGTGTTGAGTTAGCTGAAGCCTGTGCTGAGATAGTTCATAAGCAAATTAGACTTGATCTAAATATAGTTGATGATGAGAAACCAACATTAAATGATGTAAGAATGAAGAATTATCAAGGATGTAGATATAGTCCTGGTTATGCTTCTTGTCCTGATCTATCTATGAATAGAACAATATTTGATCTACTTAAACCAGAAAAATATGGTGTAGAATTAAGTGAAACTTATCAAATCCATCCGGAGCAAAGTACAGTAGCAATAATAGTGCCAAATAAAGAAGCTAAATATTTCAATATTTAGCTTTTTAAATATTCTAAAATGATACTTATTTATACTGCTTTATTATGTGAAGCACAAACTTTTATAGAACAATTAAAATTAAAAAAAATAAACTCTAATCCTAAAATTTATACAAATGATAGTTATATAGTTTTAATAGGTGGTATTGGGAAAGAAAATACTCTTAATAGTTTAGATTATATTTATAAAAATTATAAAATAAAAAAAGCTATAAATATTGGTATTGCTGGAATCTCAAATATCTCTATAGAGATAGGAACACTATTTTGTTGTACTCATAAAGATAATGATATAAGATGGTTACCATTAAAAACAGTAGATATAGTACAAGAAAAAGATAATGTAGAAGATAATTGTCTTTATGATATGGAGGGAAAATATTTCTACGATATATCACTTAACGTGCTAAATAAAAAAGATATTTATATTTATAAAATAGTGAGTGATCATCTTTGTAGAGATATATTATCAAAAGATTTTATTAAAAAACTTGTAAAAGATGTATCATATAAAATAATAAAAAAGGACTCTAAATGAAAATTTTAATTGTAGAAGATGATGAGAATATACTTTCTCTTTTAAAAAGGGGTTTTCAAGAGGAGGAGTATATTATAGATAGTGCTGATGATGGTGAAGATGCCGAATATCTTGCTACATCAAATAGTTATGATGTGATTATACTAGATTGGATGTTGCCTAAAAAAAGTGGGATAGAGATATTAACTTCTATTCGTCAAAAGAATATAAAAACACCTGTAATAATGTTAACAGCAAGAACAGAGATTGATGATAAAATAAAAGGTTTAGATTATGGTGCAGATGATTATATGGCTAAACCATTTAGTTTTAAAGAATTAAATGCTAGGGTAAAAGCATTATATAGACGTTCATTATCTCTAGTAAGTAATAAGATCGATATTAAAGATATCATTATAAATATTGATGCAAAAAGTGTCACAAAGGATAATATTGAGTTAGAATTATCTCAAAAAGAGTATGAACTTTTATTATTTTTGGCAAAGAATAAAAATAAACTTGTATCAAATAGTATGATTGAGGAACAACTTTGGAATAATGAAGAGTATATAAATAGTAATGTTATTCAAGTTACTATTTATAATCTTCGTAAAAAACTTGGCAAAGAGTTTATTAAAAGTTCTCGAGGATTAGGATATAAAATTGAAGTTTAAAAGCTTAAAAACTCAAGTATTAGTATGGTTTGGAGGAGTTACCACAATTTTATTTCTTATTTTTAATATTACATTTTATAAGTTTTTAGAAGAAAATATTAAATTAACTATTCAAAATAAACTTTATAATAAATCTGTTTATATAAATGATCAATTAAAAACTGGCATACACATCAAAGATTTACTAAAAGATAAAAAAGTGGAGTCATTTGAGATTGCGATTGTAAAAGATGATAAGATTATTTTTAAAAAAGGTCATGCAGACTTTCCAAAACTAGCAACATTTATCAAAGATAAAAAAACATTTTTTGTTTTTACCCAAGGGGATAGACAAAATGGATTATTTATATTTAAAATTTATGAGCCATTTCATGGGGCTATTTTATTTTATGAAAGAAATATTGATAAAGAGATAAATAATAAATTAAGAGAGGTAAAGAATTCATTATTTGTGTCTGAGCCAATATTATTATTATTTTTAATTTTTGCAGCTAGTAAATTAATAGATAAAATATTAAAACCTATAAAAAATATTACAAAGACAGCAAATGCAATATCTGTAACTGATCTTTCAAGAACCATAAAACAACCAAATTCAGATGATGAGATAAAGCAATTAGTTGATGCATTCAATAAAATGATAAATCGATTACATAACGAAGTTGAGCAAATAGAGCAGTTTAATAGTGATGTTTCTCATGAATTAAAAACACCACTTACTGTGATAAAAGGTGAGATTGAGATTACTTTAAATAAAAAAAGAGAATCAGATTATTATGAAAGAACATTAAATATAATTGATAAAGAGGCATATCAGATACAACAAATTATTGATAATCTTCTTATGTTAACCAAATATACAAAGTCTAATATTCAGCAAACATTTGAATTGATTAGCTTAGATTCTTTACTATTAACTACAATTGAGAATTATAATATTCAGTTAAAAGAAAAAGGTATTAAAATAAATCTAAATATTTTAGAATCAATAGATATAAAAGGCAATCAACAACTTATATCAATTATATTTTCAAACTTAATTGATAATGCTATTAAATATAGTAAAAATAATAAAGATATTAATATTCAATTATATAAATCAGATAAAATTTATTTTATCATTAGAGATGAGGGTATTGGAATAGAAAAAGAGCAGTTATCAAAGGTTATGAATAGGTTTTATAGAGTTGATGAATCAAGAAATAAAAAGATAAAAGGTTTTGGTTTAGGATTAAGTTTAGTTAAAAATAGTGTAGAGTTGCATAATGCAACTATTAAGTTTGAGTCAATAAAAGATGAGGGAACAATAGTAAAAGTGATATTTTAGAGAATTATTACTATAAAGTTTTATATTTCATTTTCATTTCATTTTC
>CAZLZQ010000025.1:0-11955 GCA_964564065.1 uncultured Arcobacteraceae bacterium | reverse complement strand
ATATTTTAGAGAATTATTACTATAAAGTTTTATATTTCATTTTCATTTCATTTTCGTTCATTATAATTACCATACGAAATTTAACAAAACATAGATTAAAGTTGTTACTCCTTTTTCAACTTTTTATAATAATACAAGCCCAAGAGATATACTCTTGGGCTTTTTTAGTATTGATTATTTAGTAATAGTAACTTTAAAGTTATATATACTAATAAATGCAAATAGTGCAAATATTGATGAGATTAAAAAGAGATATGATCCATATATCCAACCTGAAATAATAGCTCCAGCAAATCCACCTAATCCATAAGCAACACCTAACATAAATTGTTGAGCAAGCTTTTTATTTGAATATATTTTATAAAGATATAGGACTACAGCAGTATGATATAGTCCAAAACTAAAAGCATGTATACTTTGAGTAAAATAAGATATAAAAATTGATTCTGGGAATAGATATAATAAAAACCATCTAATTGCAGTTATTATAATTGAGAATTTTATAATATTTAGTAAATTATATTTTAATAATGGTGCTTGATAGTAAAGCATAATTATCTCACAAATAACACCAAATGCCCATAGGTAACTAATAGTTTCTAGGCTGATTCCGTATGATGATTCATAAATAGTAAAAAAGTTATAAAATCCTCCAAAACTAACTTGCATCATAAATAAACTTAGCCAAAAAGGCCAGTATTTGATCAATGAAAACTTTTCTGTTTCCTCTTGTTTATTATGCGGTTCATCATCATATTTCAGTAAGCTAAATGCAAAAATAGATGTAAAAATTGTAGCTACTAGATAGTAGTGAAGGGCAACCTGTGGAATAGTTAAAAATTTTGCTAATACTAATCCTACAAGCATAAAACCAATAGAGCCATATAGTCTAGATTTTCCATAACTATTTTTTAACTCTTTAATAGCAATTAATTCTATATAAGGGAGTAAAAGACTAAGACAAACACCTAAAATAGCATTGTTTAACATAAAAAGATAAAAGTCATTTATTGTTATATAAAATAATGAAGATGATATTATTGATAGTATAAGTATAGATTTAAAAAGTGATTGATCTAATTCAATATGTTTTAAAAATAAAAATGGAGTAAGAAATCTCATAAGTGGAGCAAGTGCTAATACTAGACCAATATCAGTTGGGCTATATCCTATATCACTTAACACTTTAGGAAGGAATATAACATATACTCCAACCGCTGCAAAATAAAAGAAATAAAATGCAGAAAGTTTAAAAAATAACATTTATTTTATAAAAAGTTATTCTGATGTTCTTACTACTGATGTTTGCATAAGTAAATCTTGTAATGTTTTTTTATCTTTTCTAAAAAATGGTAATAATGCTCCAATAATAGTAACAGCACTAATTAAAAACATCATATATCTAGCAATAGCTAGTCCAAAAGAGATAGGTTTTTTTGTATTATCATCTATTAGACGAAGGTCATAAGCTTTGAATCCTGGAGTTTGACCTGTTTTTATCCAAAATATAATAGTGATAAATCCATAAATAGCCATAGTAATCCAATGTGCACTATCATTTGTTTTAAATGAATCTGCACCATCCATAATAAGATATGTTGTAAGATACATAATAGGCATCATTATCATAAACATATCAGTTATAAATGCTTTAAACCTAAAAAGAGGAGAAGCACTTATTAAATAAGTACTAACTTGAGTAGTCTTTTTTTCTTTAGTTTTTTTCTCTACTTTCCCTTTTTTTATATCTCTCCATCTTGCCATAATTTATTAGTTACCACGACTTCCTGGTTTATATGCTATTGAACCATCTTTGCACAGTGGACAATTATCAGGATCATACATCTCAAAAGTAAAATCATCAAGAGCAAAAAGTTTTGTACCTTTTGGTAATTTACATTTATCATTAGCTTCTATATTGCTACCTTCTCTTTGACAAAACCCTCTGTTGGCTAAAGCAGCAAATGCAACTATCTCTCCACCGTCTTTTTCAATTTGAGCAGCAGCTTCAAGAGCTGATCCTGCAGTAGTAATAATATCTTCACAGATAATATACTTTTCACCCTCTTTAACTTCAAAACCTCTTCTGATACTCATAACACCATCTACTCTCTCTGCAAAAATAAATCTTACATCTAAAGCAGTAGCTAGTGCAAATCCTGCAATTAAACCACCTAAAGCAGGTGAACAAATTGCATCAACTTTTATACCACTTTCTTTAATCTGCTTAGCTAGCTCTTCTGCTAAAAGTTTAGCAGTCTTAGGATCTTCTAAAACTTTTGCACTTTGTAAGTAAAATTGAGAATGGTTACCACTACTTAATTTAAAGTGACCTTCTAATAGTGCAGATGAATCTTTATATATTTGTTCTACATTCATACCAATAACCTATATTTTCATTATTTCAGCATCTTTTGCTTTATACATATCATCAGTTTTAGAAACAAAACCATCAGTTATCTTTTGAATCTCATCTTGTGCTGCTTTACTTTCATCTTTTGTGATCTCTTTATCTTTTTCAAGTTTTTTTACTTTATCATTTGCACTTTTTCTAATATTTCTAATAGCAACTTTTGCATTATCTGTCATAACTTTTGCACCTTTTACAGACTCTTTTCTTTGATCTTGAGTCATTGGTGGAAAAAATAGTTGTACTGATTCTCCATTGTTATTTGGATTTACTCCAATATTTGCTGCACTTATAGCTTTTTCAATTTCACCAACAAGATGTTTTTCCCATGGAGAAATATTTATGGTCGTTGCATCAGGAGTAGTGATACTTGCAACTTGAGATAGTCCAGTTTGTGTTCCATAATAATCAACAGTAATATTATCTAAAATACTTGGTAATACTTTACCAGTTCTAAGTGTCATGTAGTTTCTCTTTAAAGATTCTAAAGACTCTTCCATTTTTAATTTTGTGTCATCGTAAATTTCATTTAACATTGTTTAATCCTTTTCTTTTTACTTTATTTATTATATTATTCGAAATAGTAAATACATCAGTTCCAAGCATTACTCTTGTTCTGGCTCGCTTTAGATAAATATTTAGTGGAATATCAACTATTCCATTTTTTACTTCAACATCTCTCCATCCTTCACTTGTAATATAAAGTTTTAGATGTTTTATTTTCTTATCTACTTTTGCATATACTTTTTTAAGAATACCATCTTTTGGAAATTCTTTTGGTTCATACCATTTTACATTAAAACTCTTATATCTTAACTTATGTTCAATATTAACTTTACCAACAAGTGCAATTCTTGGTATATCATCTAGTCTTGTATTTTTATTTATAGAACCAGTACTTTGGTTTAATAGTGCTTTAAAATTAAAATTATTGATTAATATACTTTTTACATCTTGTGTATACTCTCCATATGGATAGGCATATGTAGTTGGGATGATATTTAAATTTTTTATAAAAATATCATAAGCTTTTTGAGTATCTTTAATAATCTCTTTTTTTGAAAGGTTTTGCAATCTTGGATGTGCATAAGAGTGTAGACCAATAGTCCCATATTTACTAGCATCTTTTAGCTGTTTCCAACTCATAAAATCACCGTAGTGTTTATCTGTAGCTTCAACATATACATATAATGTAAAAGGATAGTTATATTTTTTAAATATATTTAATCCAGAAGTATAAAAACTTTTATATGCATCATCAATAGTTAATGCTATCCAATTTGAGGGAATAGTCTCTTTGTTTTTAAGTTTATCTAATATTGTATCTAATGATACAACTTTATAATTATGTTTTTTGAAATATTCGAACTGTTTAGTTAGTTCTTTTATTGAAGTATTTGCACTTTGATGCCTATCATCTGCAAATCTATGATAAACAAAAATATGAGCATTTGCAAATGATAGTGAAAATGAGATAATTATAAAAAATAGATATCTCATTTAGCTAAAGTTTCTAAATTACTTAGATGGCACTACAGGGGCTGTTGGAGCAGCTGGTGCAGCAGCAGTAACTGGTGCTTGTGGTATTAATGAGTTAATCTCTACATTATCTACTACACTACTTTGTTTCTCTTGGTTATACGAATAACCTAAATATAATGTATTTAGAACGAATAATAAACCAAATGTAAATGTTAATTTTGTTAAAAAATTAGCAGGACCTTTTGCCCCAAACATTGATTCGTTGCTTCCACTGTAAGCCCCAAGTCCCATACTAGAACTTTTTTGAAGTAATACTGCAATAGTAATTAAAATTGCTAAAACAAATTGTACTATTAATAATGTTGATGTCATATCTACCCTTGAAATCTTAAAATAAATGGCATTTTATCTAAAATTTATTTAAAAAGAGTTAAACTTAACTTAATGAGAAAAGAACTAGCAATTAAAAACCAATTTTCTAAATTTGCAACAAAATATAATAACCATAATATAATTCAGCAAATTGTATCAAAAGCATTAGTAAGAGATATCAAAAATAATCCAAAAAGAATATTAGAGTTAGGTTGTGGTTCTGGACAAGTATTTAGAAATATTGACTTTGACTTTGATTATTATAAAGCTATTGATTTTTCACAAGAGATGTGTGATATGCATCCAAAAAATGATAAGCTGGATATAGTTTGTTTAAATTTTGATAGTGATGATTTTTATGAAAATATTAAAGATGAAAAATATGATTTAATCCTATCCTCATCCTCTCTACAGTGGTCAGAAGATTTATCGAAAATTTTAAAAGCATTAACTCTAGTATCAAATACTATAAATATGGTTCTATTTACATCAAATACATTTAAAACAATATTTGAACTTACTAAAACAAAATCACCAATTTTAGAATTAGATGTTATTAAGAATATATTTTTAGATTATTATGAATGTACTTTTGAAGTTCTTGATTATAAATTAGAATTTGATAGAAAAAAAGATCTATTTTCTTATATTAAAAATTCTGGTGTAAGTGGTGAAACAAATAATTTATCTTTTAAGCAGGCTAAAGATTTATATAAAAATTATGATAAAAATTATTTAGAGTTTGAAGTTGTATTTATAAAAGGTTTAAAAAAATGTTAGTACATATATGTTGTAGTGTAGATTCTCACTATTTTTTACAAAAAATACAAGAGGAATATCCAGAGGAAAAGATTATTGGATTTTTTTATGATCCTAATATTCATCCATATAGTGAATATAGATTAAGATTACTTGATGTTCAATATAGTTGTGATAAGTTAGGTATAGAATTAATAGAGGGTGAATATGATTTAGAGGCTTGGTTGAAACTAGTAAAAGGACTAGAATCTGAACCAGAAAAAGGTGATAGATGTACAGTTTGTTTTGATAGACGACTTGAAGTAAGTGTAAAAAAAGCAATAGAACTTGGAGATGATAAATTTACAACTACACTATTAATAAGTCCTAAAAAATCACAAGATAAATTAGAAATAATAGGAAAGAATTTAGAGTTAAAATATAATTGTGAGTTTATATTTAAAGACTATAGAAGTGGAAATGGAGTTGAACTTCAAGCTAAAGAGGTGAAAAAAAATAACCTTTATCGTCAAAATTATTGTGGATGTTTATATGGTCTTAATGCTCAAAGGGAATCTCAAAACAAACTAGCAGATGAACTTATCTCCCCTATTGGTCAGCAGATACAACCAGAATCCATAGAGGAAAGATTAGAACTTTATAAAAAAAGAGATGAACCTAAACAATCTAATATTGTAAAGCAAAGATTTTTAAACTATAGATTTTTAAGTGGAAAAGTGATGGTAAAAAAAGAGGTGATCTCATCATATTTTTTATGTTATTCAACTTTAAAAAATAAAAAGACATCAGGTAGAATTGAAAAAGAGATAAATAATATAAATTATTTTAATAGAGATGAAGTGAAAATAATTTCTTTAGAATATTTTAACTACTTAAGTAAATCAAACTATAAATCTGTTTTAGAATTGATTTATAATCCTTTATTATTTAATGAAGAATTAAAAATAAGAGATAAAATAACTAGTAATTCACATTATGATTTATCAATAATAATAATTTTAGATATTATACCAAAAGATAAAATAGATATAAGCTGTAACTCAGAAGTTTTTGACGATGTAAAAGAAGTTTTTGTATAAAGTTTAGATATAATAACTAAATATGTAACCAAAGGTAGTATTATGTTTAAATATTCGATCAAGATAAAAACTTCGATAATGGTTTTGTTTAGTTTTATTGTTCTATTTATTGTTGGAACAATGATGTTTTTTCAATATAAGTCAAGTAATGAGTTTGCAATTTTAACGACACAAAAAATATTTGATAGAATTTCAGATAAAGTTATAAATAAAATTCAAACATATGATACACAAAGTGTAGATTTTGTACATCTAGTAAATAAAATAAAAGATGCTGATAATTTACCGGAGATATCAAAAGCACATACTTTATTACCTGTTATAACAGAGTATATAAATGGTGCAAACTATGTATATGGAATCTATTTAGGATTTAAAAATAACAATTTTTATATAGTATATAATTTAGACCTATCAGAAAAGATGAAAAAAGCACAAAAAGCACCAGAGGGAGCTAGATGGCTGATTAAGAAAAATCTTTTAAAAGATGGTAAATTTATCTCGTATAAACAATTTGTAGATAAAGATTTTAATACAATATCTACATTAATAGTACCTACAGATTATAAGCCAACAAAAAGACCATGGTATAAAGATGCTACAAGTTCAGATGGAATTGTTAAAACATTACCATATGTATTCTCTTCAGTTCAAGAACCAGGTGTAACATACGCTCAAAAAATATCAGAAAATGGCACAGTATTATCTTTGGATATAACATTAGGTAGTTTGAGTAGTCTTTTATCTGCACAAAATTTAGTAAAAGGTAGTGCATCATTTATTTTTAAGAAAGATGGTAAACTTATTGGACAGTTTGATCAAATATCAAATAAAACTCTTAAAAATTTAAATGACCAATATCCTAATGAATTTATTAAGAATGGTAAAGTTTTAGATTTAGAAGAGCAAAAGATAATCACTTTAAATGGTATAGAATACTTAAAATACACAACTCAGTTAAAATCAAATTTTAAATCAAAAGATTATCTAGTGATACTTTCTCCAATTAAACCAATATTAAAACCATATCAAGATAAAGTATTTAAGACATTAGCTCTTACATTAGTTACATTAATTGTAATTATTATGCCAATTATTTTTTATATAATAAGATTGATAGTTAGACCAATTTCAGCATTACAAAAAGAGAATCAAAAAATAGAAGAGGGTAGATTTGATGATATTAGACCTGTAGAATCATTTATGATTGAGATTACAAGCTTGTCTAATTCTTTAGTAAGTATGTCTCATGCTATCGAAGAATCACATAAAACACTTGAATCAAAAGTTGAGTTAAGAACAGCAGAGCTTGAGTTAGAAAAAGCAAATGTAGAACAGATATTAGCAAATATTTTATTACCTGTGCTGATAACATCAAAAGAGAAAAGAACAATTGTGTATGCAAATAAATTTGCACAAGAGTTATATGAAACTGCACCAGAAGATATTATAGATTCTGAATTAGATAAGATATATAAATTAACAAATGGTCCAGAAAATATTATTAAGCAGATTACCGAAAAAGGTAGAGTAGATGCTTTAGAGGAGCATATTACAACGCATACTGGGAAAGAGTTTATAGGATTACTTTCGGTTACTCCTATTACATATAATGGTGAAGAGTGCTATATTGGAATGACTGTTGATATTACAGTACAAAAAGATATGGAAAATGAAGTTAGAGCTATTCATAAACATACCAGAGAGTCTATTGAGTATGCGTCACTTATTCAAGGGGCATTATTACCAGAGAAAAATCTTCTTGCTAATTATTTCCAAGATTTCTTCGTTTCATGGATACCAAAAGATACAGTTGGTGGTGATATATGGTTATTTAATGAACTAAGAGATAAAGATGAATGTTTATTATTTTTCATTGATTGTACTGGTCATGGAGTTCCAGGTGCATTTGTTACTATGATTGTAAAAGCGATTGAGAGAGAAATTATAACAAAGATAAAAGATAATAAAGATATGGAGATCTCTCCAGCATGGATTATGAGTTATTTTAATCAAACTATGAAAGTTCTTTTAAAACAAGAGACAAAAGACTCAAAATCTAATGCAGGATGGGATGGTGGAATTATCTACTATAATAAAAAAGATATGATTTTAAAATTTGCAGGTGCTGAAACACCACTTTTTTATGTTGATGTTGATGGTTCATTTAATACTATTAAAGGTAATAGATATTCAGTAGGTTACAAAAAATGTGTAATGGATTATGTATATAAGGAAACTATACTTGAAGTAAAAAAAGGTATGAAATTTTACTGTACTACTGATGGATATCTTGATCAAAATGGTGGAGAAAAAGATTTCCCATTTGGTAAAAAAAGATTTGGAAATATTGTAAAAGATAATCATACTTCGCCAATGGAAGAACAACAAAAAAAGTTTTTAGATGCAATGTCTCAATATGAAGGTATGATTGTAAATAATGATAGAAATGATGATATGACAGTTATTGGGTTTGAAATATAAGTTAATATTTAAGTTCAAGTTTGATAAAATATATCAAAGTAAAAAAAATAATAGAAGAAAAGGACTTTATTGGACTATATAGGTATAAATAAAGATGGTCAAATTTATGATCTTCAAACTGCAGAGGCTCTAAATATTGAAGCGTCTGATGCAGAACAAATTAAGGCAGATAGCTCACCAGAAGCATTATCTATTTTAAGACACTCTACAGCCCACTTAATGGCTCAAGCTATTAAAGAGTTACATAAAGAGGCACAATTTTTTGTAGGGCCTGTTGTAGAAGAGGGTTTCTACTACGATTTTAAACTAAATAGTCAGCTAAATGATGATGATTTAAAAGTTATTGAAAAAAAGATGAAAGAGCTTGCTGGTAAAAAACAACCAATTGTAAGATCTGAAATTTCACGAGAAGAATTTAGTAAGCAGTTTGAAAATGATCCCTTAAAGCAAATGGTACTAGAAAATATTACAGATGATATTTTAACTACATATACTCAAGGTGACTTTACTGATCTTTGTAGAGGTCCTCATGTACCAAATACAAGAATGATAAGAAATTTTAAACTTATAAGAGTTGCCGGTGCATATCTTGGTGGTGATGAATCAAATGAGATGATTACTAGAATTTATGGTATATCATTTTTTGATAAAGCAGAATTAAAAGCATACACAACTATGATGGAAGAAGCCGCAAAAAGAGATCATAGAAGATTAGGAACTGATCTTAAGCTATTTACATTTAGTGATGATGTTGGAGCAGGGTTACCACTATGGTTACCAGCTGGTGCAAGACTAAGAGGTAAATTAGAACAACTTTTATATAAAGCTCATAGAGTAAGAGGTTATCAGCCTGTTCGTGCTCCAGAGATTTTAAAAGCAGAAGCTTGGGTAAAATCAGGACATTATGCAAACTATAAAGAAAATATGTATTTTACATCAATTGATGATATGGAATATGGTCTTAAACCTATGAACTGTGTAGGACATATTGAGATATTTAAAAATGATTTAGTATCTTACAAAGATTTACCTATGAAATTTTTTGAGTATGGAGTTGTGCATAGACATGAGTTAAGTGGAGCTATGCATGGATTATTTAGAGTACGAGAGTTTACTCAAGATGATGCACATATATTTTGTACGCAAACTCAAGTAAAATCTGTAATTATAGAAGTGATTGAATTTGTAGAATCACTTATGAACTTCTTTGGATTTAAGTATGAGATGGAAGTTTCTACAAAACCAAAGAAAGCTATAGGCTCTGATGAATTTTGGGAAAATACTACAAAAGGTATTATGGAAGCATTGGATGAAAATGGTTATTCTTATGGTATTGATGAAGGCGGAGGAGCATTTTATGGTCCTAAGATTGATATCAAAATTACAGATGCTATTGGAAGAAAATGGCAATGTGGTACAATTCAAGTAGATATGAATCTACCTGAAAGATTTGATATAAATTATACAACTTCTGATGATACAAGAGAACGACCTGTTATGATTCATAGAGCTATTCTTGGTTCTTTTGAGAGATTTATTGGGATTATGACTGAGCATTTTGCTGGTGAATTTCCTATGAGTATCGCACCAACAGGAGTAATTATAATTCCTATTGCAGATTCTCATAATGAATATGCGTTAAATTTAGCAAAAGAGTTACAACTTTTAGAGATAGATAGTGAAGTATTTGATCAAAATGAGAGCTTAAATAAAAGAATTAGGATTGCAGAGAAACAGCGTGTACCTATGATTGTTGTGATAGGTGATGATGAAGTAGCTAATTCAAATGTTGCATTAAGAGATAGAAGAAAAAGAGAAAGAAGTGAGATGTCTAAAGAAGAATTTTTAGATATGTTAAAACAAAACCAAGCAGGAGATAAAATTTGAGTTTTAAAGACAATAAAAAAAAGCAAGATGATACATTATTAAACGATGATATTAGATTTAAAGAAGTTAGATGTAATACAGAAGATGGAACACTTGGAATTATTAGTTCTAGAGAAGCAAATGCTGCTGCAGATGAAGCTGGATTAGATTTAGTTTGTATTGCACCAAATGCAAAGCCTCCTGTTGTAAAGATTATGAACTACGGTAAATTTAAGTATGAACAAGAGAAAAAGAAAAAAGAAGCAAGAAAAAATCAAAAAGTAATAGTAACTAAAGAGATTAAACTTTCTGTTAAAATTGCTCAAAATGATATTGACTACAAAGTTAAACATGCTAGAGAATTTATTGAAAAAGGTAATCATGTTAAATTTAGAGTATTTTTAAGAGGTAGAGAGATGGCAAATCCAGCTGCCGGTGCTGAAGTTCTTACTCGTGTGTGGCCTATGATTGAAGATATTGCAGTAAAAGAAAACAATCCAAAGTTAGAAGGAAGATATGTAAATATGTTAGTAACTCCTTTAAAGAAAGAGAAACATTAGGTAAAAAATATATTTAAATATATTTAAAGCGAATTTAAGATATAATCCACAACTTAATTTAAGTTGTGGATTTTTTTATGTCCAAAATTTAATTAAAAATTTACAAAGGAGCCTAACAATGCCAAAAATGAAATCTAACTCTGGAGCTTTAAAAAGATTTAAAGTGAAGAAAAATGGTCAAATTAAAAGAGGAAGTGCTTTTAGAAGTCACATTCTTACTAAAATGAGCCAAAAGAGAAAAGTAAATCTTAGAGGTCCACAAACAGTAGCAGATGCTGATGTAACAAGAGTAAAAAGAATGTTAAATAAAGCGTAAGCTTAATACCATCTAATTACACCTCAAGTAAATGTCCCTCCGATTTAATTCGGATAAGTTCAGTATTTTAAATACAGACACCTATATACAAAAGTATTATGGTAAAGAAAAGGAAAAAATATGCCAAGAGTAAAAACTGGTACAACTAGAAGAGCAAGACACAAAAAAATTCTTAAAATGGCTAAAGGATTCTATTCAGGTAGAAGAAAACATTTTAGAAAAGCAAAAGAAGCTGTTGAGCATGCATTAGTATATGCATATAGAGATAGAAGACAAAAGAAAAGAGATTTCAGAAAGTTATGGATTGTTAGAATCAATGCAGCTTGTAGATTAAATGATATTAGTTATTCAAGATTTATGAATGGTCTTACATTGGCTGGTATTACACTAGATAGAAAAATTTTAGCTGATATGGCTATGAATGATTATACATCATTTCAAGTAGTTGTTGAAAGTGCAAAAGCTGCAATAGCTGCAAAATAATTTGATATAAATATCATAATTATTTAAAAAGGGGATAGATTAATTTCTATCCCCTTTTTTTATTAACTAATAAAGTATTATTTTTTAACTTTTTGCTGATGAAATTGTAGATTAAATTTTACTTCAATCTTATCATTAAGTTTT
>CAZLZQ010000024.1:4566-22666 GCA_964564065.1 uncultured Arcobacteraceae bacterium | reverse complement strand
ATTGCGGTAGATGATACAATACATTTTTTTAGTAAATATTTTAAAATAAGAGAAACAAAAACTTTTGAACAAAGTATTGATTATGTTATAAGTCATAGCGGAAATGCCATGATTTTGACAACATTTATTCTATCATTTACATTTAGCTTATTTGCAGTAAGTAGCTTTATTCCAAATGTTAACTTTGCTATTGTTACTGTATCTGCTTTAAATATAGCATTATTACTAGATCTTGTACTACTTCCTGCCTTATTAAGTATATTTCATAATAAATGATGTTTTAATTTTCATTTGGTATAATCAACCTTATGAAAATAGCAGTAGTATCAGATTCACACAGAAAAATAGACCTAACAAAACAAGCCATAGATATGCTCAAATCAAAAGGTGCTAAATATATAGTTCATGCTGGAGATTTAGAGATAAAAGAGAACCTTGAATTATTAAAAAACTCAGGTTTGATATATGTTAGTGTCTTTGGAAATAACGATTTCAATCTAATACAATTTCAAAATCAGTATAAAATAAATAAAGAGCCATACTATTTCAAAATAAAAGAGATGAAATTTAAGCTTATGCATATTCCAAATTATTTATCACCTGATTCTGATATCATTATATATGGTCATACTCATATTCATGAGCATCAATATGTAAATGATACATTGTATTTAAATCCAGGTGAACTATGTGCTAGAGAAAAAGATTTAACAGAATGTGTACTTTTAGAGATAACAGATACACAGTATATAATAGAGTATAATTTTAAAAAGCCATCAGATAAAATATGGCAAACAAAAATAACAAAATATGATAAGGCAATAAAATAGCTATGGATAATCAAAAAGATAAAATATACCTTTGTGCAATATGTAATGTAGAAAGTGGAACATGCAATGAAGATTGTAAGTTTTGTACACAAAGTGTGAAATATAAAGCAGATATACAAAGGTATAAAACAAAAGAGATTCAGGCTATTGTAAAAGAAGCAAAGATTGCTAGAAAAAATAAAGCAATAGGATTTTGTCTTGTTACAGCTGGGAAAGGATTGACTCAAAGTAGAGTAGAATTTATCTGTGAAGCAGCAAGAGCTGTAAATAAAGAAAAATTAGGACTTACTTTAATAGCTTGCAATGGAACAGCAACATTAGAACAACTTCAAGAGTTAAAAAAAGCAGGAATTGCAAACTATAACCATAACTTAGAGAGTTCAAAAGAGTACTATGAAAACATATGTACAACTCATAATTGGGATGAAAGATACCAAACCTGTCTAAATGTAAAAAAAGCAGGTCTAAACCTTGTTTGTGGTGGTATATTTGGATTAGGTGAATCTCAAGAAGATAGAATATCTATGCTAAATTCAATAGCATCATTAAATCCTAAAACAGTACCACTTAACTTTTTTCATCCTAATGATGCCTTACCCTTTGTTGAAAATTCAATTACTCAAGATGAAGCATTTGAGTTAATAAAACTTGCAAAAGATATGATACCTAATGCTCATAAAATCATGGTTGCCGGTGGAAGAGAACTTATGTTTAAAGATAATCAATATGATATTTTTAAGTATGGAGCAAATTCTATCGTAATAGGAAATTATTTAACAACACAAGGGAAAGAAACATCAAAAGATATTAAAGAGCTTGAAGATTCGGGTTTTTTGATTGCTAAAAGTTGCGATCAATAGTATAAAGAATATATATGACAAATGAAATATCAATAATTGTAACTTTATCTTTAATAATTTTATCATCACCATTATTATCTAAACTTATTAAAATACCTGTTATACCTATTGAAATATTTTTAGGTTCACTAGCAATATCTTATAATATAATTGAACCTAATCATATATTTACACTTGTAGCAGAACTTGGATTTTTATATCTAATGTTTTTAGCTGGACTAGAAGTTGATCTAAAAAAACTTTTAAAAATATCTCCAACTTTACTAAAAAAAGGTCTTATATATTCCACCCTACTCTATATATTTTCAATAATATTTACTTTTGCTTTTGATCTATCAAAAATATTTATAGTAACTCTACCACTTATATCTATAGGTCTTTTAGCTGTTTTAAAAAAAGAGTATGGTGATAAAGAATGGTTAAATCTAGCTATTACTGTTGGACTAATTGGTGAGATTATATCTATTATTGTTCTAACAGCCGTAAGTGCCGCTTTAGAGTTTGGAATTACAAGTACATTCTACGGAACACTTATAGAGTTAATTTTAGTATTTATTGCTATGATTATTTTTTATTATCTTTTCCATAATCTTCTTTGGTGGTATCCTGAATTTAAAACTTTTTTAATGCCAAAAGATGATAATCAAGAGCAAGATATAAGAATATCTATGGGTATATTTTTTCTTATGATTGCCGTTATGTTATATCTTCATTTAGAAGTTGCTCTTGGTGCATTTATAGCAGGTGTATTTATAGCTACATTTTTTCATCATAATAAAGAGTTACCTCATAAGCTTGAACACTTTGGATTTGGTTGGTTAGTTCCTATATTTTTCATATGGATTGGTACATCTTTTGAATTAAAATCACTTATGTTACCAAATTTAATCACTACATCTATTCTTATAACTATTGGTATGATATCAATAAGAGTTATAAGTTCATCATTATTTATTAAAGATGTTGGTATAAAAAACTCTATACTTTTAGCCTTGTCACATTCAATGCCACTAACACTACTTATTGCAGTTGCAACATTAGCATATCAAAATCATAGTATTAGTCAGTTTTATTATTATGCTTTTTTATTAAGTGCTATATTTGAAGTAATTTTTACTATGTTAATTATCAGAGTTGTATCAAATAAAAATTAAGATAAATAATTTTTATTTGCCTTTTGTGGATTTTGAGAAAGTAGAGTTAAAAGTTTTTGTTGCTCACCTCTTGATATAACCTCACTTTTTAATAATTCTCCTAAAACAGCACCAGTTGTTCTTTCAAGTTTATTAGATATTTGAGATATAGTATTATTTTTATTAAACATACTTTTTGCTTTTATTTTATCTTCTAAACTCCATTTCAATCCACTATTTTTTGCCTTTCCATCATCATAATTTCGCTGTTGTCTTAATAACTGTTTATCTTCAAATTGCATCTTAGAAGCTATCTTCTTTTTAGATAGTTTATTTTTAGATAAATTTTGAATATCTTGTTTAGTTTCACTAATTCTATTATCTATTAATTTATCCATCTTTTTTGCCATAAGATAATGAAAATTTTCACTATCTTTTACAATCTGTTTTTTAGCTCTGGTAATCGCTACATAAAATAGATTAAATTCATCTAATAACTCTTGATTTGGTAAATAATTCTGTTCATCTTGAAACTCTTTTAAACTATCACAATTAAAATCAACAATTAGATCTGCAAAATCTGTAAAATCATCAGCTATAGTAACTCTATCCCACTCTAGTCCTTTAGCTGTATGTGCCGTTGTAAGAAATAGTATCTCATTTACTCTTTTTTCAAAACCATTGTGAACTCTATTTTGCCATGCAAAATAAAATTTATCAGATATATCTTTAAATTCAAATATCTTTTCTTTATACTCTTTTGCAATTTTTAAAGCAGATTTCAACTCATAATCATCAACCTCTGAAGCATACTCTAATATATCATCCTCATCATCAAAATCTTTTAAAAATCTATTTATTTTTATATTACTTTTATCAGCATTTAGAAGATAATAAACTTCTATAGTTAGATTAAATATTTCATTTGGATCTCTTACTGTTACAAAAGGTTTTCTATGTTGAATTCTTTGTGCTATTGTAGCTATTAAGGTTGCATTTGTCCTTGATATATATCCATTAGTATTTATAATATCATTAATATTATTATTTGGAATTGTATCAATTTCAACTTTTTCATTCTTAAAATTTTTCAATAAAATATTTGCATAGTTAGCTATAGTATTATTAAATCTAAAACTGCAAGAAAGATATAGCTTTTTATCTGTCTTAATTCTATCAAGAGCATTTTTACTTCCACGAAAAGAATATATTTGCTGATGTTCATCACCTACATATATTTTTGTTTTACCTTTTAATGATTCAAAAATTGCCAATGTCACATCATTTGTATCTTGTGCTTCATCTAAAAATATAATATCATAAGTAAATTGCGGAATTTGTTGTGTAGATATAAGTAAATAATAATATTTTAAATAAAACCCATGTGTAGGCTTAAGCTTATTTATAAGCATATTATTAAACATTGTTTGTGCTGTTTTATGTTCTATATCTTCTTTTCCAATTTCATCTTTAGATGAGTTACAAAAACTTTCAAATATTTTTAAAGTTCCAATAGCTTGATTGTAAGTGATACTAAACTCTTTTGATATATCAATAGCTCTATAATTTACAATTCGTGATAAATCAATATTAGTATATTTTTTTATTGCACCAAAAGCTAATCCATGTGTAGTTTTTACTGAAGTATTATTTGCAAATTTTCCAATAGCTTCATTTTTAATACTACTATTAAATGCAAGATATAATATCTTTTTACTCTTGTACTGATTTGCAATTAATTGCAGGGTACTTGTCTTTCCAGTTCCTGCAAATGCATTTATCTTTATACTTTTATATTGTTTAACAGCCTCTAAAATATCATTTTGTTGTTGTGTAGGTTTCATAAAATATTATACTATAATTATTTTATAAATAAAAAAAGATGACAAATTGCAATTATTTATAATAAACAAGCTTAATTATATTACTTAAAGGACTGAGCAAGATTCCCAATAATCAAAAACCATCCATCTATAATAATAAAAAATATTAACTTTATGGGCAAGGATATCATAACAGGTGGAAGCATCATCATACCTAAACTCATTAAAATTGACGCAACAATTATATCTATTACTAAAAATGGTAAAAACACTAAAAACCCGATCTCAAATGCTGTTCTAAGTTCACTTACTACAAATGCTGGCATAAGTAAAGTAAGAGGAACATCTTCAATATCATTAGGATTTTTTTCTTTCTTTATACGATAAAAAAGTGCTATATCTTTTTCTCTTGTATTTTTTAACATAAACTTCTTAAAAGGTGTTACTGCTTCTGTAAAGGCTACTTCATAACCAATTGTTTCATCCATATATGGTTTTATTCCATTATTCCATGCCGCTTTACCGTATGGTTCCATAATAAAAAAAGTAAGAATTAAACTTAATGATATAATAACTTGATTTGGAGGAGATTGTTGTAATCCTAAAGCTTGTCGTAATAATCCAAAAACAATAATAAGCCTAGTAAAACTTGTAGCCATAAGAAGTAATGTTGGTGCTAAAACAAATAGCATCAAAATAACTGCTATATTTATAGTTTTTACAAATTGTGCTGGTTGATCTACTGCTGCTACAGATAAGTTTATCATTGGTGCAGCATCAGCCGCAAATAATGAAACTGTTGTAAAACATAAAAAAACAAAAATTACTTTAAATATCATCTTTTAAATTATCCTTATTAATTATTACACATAATTTTGTTCCGTATAAATATATATTCCATGATATATATATCCATAAGAAAAAAAACAATGCAACACTAAATGAACCATAAATTGTAGTATATGTTGTATTAGATATAACATAATATCCAAATAAGCTTTTTGTGATACTTAATACTAAAAGTGTAATAAAACTAGCAATAGAAGATGCTTTAAAACTCACATATGTATTAGCAGAAAGTATAAATAGAACTATAAATAAAATCCATATAAATAAAAATGAAAATATTTGAATAGAAAATGAAAATTCAGCAAATGTAGAAACCACAACAAATACAAAAAATAATATTGGAATAAGTATCAAAAAACATAAATACATAAAAAAAAGTTTATATATTGCTCTAGAAGATGTACCATATATTTTATTAATGATATATTCATAATCTTTAAAAAACATTGTGAAAACAAAAAATAGATAAAAAATACCAATATCACCCAACTTATCAATATTTACTAAAAAACTACTTATTGATTTTGCTAATGCCGTTGAATGTGTGGGATTAATAAAGTCTATAATATAAAGCATCATAGAATCTAAATATTGAGAAAACGAAGGTAAAGATGAAACTACTACAATCAGAAGTGCCAAAAGAGGTAATATAGAAAATATTGTAAAAAAACTCAAACTTGCTGAATAATATGGTGTTTCATCATTAAAAAAATAAAACAACTTTTTCAATATATTTATTTCATTAGAGTTTGAGTTTTTAATAGAAAACCTTTTATAAACCCATTTTAAAAGGATTTAAAATATTGTTAGGATCAAATGCTTTTTTAATACTTCTGAATAATTCCATCTCTGCATTATTAAAAGCAATACTCATATAAGGAGCCTTTGCAGTTCCTATACCATGTTCACCACTTAGAGTTCCACCCATATCAACTACTAGTTGAAATATTTCCTCAATAGCTTTATGTCCATCTTCCATCTGTTTTTCATCATTTTTATCTTTTACCATAACATTTACATGAATATTTCCATCACCTGCATGACCAAAACATGGAACTTGTAAACCATATTTATCACCAATTGCATATATAGCATTTAATGCATCAGGAAGTTTACTTCTTGGAACTGAGATATCTTCATTTAATTTTTTTGTCCCAAAAATAGTAATAGATGGACTAGCATTTCTTCGTGCATACCATAACTCTTTAGAATGTGTATCATCCTTAGCTCTTACAAATGATGTAGCACCATTTTCTTTAAATGATTTCTCTAATGTTTCAAGTTGAAATTTTACTTCATCTTCAAGATTTCCATCAACATCACCTACTAAAACAGCTCCAGCATGTTCTGGTAGATCAACATTTAATTTTTCTCTCAATGCCTTAATAACTAAATCATCTAAAAATTCCATTGCTACTGGATTTGCTCCAGATGCAAGAGATTTAAACACAGCATTCATAGCACTAGTTACATTTGGGAATATTCCCATATATGTTTGCTTATGTTTAGGTTTTGGTATAAGCTTTAAAGTTATCTCTGTAATAACAGCTAGTGTACCTTCTGAAGCAGTTAAAATACCAGCTATATTATATCCTGCTACATCTTTTATAGTTTTTTTACCAGCTCTTATAATTTCACCATTTGGTAATACTGCTTTTAATGCCATAACATAATCTTTAGTTATACCATATTTAGCAGCTCTCATACCACCAGCATTTTCACTTACATTTCCACCTAATGTTGAGTACTCTTCACTAGCAGGATCAGGTGGATAAAATAAACCAACCTCTTCTACTGCTTTTTGTAATTGCATATTTATAAGTCCTGGTTGAACTACCGCAACCATATTTTGCATATCAATCTCTATTAGATTGTTCATATGTCTTTCAAGTGATAATATAATACCACCTTCACTTGGTAATGCACCACCTGTAAATCCACTACCTGCACCTCTAGGCACTATTATTATTCTATGTTCATTACAGTATTTAAGTATCTTACTTATATCATCTTCATCTCTAGGAAAAACTACAGCATCCGGTTCAAATCTACTTTTTGTCGCATCATAACAATATGCTATTAGATGTGCTTTATCACTTTTAATATTATCTTTACCAACAATATTTTCAATAAATTCTAAATGTTTTTTATCTACCATTTAAACATATCCTTCATTGATTGAAATATTGTTTTATCATCACTATTAGTAGATATATTAGAATATGATACATTATTAACTAATGATAAATAAAAATTATTATAATCTGCAATTTTATCATCACCAAAGTCTAATAAACCTTTTTCTATCTTGTCTATTTTTGAGTAAAAAGGAACTTGAGTGCTTGAATCATTAATATTTAAAGATATTTTATCTATAGTTTTAAAAGAAAACGCATCTTTTATATATAGAGTATTTTTTATAACAATAAATATTGTCCCAATTTGTTGAGATTGGGTAAAGTTTGTAATATCATTTTTAGTTAATACTGGCGTACTTATAACTTTTAAATATGAAGCAAAAAAATCTTCATTAACAAAGTTTTGATTTGGGTAATTTAAAACTACTAAAGACTTAGATTTACTATTTGGTACAATTAGTAAACTTGAAGAGTATAAATGATTTAAAATGAATGTATCACCATTCTTTGCATTTTGATTTGATGTTGGAATTGCATCTTGTTTTATTACACTTTTCTTTTTAATTTGGATAGTAGAATATCTAGAATTTGTATCTACTACTTGAGCAAGAGCAATTATAATAGAATCTTTATTGTCTATATTGTGTACAATAACACCACTTTGTCCTATTTTTAAATTACCGATTTTTATTTTAGCTTTATAATTTGATAAATCATATATTTTTACTTTTTTTGATGTTAAATCAATTTTATTAGTTACTACTTCATTATTTATTGTCGTACTTAATGATACTATATCATTTTTAATTGACTCTTTTGTAAAAATATAAATATAATTGTACTTACCATCATCATTAGTGATCTTAGTATCACTTAATTTCCAATCAGCTTTTAACATATCTATTTTTGATAATTTTCCTTGACAAACTCCACCATCTAATAATATTGTTTGATCTAAACGTGCACTTAAACTATCTTTTTTATAACATAATGTTGTTTCAGAAAATAAAGACGATATAAAAAATAGAAATAATAATAACAATTTCAAATTGAACCCTTTTGTTTATTTATAATTAGAGCAATTCTAGCAAAATACACTTTATAGTTGAGTTAAATTATACTATTATAAAAGTTTTATACCATTAGTAAAATATTCTTTATAAAATGGCATAGTTATATCATCAAAACTATTAATATCTTTGTACAAATTTATATACCATTCATAAGATATACCATAACTTTCTAAAGCTTTTTGAGATAATAATGTATCATTTATACTACCTAAGTTACTAGGTGATATTAAAATAGTTTTTGCATTAAATTCTTTTTGAAATTCAAGTATAAGATCTATTAAAAAATAGTTTTTTTCAATAGGAACCATTAATCCTCCAGCACCCTCAACAATCAGTACATCGCAATGATTTAGAAGTTTTGAAACATTTTCTTTTATTTTATCAATAGATATATGATCATTTTTTTTTGCAACAAATGGTGCAGCTGCTAGTTTAAATTGATAAGGGACTATATCATCTATTGTAAAATTAAAACTTGGATTTAAGTTTTTAGTTATATTTAAAAGTTTTGTTCCATCTATTGGTTGATCTATAACACCCGTTTCTATAGGTTTATAATAACCTACTTTTTTATCCAGTTTAGTAAACTTTTTTAAAAAAATTTCACTTGCATAACTTTTACCAACATCTGTATTAGTTGCAGTTATAAAGTATATATCCTTTTTCATCTATAAAGATGCCAATTTTTGAATAAGTTTTTTTGATTCAGATGGATCAAAAAAAATATTTCTTGATAATTCACTACTACATTTTTGTAAAAAAATCTTTTTTTGTGCTATTTGTTTATCTTTATCATCTTTATAATTATTTAAAATAAGCTGTAACTCTTTTTCATACTGCTCCATTATCTCATGTTTTTTGACAATTGATGATTTAGTATTTAAATTTTTATTATTTCCATTTAAAAATATTAATACTCCTATACCAACTAAAGCTAATATTAGAATTATTATTACAATATCCATTATAAATCCATTGTTGTTTGAGTTGTTCCTGTAGTACAAAATTCATGATCTATAAGAGCAGCAATCTCTTTGAAGTCAATACCTTGAATGGATGATAATCCTTCCATAATTTGTTTTTTACCATTTAACAACTCTTTTGATTTGATACCATGAGATATAGACAAACTCGCTTCAATAAATGCAGATAATTTATCACATTGCTTTAATGCTTTACCATCTATTGCATTATATCGATCTTGATTATACCGATGCATATCTTCAACAACTTTTATCTTTCCATCTTCAATAATCTTATTTTCAAACTCATCTTTAACATTATTTTCATCTAATCCCAATATATATGAAAACTCTTTTTTCATATCGTTTGGAATATATGGCATTATTTTATCTTCAATTTGACTAACTTCAAACTGAGCTATTATATCTGCTAGTTCATCTACGCTATATTTTACTGGGCTTATAATATCCCTGGTAAGTGCTTCAGGTAGATCATGAAATAAAGCAACAAAAAAATTATTTTGAAGTCTTTTTTCACAAGCGTTTATTTTAATAGAGTAAAAATATCCAAAAATAGCAACTGTTAACATATGTCCTAAAACTGAAGTTTCTGGTATTCGTGGTGTTTGAGCCCATCTTTTTTGAAACCGAAGTCTACCACTTAAATCTATAACTTTAGCAAGCTTTTTATTTAATGCAATTTTACGAACACCAATCAATTCATAATAGTCTTCAATCTCTGCATCAACCTCTTTTTTAACTTCATCAATATCATTTAAAAATTGGCTTGTTTGATATACTATTCCAAATTCCCATTTTGTAGCCAAATAAGAAGCAGCTTTTAAAACAAATCTCTCTTTTTTATACATAGATTCATCTTCTAAATAATCTTTAAACTTCTGGAAAAAATTTCCATTATCAATATCTATTAAAGAACTTTCTAATTTTCCAAGTACCCATTCATTTATCTCTTTACCTTTTTTTTGTAAAGCTTTTCTAAAAACATCTGGTCTTATATCAGTTACAACAACTCGTCTAAGAAACTCAAAAATACCTGCTTCTATTAAATGAGTATAATTTATATCTTTTTCTAGTTTAGCTATAAAATATGCTATTATAAATTTATGTGCTTGCTTATCAAGCTCAACTAAATCAACCATTCTAGGATAATCATTCCACCTCTGTATAGAAGCAGAACTAAAGATATAGTCAACTATTTTTGGGTTTATCATTTAATCTTTTTCTCGATATCTTCTATTGCATCTTCAATTATATGTTCTACTTCGTCAATATCTTCTTTAATTACATCTTTAATAGGCTCATCACCCTTTCCAATTAAATATTTACCAAACATCATAGCAGCAACAGTACCTAAGACTACAATATATACAACTAAGTCTGATGGGGGAGGTGTTCTTGTCATTTTAATTCCTTATTTAAATATTTTAGAAGTACTATACTCTACAACTTCCCATTTTAGAAAGTGCATTTATTTTATTTACTCTACCTTCATGTCTTCCACCTGCAAAGCTATTTGAATTCCAAGCATTTATTATAGCTTCTACCATACCTTGACCAGAAACTCTCTCTCCTAAACAAAGTACATTTGCATCATTATGTTCTCGTGCCATTGCAGCACTATATTCATTATGACAAAGTGCTGCTCGTATACCATCAAACTTATTTGCAGCCATACTCATTCCAAGTCCTGTACCACATATCAAAATACCTTTACTATTTTCATTTGATAGTACAGCCTCACAAACTTTTTGAGCATAATCAGGATAGTCAACTCTATCTTTATTAAATGGGCCTAAATCTTCAACTTCATGCCCTAATTCAATAAATATCTTAGTAACGTATGCTTTAATATCGATCCCTGCATGATCTGCTCCAATATAATATTTCATTAATATATCCCTTCTTGATGATTAAATTCATCTTTTACATATTTTGTTTTTTCTAACTGTGTTGGTGTTTGGAATACTCTATCCCATCTTATCTTTTTATTTTCATCCCATGAAAAATATATAAACCAAGGAGTTCCTACTATAAATTTATATTTTACAGTTCCCCAAAATCTACTATCATTACTATGATCTCTATTGTCACCCATCATAAAAAACTCACCTTCAGGAATTTTTGTAGGCATTACATTAAATAATTGTGGGTATGGTGCTGTATTTGGTGTAACACTTGAATCATTATGAATACCAGGATGATCTTTTCTATATGGATCAACAATATATAAATCATCACCTATTGAAACAAGTTGATAATCTTTATAATGTTTTTTTATATATTCATTACCTTCTGACAGATGAAGTAATAACTTTTTATTTGCAAGAGCTATAATATCACCACCTGTAGCTACACACCTTTTTACATAATGAATTTTTTCATTATGTGGATATCTAAAAACTACTATATCACCTCTTTGAGGCTTATCACCCTCTAATAAATGACCATTACCATTAAAATCTGGTAATACTTGAACTTCAAGCCAAGGTAATCTTGGTGTAGGTATACCATATGCAAATTTTTTTACAAAAAGCATATCCCCTATTAGAAGTGAGTTTTTCATACTTCCACTAGGAATCACAAATGCTTGTGCTACAAAAAATATTATTGATAATACAATTACAACTGTACCTGTCCAACTACTTGACCAATCATATAATTTTCCAAAAAAACCTTTTGTTGGAACTTGATTATCTATTGTTATTGTATCTATCTCTGGTTTATTAATATCCATTAAACTTCTTCCTGCTTTCTCATTTTGGCAGATTTTATTGTATTTTTAAGTAACATAGCAATTGTCATAGGTCCTACTCCCCCTGGAACTGGTGTGATATAAGAACATTTTGATGCAACATTTTCAAAATCAACATCACCTGTTAACTTCCCACTTTCAAGTCTATTTATACCAATATCGATAATAATAACATCATCTTTTACCATATCTTCTTTTATTAGATTTACAACACCTACTCCTACACAAATAATATCTGCATTTAAAGTATGTTTTTTTAAATCATCTGTAAATATATGACATATTTCCACTGTTGCATTTGCATTTAAAAGTAATGTTGCCATAGGTTTTCCAACAATATTTGAAGCTCCTATTACACATACATTTTTTCCCTTAGGATCGATATCATACTCTTTTAATAATTCCATTACTCCATAAGGTGTAGCTGGTATAAATCCATCAAGTCCTGCTACTACGCGACCTACATTATATGGGTGAAACCCATCTACATCTTTTGTAGGGTCTATAGCTTCCAAAACAGATGTTGTATCAATATGTGAGGGGAGTGGTAGCTGAACTAAAATACCATCAATATTTGGATTTTGATTCATCATCTCAATAATTTCTAAAATATTTTCTTGAGAAATTGATTCTGGCATCTCATGAGCTATAGAATATATTCCAGCTTCTTTACATGCTTTACTTTTCATATTTACATACGCTGCACTTGCTGGATCAGCACCAACTAAAACAACTGCAAGTCCAGGGGTAATAGATCTTTGTTGTAAAGTTTCAACTTCTTTTTTTACTTCTTCTCTAATTTTATTTGATAGTTTTTTACCGTCAAGTATAGTCATCAAAAAATCCTTTTTTTATATGGTTAATAATATATGATAACAAAATAATGTTAAAAATGTGGTTAGATTATTTTTTCATTAATTTTGAATAACCATTGTTAATATATTTTAATAATGGTAATTTATATCTAAAAAATACATATTGCTTTATCAAGTATCCTAGAAAACCTTTTACTTGAATTATTCCATATAGATCACACACTGCATATCTTCCACCTAAAGCAATAAGTGTACCCTCTAGTTTTGGATCACATTTGAATAACTCTTTTTTATTTATTGCATTAATTATATTTTTTCCAGCAATTACACCACTTGATCTAGCAACTGTAACATTTGCAGGCATTATTTCACCATTATTATTCTTGATTTGAGCTATATCACCTGCTGAGAATATATTAGAATACCCCTGAACTTTTAAATTATCATCAACTATTATTTGATTTTTCTTATTTTTATCTATATTTAATTTTGATGCTATATTTGAAGCTTCTATCCCACCAGAAAATACTATAAATGAATATCTTATTTTTGTACCATTTGATAGATATAAATATTCTTTATCACAACTTTCCATTTTAGTATTTGTTATAATATTGATATCAAGTGTTTTTAATCTATCATGTGACATTTTCACCATATTTGAGGCAAATCCAGGCAGTATTGTATTTGATGAACTTATAAGTGAAATTTCTAATTTATCACAAGCAAAACTACCTCTTTGAAAAAACTTTTTTGAAAAATTAGCCATCTCTGCTGCTATTTCTACACCAGAAAGCCCAGCACCTACAACTGCTATATGTGTTTTGTCACATTTTTTTGATTCATCTTCTATCTTATTAAAAAGTTGTTTCTCAAAACTTTGCTTAAAAAACAATGCTCTATGAAGTTTTTTTATATCATTTATATTATTCAATCCCTTAAGATTTTTAGGAAAAAATGTTCTAGTTCCTGCTGTGATTAATAAATAATCATATTCTATACTTTCATTCTCTGCTGTAGCTATTTTTTGTAATTTAAAATCTATATTTGTAACTCTTAAATTCTTAAACTCTAAAAAAGAGTGATTAAATCCACTACATAAAGTTGTTAAATCTATTGTTACATCTGCCAGATTTGCTTTATTTGCAATTAGATCATACACTTCTGGTTGCAAATTATGATAAGTATGTTTATCAATTAATGTGATTTTTATATCATCTTTTTTTATAAGTTCTCTTAATGCGTAAATTCCAGCATAACCACCGCCTATTATAACTACTCTTTTCATATTGAATTACCTTTTACCAAAGCATATAAATTTTCTTTTATATCTAAATGTTTAACTTTATTTGTTAATATCTTATCACAATCTCTACATAATGGAACTAGATTTTCTAGGAAATATTTTCCACCACTTTTCAATGGTCTTATCATATGTATTTGAACTGTACTTAAATCAATTTGTTTACTACATCTAAAACATTTCTTTCCATCTCTTATTAAAAGAGCATTTTTTCTTTGAGCCCAATCAATTGGTAATTTATCTCGGTTTGGTTCAGAATTAAATGTATAATTATTCCATTGTAAACTTGGTGATGCACTTGTTGGATATTTTGAAGAATCAAGTTTTAATGAACTATATTGATTGATTATATTATCTAATATCAAATATTTTCTTGCAGTTGGGTTTGGTTCAGATTTACTTGTTTCAAATATTTCAAAGTCAAATTCAATAGAAGGATAATTTTCCTTTAAAAAATCTTTTAAATTTTTATAAAAAACGTCAAAAGAGATATCTTTATAAAAGAATTTTTTTAAATGTTTTCGAAATATAAATGCAAATATAAAAACAATCATAAGCCAAATAATAGAACTTATAATAAAATCTAAACCTAAAAAAAACATATTTTATTACACTTTAAGAGAAATTATATTTATTATATCTTTTATAGAATCAACTACAAATTTTGCCTTGGAATTCTCTTCATTAAAGTTGTGTCCTGATTTTACTTGTATTGTATTTGGAATATTTGCATTATATGCAGTTTGTATATCTGAATCTTTATCACCAATAAGCCATGAATTTTTATAATCTATATCTAATATTTTAGAAGATTGAGTTATCATCCCTATTTTTGGTTTTCGGCAGTTACAGTTATCATTTGGAGAATGAGGACAACAAAAAACTTCACTTATGTTGACACCATGATTTTTAAATTGATCTACCATCCAATTTGTAAGTTCTTGGTATTGATTAAGAGTATAATATCCTCGTCCAATTCCTGATTGATTTGTAATTATTACAAACTTATATCCTAAAGATTGAAGATATTTTAAAGAACTAAAAGTACCATCAATAAATTCAAAATCTTCTATTTTATACAAATAATTCTTTTCAATATTTATAACACCATCTCTATCTAAAAATATAACTTTTTCCACAATTTAAACTTTTAAAATAACTCATAAGAAACTGATCTAACACCAGATTCGTATATTTTTAAACATAAGTCACTACTATCTTTATCTATATCAATTTTTAAACTATTTCCATTTACTTCTATTTTTATACAATTTTTATCATCTTTATTAAATAATAACTTTTTATCTTCTACTATCCAATTTTGAGTATTTACATTTACACTATCAGTAATTTTAGAGATACCATTATTTAACATATAATATGATTGTATTGCATTAGAGATTGTTGAAACATCTTGTTTAATTGTAGATACTATAGCTCCACTTCGGGAGTCTAATAGTTTTGGAATTGCAAGAGCTGCAATAATTCCAAGAATAGAGATAACGAAAATTAACTCTATTAAAGAGAAACCTTTTTTTAAATTAGGTTTCATTATATTTTATTCCCACTCTATTGTTGCTGGTGGCTTAGAACTTATATCATAAACAACTCTATTTATACCATCTACTTCATTTATAATTCTTCTACTCATCAATTCTAAAATATCGTGTGGAATATGAGCAAAAGTTGCTGTCATACCATCTACTGCATTTACTATTCTTATACATGCAGTATTATCATAAGTTCTATTATCACCCATTACACCTACAGATTTTACATTTAGAAGTACTGTAAATGCTTGCCAAGTTTTATCATACCATCCAGTACTTCTTAAAACATCAAGCATAATTGTATCTGCTTTTCTTAAAATATCTAAATCAGGACTATTAACATCACCCATAATTCTAATAGCAAGACCAGGACCAGGAAATGGATGTCTACCTATCATTCTAGCAGGAAGACCTAACTCCAAACCTAGTTCTCTTACCTCATCTTTAAAAATCTCTCTTAAAGGCTCTATTAGTTCAAATGTCATCCAATCAGGTAATCCACCAACATTATGATGTGATTTTATTGTTTTTGATGGACCTTTTACAGAAACAGATTCAATTACATCTGTATAAAGTGTACCTTGTGCAAGAAACTCTATACCATCATGTTTTTTAGCTTCTTGGTCAAATACTTCAATAAATGTTTCGCCAATAATTTTTCTTTTTGTTTCAGGATCAGTTACACCAGCAAGTTTAGTTAAAAATTGTTCAGAGGCATCAACTGTAATTAGTCCAATTCCTCTATTTGCAAACATCGCTTGAACATCTTCAACTTCATTACCTCTTAAAAGTCCATTATCAACAAATACAGGAACAAGATTTTTACCAATAGCCTCGCTTAAAAGTGTTGCAACAACAGAGCTATCTACTCCACCACTCACTCCACAAAGAACTTTTTTATCACCTACAAGTTCTTTTATTTTAGCAATTTGTTCTTTTGCAAAATTCCCCATATTCCAATTTTTTTCACAAGAACATATCTTCTTAGCAAAATTAACTAACATAGCTCCACCCTCAACACTATGAGTTACTTCTGGATGATATTGAAATGCATATATTTTTTTATCTTCATTTGCTATTGCTGCATAAGGTGAATTTTCACTTGTACCGATCACTTTAAATCCATCAGGTAAAGATTCTACTTTATCACCATGTGACATCCATACAATCTCTTCATTTGCAATACCATCAAAAATAGGGGAAGAACTATCTTCGATTTTTAACTTTGCTTTTCCATATTCATGATGATCTGCTGGAATTACGCTACCACCTAAATAGTGAGCAATAGTTTGCATACCGTAACAGATACCTAATATTGGTAATCCTAAATCAAAAATAGCTTTGTCTACTTTGTATGCATCTTCTGCATATACTGAAGCAGGTCCCCCACTTAAAACTATCCCTTTTGGTGTTCTAGCTTTAATTGCTTCTAAGCTTTCGTTATATGGTACTATTTCAGAATAAAATCCACTATTTCTTAATCTTTTTGATATAAGTTGAGTATATTGACTTCCAAAATCTAAAACTAAAATCGGTACATGTTTCATTAAAATTCCTTATTTATTATATATAATTATATCTAATTATTATTAATTAATCTCTTAAATATTACACCATCTATAGATTGTAGTGCAATCTCTTCTATATCATCTTCATTTTCAATTATTGCTAATATTTTACTATCAAACATATAGTTCTCTGCTATTTTTTGTACTGTTTTCAAAAGATTATTATTAGATAATATATATTTAGCATTTAAACTATTTGCATAAATTGATTCTTTTAGTAAATCAATCTTAACAGCATAGTTTATTTCATTTTCCATACAATATCTCATAATATCTTTATTAAAATCAAATAATACTGTTGAATTTGGTTGAGTAAGTTTAATATCCTTTATATCTCGTATAAATGTAATATTTTCATGCTCTATATATTTATCACCTATTATTATCATTATCGAACCTTCATTTTAATGATTTAAACACTCT
>CAZLZQ010000024.1:0-4466 GCA_964564065.1 uncultured Arcobacteraceae bacterium | reverse complement strand
TTTATCACCTATTATTATCATTATCGAACCTTCATTTTAATGATTTAAACACTCTTTTGAACAATAATATTTGCCATTACTTAAAATAGAATCATCTTTTGATGTATAAACTCCACAAGTGGGACACTCTATCATTGTATCAGTGATTTGATCATATTTTTTAGAGTCTCTAATATTTTTTTCTCTATTCTTTTTAAAAAATACTAAATAAACTAAAAATAATACTAGTGCTATTGCTAAAAACTTAATTCCCATTAATCAAACCTTTTCTTTTCATATATAAGTAGTTTCGATGTTCACCTACTTTTTTTACTTCATAATTTTGAAGTTGTGCATTTTTTATCTCTTCTTGACATAAACTACCTTTGTAGAAAAGATAAGCAGTATTATCATCACTTAAATTTTGTGTTAATTCTAAAAGTAAAGACGTATTAGATACAGCCCTACTCGTTATTAAGTCAAATTGTTGAAAATCCAAATCCTCAACCCTACTTTGTAAAACTTCAACATTTTGAAGTTTCAAAGCACTCTTAACAAAATTTAAAAAAGCAACTCTCTTTGCTCGTGGTTCTATTAACACAGCTTTTACATCAGGTCTAGCTATAGCTAAAAGCATACCAGGATACCCAGCACCTGTACCTACATCAGCAAATGAATTAAAATTTTCTATAAAAGACAAAGGATAAACACTATCTAAAATATTTGCCTCTATCTCCTCATATTTTAAGGATGCTGTTAGATTATGAACTTTCCCCCACTGCTGCAATAGTTTTATATATGTCGCACATCTTTTATAAAATTGTTCATCTAAATTTAATTTTAGTTTTTCAAACTCTTGTTTTTCCATTATAATATATGTTCCATTTTTTCTTTTTTTACTCTTAAGTATTCACTATTTTGTGAAGTCTTTCCTACAATCACAGGTATTCTATCTACAATTTTTGCTTTTATACCTTTAAGTTTTGCAGGGTTATTTGTAATAAGCTTAACTGCGCTTATATTATAATATTCAAATATAAAATCAACAATTTCATAAGTTCTTTCATCTGAAGCAAAACCTAATTGATGATTTGCTTCAACAGTATCTAACCCCTTATCTTGTAAAGAGTAAGCATTTACTTTATTTAAAAGTCCTATATCCCTACCCTCTTGCCTAAGATAGATAACCATACCTTTATGATTATTTACAAAATCCAATGCAAAATTTAATTGTGCTTGACAATCACATTTTATACTACCTATAGCATCTCCAGTTAGGCATTCACTATGAATTCGTACGGTTGGTACTTCATCCAACTCTTTTGTAAATATCACTAGGTGTTCTTTTGCACCATCTTTTTTTGGTTCTTTAAATGATTGTATTAAAAAATCACCATGGGTAGTTGGTAAATTTGCAACATTTGAAACTTCTATATTCATATGGCTTTAATTCCTAATTGGTTAAAATTAGATCAATTATAACTAAAAAGGTTTGCAAATATGTTTAAAAGATTTAGAAGATTAAGAATTAATGAAACTTTAAGAGGATTAGTAAGAGAAACTACTGTTACTCCTGATGATTTTATATACCCACTTTTTGTAAGAGAGGGTCAAGGTATTAAAGATGAAGTATCATCTATGCCTGGTGTTTTTCAAATGAGTATTGATGAAATTCTAAAAGAGTGTACTTATATAAGAACTTTAGGATTAAATTCTATTATTCTTTTTGCTATTCCTGATGTGAAAGATAGTGTAGGAAGTGAATGTTTATGTGAAAATAGTATCATAAGTCGTACTGTAAAAGCTATAAAAAAAGAGTTTCCAGATATGTTTGTAGTAACAGATTTATGTTTTTGTGAATATACTGATCATGGCCATTGTGGAATTTTAAATGACAAAGAAACTGTTGATAACGATGCAACTTTAGAATTATCAGCACAACAAGCTTTAGTTCATGCAAATGCAGGTGTAGATATGATTGCACCAAGTGGAATGATGGATGGTATTATTGAAACACTTAGAACTGCTTTAGATGAAAATGGATATAAAAACTTACCTATTATGGCATATAGTACAAAATTTGCTAGTGGTTACTATGGTCCATTTAGAGATGTTGCAGAATCTACACCTAGTCATGGTGATAGAAAAATGTACCAAATGGATCCAGCAAATAGACTTGAAGCACTTGAAGAATCGCTTGAAGATGAAAAACAAGGTGCTGATATACTTATGGTAAAACCAGCACTTGCTTATCTTGATATCATAAGAGATATCAGAAACAATTCAAATTTACCTTTAGCTATATATAATGTAAGTGGTGAATATGCTATGCTTAAAAATGCAGGACAAGCTGGACTTATAGATTATGATAGAGTTATGGCTGAGACTATGGTTGCTTTTAAAAGAGCGGGTGCTGATATAATCATATCTTATCATGCAAAAGAATATTGTGAGATGTTAAAGAACTAAATATGATAAATTTTGAAGAATACAAAAAATTAGTTACTAATACAAGATGTGTAAGAAGGTTTAAGAAAGATATAACTATATCAAAGAATGAACTGATTGAAATAATAGATTTAACAAGAACAATAAGTAGTAGTAAAAATATGCAACCACTTAAATATATTGCTATATCTAATGAAGATATTAAAAAAGAGGTTTACAAACCTTTACAATGGGCTGCCCATCTAAAAGATTGGAATCAAAGTGAAGATGAACAACCATCAGCATATATTTTAATGATAAATGATACTTTAATTGATGGATTTGCAATGATTGATGCAGGTATATCTTTGCAAACTATTATGCTTGGTGCTACTGCTAAGGGTTATGATGCTTGTACATTAGCATCTATTGATAAAGTTGCGTATAAAAAACTTTTTAAACTTCCTGACCACCTAGAACCTATGTTAATAATTGCATTAGGAATTAAAGATGAAGAGATTGAAGTTATAGAAACAGATGATAATACAAACTATTATAGAGATGAAAAAGGTACCCATTTTGTACCCAAGAGAAAACTAGAAGATATTTTAATAAATGCCTACTAATATATTAATTACAGGTTGTTCATCTGGTATAGGTAAACAAACTGCTATTTATCTAAAAAATAATGGATATCAAGTTTTTGCAACAGCTAGAAAAGTAGAAGATGTTAAAGAACTTGAAAAATTAGGATTTAATGCTTTTTTACTAGATGTTACAAAAAAAGAAATGATAAAAGATACTTTAAATAAAATATTAAAACTTACTAATGGTAAACTTGATATTTTATTTAACAATGCTGGATATGGACAACCAGGAGCAGTAGAAGATATTGAAACTGATATATTAAAAAAACAATTTGATACAAATGTTTTTGGACTACATGAAGTTACAATTCAAGTATTAAAAATCATGAAGAACCAAGGCTATGGTAAAATTATACAACATAGTTCAGTATTAGGACTTGTTTCATTGAAACTAAGAGGTTCTTACAACGCTAGTAAATATGCAATAGAGGGATTAACTGATACTTTAAGATTAGAACTTCTTGATACAAATATTCAAATTACGGTACTAAATACAGGTCCAGTTTTGAGTGAATTTAGAAACAATGCAAAACAGATGTTAAAAGAAAATGTAGATATTGAGAATTCAAGATTTAAAGAGAGTTATTTAAAAAGTTTAAATAGCAATAAAAGTGATGTACCATTTACTTTAGAAGCTATTGAAGTAGCTAACATAGTTCAAAAAATCATAAATACAAAAAAAATAAAACCTAGATATTATATTACAAAAGCTACATATTTGCTAGGATATTTAAAAAGAATTTTATCAACTAGTTTTCTAGATAAAATTTTAAATAAAATATAGTTAATAAATATTGATTTTAAAATACTTTTTAATATATAAGTTTAATTTATTATAAATAAAATTATCGATAAACTTACACATAAAAATAAAGGAGTTATAATTGCCTGAAACAAAAATAGGACAGTTTAGAGTAATAGCAAAAATAGAAGGTATATCATTTCTTATTTTACTTTTTATAGCAATGCCCTTAAAATATATGATGGGTATACCAGAAGCAACTAAAATAGTTGGAATGATTCATGGTGGACTTTTCATTTGGTTTATTTATGCTCAATTCATAGCATCAAATGAAGAAAAATGGGGACTAAAATTTAATATTTTTGCATTTATATTATCTCTTATACCATTTGGATCATTTTATTTAACTAAAAAATTATTCAATATGGAAATAAACAAAATATAAGGAGAAAATATGAGAGTAGTATGCCCACATTGTAAAGAGATAAATAATATACCAATAAAAGATAGTTATAAAAAAGCAAACTGTGGAAAATGTAAGCAGTCATTACTTACTAACAGTATAATAGAACTAAATAATCAAAACTTTGATGATATTATAGTAAATAGTGATACTCCAGTGATTGTAGACTTTTGGGCTCCTTGGTGTGGACCATGTAAAATGATGGCTC
>CAZLZQ010000023.1:0-22987 GCA_964564065.1 uncultured Arcobacteraceae bacterium | reverse complement strand
TAAAATATATAGGATTTGAGGTGTCTTTTAGTTTATTTATACTTTGTATATTAAATCTCAAACTTATTTTTTGTAAAATAAACTAAATTTACTACTTTTTTTATATCACTGATTGCTCGTTTTCCACTAAATTCTTTTTCTTTCTCTAATAAATCTAATGTATAGTCATAATGCTTTTGTATATCCTCTATCTTTTTTTGTTTTAAAATTAAAGCAAAACCTGCAAGGGCTATTTTTAAATCTTTCTTTGATCTAACTATTCCCCAGAGATATGTATCCATATAAGATATATTTTTTGGAAAAATTCTATAATTTATATATGCCAAATTTCTACCCATTTTTAAGTAGTCCTTATCTTTATATAACTTATCTATCATAAAATATGCTTGATAGTTATGAAGTGGAGCAAATAGTATCAGAAATTCTTTAAACTCTTTTTTCCCTTTTAAAACATATTTTTTAAAAAGTGTATGCGGTACTAAATCAAACATTTTTTTACTATATCTTTTTTTATCATTATATTTCATATCATCATATGTTGGATATAAATCACTAAGCTCTTTTAGTTCCATCTTTTTAGTATTAAATATATCTATAGTTTCTTGTGATAATTTTGCATTTAAGGTACTAAAAAATAGTACTAGAATAAGTATATATTTGGTAAATATTGTGTTGTATCTCATTTTTCCTCTTTAGATATTGGAGTAGTTAATTATATCTATATTATCTAAAATAGATATAACTAATTGTATAATCAATATAATTAAATATATACTTATATAGGATAGAAAAAATGATTTTAATGATAGATAACTATGATAGTTTTACTTACAATATTGTTCAGTATTGTTTAGAACTAGGTGCTGATTTAAAAGTGATAAGAAATGATGAATTAACAGTTCAAGAGATAAAAGATTTAAATCCACAAAAAATAATAATCTCTCCCGGACCAGCTACTCCAAATGATGCAGGAGTTTGTTTAGATGTTATAAAAAGTTTTTCAGATACTACTCCTATATTGGGAATTTGTCTTGGTCATCAAAGTATTGCACAAGTATTTGGGGGTGAAGTTATAAGAGCTCCTAAAATGATGCATGGAAAAACTTCTAAAATAAAAGTTTTATGTGAAGATAAGTTATTTGATAATTTACCTAGAGAGATGATAGAAACGAGATATCATTCACTTACAGTAAATAAAGATAATTTACCAACTAATATTATTGTTACATCAGAGAGTTTAGATGATGATGAGATAATGTCCTTAAAGATTAAAGATAAAGATATCTATGGAGTACAATTTCATCCTGAATCAGTTATGAGTGAATATGGACATGAAATCATTGATAATTTTTTAAAACTATAGAGTCAAATGAATTTAAATAGATACAATATAACTTTTATAGGGTTAATCCTTTTTCACTTTACTATTTTATTATTGATTAGTGATAGTTTTAGTATCTCATATCAAGAAGCACTTATATATTATGGAGATAATACAAGAAATATATTGACATATATTACACGTTTCTTTTCTGCAATTTTTGGACAAAATGATTTTGCCCTTAGATTACCTTTTATCCTTTTTTACATAGGTAGCTCTATCCTTTTTTATCTTCTAACTGATGATTATTTTAAATCAAAATGGGATAGGCTTATTGCTCTTTCTATCTTTATGATACTGCCTGGGGTAAATAGTGCAGCACTGTTAGTAAATGAATCAATTATTGTTATCTTTTGTACTTTACTGTATCTTTATTTATATAAAATAAGTAATAAAGAGCATTATATTTTATTGGTATTATTCTTATTTATTGATAACTCTTTTGCTATTTTATTTTTAGCATTATTCTTTTACTCATTAAAGAAAAAAGATAATATTTTATTATTTGTATCTTTAGTATTGTTTGGAATATCTATGTCAATGTATGGTTTTGATGTAGGGGGAAGACCAAGAGGATATCTTCTTGATACATTTGGAGTATATGCAACAATATTTTCACCATTATTATTTTTGTATTTCTTTTATTCATTATATCGGGTAGGCTTAAAGTATGAAAAAGATATGTATTGGTATATATCCATATCATCACTTGGATTATCTTTAATATTTTCATTAAGACAAAAGATAGATATAGAGGATTTTGCACCATTTGTAGTGATTGCTATTCCTATTATGGTAAAACTTTTTATGCATAGTTTAAGAATAAGATTGCCAGAGTTTAGAAAGTTTCACTATAGTATTGCATCTATTAGTTTATTTTTATTGGTTATAAACTTTACACTATTTTCTGTAAATAAATATCTATACTTATTTTTGGATAACCCAAAGAAACATTTTGCATATGATTTTCATATTGTAAAAGATTTAGCCAAAAAGTTAAAAGATTTAGGTATAAACAATATATCTACAAATGATGAAGAATTGGCATTAAGATTAAAATTTTATGGTATAGGTCATGGTAAAAAATACTATCTAGTAGAAACAAAAAGTGATATTACTCATCAAGATATATCGATAAGTTACAATGAAAAAGTTGTTGCAAAGTTTTTTTTAGTATCTTTGGATAATATATCATTATGAAAATATTATTAGCACCAGCAGAAACAAAAAAAGTAGGTGGAGAATCTACACCCTATTGTAAAGATAACTTTTATTTTAAAGATATATTTACTACAAGAGATACTGTAGTTGAAAATTATGTTGAGTTTATTAGTAACTCTTCACTTGCTGAGTTATCTAAATGGTTTGGATTAAAGAATTTAGAAGAGTGTAAAAGATATTCTCAATCAATATTAGATAAACCTACAATGAAAGCTATTCAAAGATATACAGGTGTTGCGTTTGATGCTATAGATTATAATCAATTAGAAGAGGATGCAAAACAATATTGTGATAATAATATTGTTCTATTTTCAAATCTTTTTGGAGTCTTAAGAGCAGATGATTTAATCCCAGATTATAAGTATAAGCAGGGTTCATCTTTACCAAATATTGATACAGTAAAACTATATAAAGAAAATATAAAAGAGTATTTAGATAGTTATTTGGGGTATGAGGTTATTGATCTAAGAGCTGCTTATTATGATAAGTTTTATAAACCTACTATGCCTACAATCACTTATAAATTTTTAAAAGATGGAAAAGTGGTTAGTCATTGGGCTAAACATTATAGAGGATTAGTTGTAAAAGAGTTAGCTATAGCAAATATAAATAGTTTTGCTGAGCTTATGAGTTTAGAGATTCAAAATCTTAGATTGAAAGAGATTCAAGAAAAGAAAAATATCAAAACTCTGGTTATGGATATAATATAACTATTTAATAGTTATATTATCTATTTTAGTATGATTCAACAGGTGCTTTAAATCCATCAAGAAAATCATCTAAAGTATACTTTTCTCTATATTCAGATGTCATAATATGAATTAAAATATCACCTAAATCTACAATTGTCCAATCACCATTATCTTCTTCAGTTCTTACAAACTCTTCACCTAGTGGTTTTAAATCATCTTTAAGATGACTTAAAAGTGCAATAGCATGTTTACTATTTAGAGCCGTTGCAACGATAACCCTATCAGTAATATAACCTTTTCCTGTAAGAGTATATGATTCTATATTTTCTGCTTTCTTACTATCTAATATATCTATGATTCTTTTTATTCTTGTTTCCATAATTTTTCTACCTTTTGTTCTATTTTTTTTGGAATATATTTTAAATCTAAATTTCCGCGAAGTGTGGTTGAGCTTATATTTATATCTAGCTTTATATTTATTGTTTGTATTATATCATTTTTTTCTTCATATCCATCACGAGAAATCACAATAAATGTTACAAGTTGGTTAAGTTTATCAAAATCTTTCCATAAATGTATCGATTTTATATTGTCTGCACCTATAATTAGATAGATATTTTTTGGTTTATACTTTTTAATTATATGATTTACAGTTTCTATTGAGGGTGTAGCTTTATTCTGTGATACTTCAAAATCGGAAACTTCAATTTTGTTATTGTTACTAAATAACTCTTTAGTTAATGCTAATCTCTGAAGTGAAGTTAGGTGTGATGTTATTTTAAATGGATTTAAAAAAGTTGGTACGACAATTAGTTTATCAATATCAACACTATCTAATACTGCATAAACTATTTTTTCGTGTCCAACATGTGGGGGATCAAAACTTCCTCCAAATAATGCTATGTTCATTATTTTAGTTTGTTTTGTTCTAATTCCCAGTATTCCATATCAAAACTATCTTTTATAGAGATACTTTGATATCCACCTAACATATCTGCTTTTAAAACAGCCCTCATAGTATGTGAAATAATATCATTTATGATATTTACCTCTTTCTCGTTTTTACCAAAATATACCAATCCAAAGTTTTTTACTACTATATAATTTGGTGCTTTATTTAGACATATTTCATCAGTTTTAAACTCTTCAAAATATTTTTTATAGTCATCCATATATCTGTTTAAAGTATTCTCTATATCAGTATTTTCAAGTACCATAGGTATTCTTTTTGTTCTTATAATATGTTCAGGAGTTAGAACCCCTCTACATACTGTAGTTTGTAAGTTTCTACTACTAGCATAGTGTAGTGCTAAAGGAGATTGATCTACTTTTATAGTTACATCATAACCTTTTGCATTATTTATGATTGTTTGTAGTTGTGATATATCAAGTGATGCTCTTGGTATATATTTTTCTATAGTTAATGGTGCTTTTTGGTCTAAAAACTTTTCAGATAAAGTGACTGCCTCTATCATCTTATCATATGACTTTTTTGCATCATCATCAAATGTAAAAATTCCGTGGTTATGTAAAATAATACCTTCATATTTATTCCAATCGATATCTTTTACCATCTCATATATTTTATGTGCCAAAATAAATCCTGGCATAATATATGGTACTATTAAATAGTTTGGATATAACTTTTGAATATGTTTTTGACCATTTAAACTATTTGAAATAGTTACAACAGCATCAGCATGTGTATGATCAACATATTTAAAAGGGATGATAGCATGAAGTATAGCTTCTACAGATGGATTTGGAGCAGTTTTATCTATCATAGCTTCTCTTTGAGCTTCTACCATTTGGGTATCACTTAGCTCTTCAAGTTTTGCCATATCGATAAGAAAACCAAGTTCAACAGGTGCAAAGCCTTGTGCTTTTATATCTACAAGATCCCATCCGCTACCTTTTACATAAAGTATATCTTCATCATTTACTTTTGATTTTACAGAGGTATTTCCTCCACCATGAAGTACAAGCTCATCACTTCTACCTAATAAGTTTGATGTATAAACTCTAAAGTCTAAATCCGTTTTAAAATCTTTAGTATCTTCACTATTGTATAAGTTTTTCATATATTTATCCTATAATGTTTCTGTAATAATTAATATCAAAAATACTATTCCTAAATAGCCATTGATAGTAAAAAATGCTTTATCAATTTTTGAGAAATCCCTATTTACAATAATATGCTCATATGTTAGCATAACAGCACTAACAATAATTGCAATATATGCAAACAACCCAAGATTTGCCTGTACTACAAATAATAGCCAGAATATTATTGTAAAACTATGCATAACTTTAGAGAAAAGCATAGTTTTTTTAGCTCCATATTTTGATGGAATAGAATGTAGCCCTAATTTTTTATCAACTTCAATATCTTGAAGTGAGTAAAGTAAATCAAATCCAGCAACCCAAAACAGTACACCAATAGCTAAAAATATTGACCATAAAGTTATAGTTTCGCTAACCGCTACAACTCCCGCAATTGGTGCAAGACCTAAAGATACCCCAAGGATAATGTGAGCAAGTGCTGAAAATCTTTTAAAATAAGAGTAGCTACCAACAATAAGTAAAATAGGTAAACTAAGGTATAAAGCAAGAGTATTTACAAAATAGGCAACTACTATAAACCCAAATCCATTAGCCAAAGTGAATATAAGTATTTGATTTGGATTGATTCTACCATCTACGCTTGGACGATTTATTGTTCTTGGATTTAAAGCATCAATATCTCTATCAAGATATCTATTAAAACCCATTGCAAAATTTCTAGCTGTAAGAGCAGCTAATGTTCCAAGAAGAAGTAAACTCCAACCAAACCATCCCGAAGCTGCAACAATCATTGCTATAAATATAAAAGGTAATGAAAAAATAGAATGCTTAAACATTACTAATTCATTAAAATCATTTAAAAGTTTTAACATAAGTTTTATTTTTTTCCTGAACTTACAAAAGAAATAAATTTAAATTCAAACCTATCTTCATTGATTTGAGTAAAACTATATTCAACTTTTATACATCTTTTAGCTATCTCATAAAAACCTATTCCCCCTCCTTTAGCATGAGTGTTTTTACCACTTTTTCTTAACTCTCTATATCTTTTTCTTATACCATCTCTATCTAGTGATTGTATTTCAAAAAGTTTTGGTTCTATTTTTTGCTTATCTGATAGTGTTACTATATTTAATGTTGTTATAGAATATGTAGCATCTGAGTTTTGTTGTAGTTGAATATAACCAAAAGGTGATACATCTGTATTTTCAATCTCTTTTGCTTTTCCATAGTTTAAAATATTTTGGTATTGTTCTACAAAATTTGTTGAGATATTGCTCATTAGACCCATGTTTTCAATTTTATCTTCAATGATCTCCATATATTTATTTGCAGATTCTTGAGTAAATTCCCCTTCATATTCTATAATAGTTTTAGGCTTATTATCTATTTGAAAACCAGATACTACAATATCTTCATCAATATCAGTTAGATGGTCTTTAAATTGATTTGAAGTGGTTTGAAATGGTGACTCAAAATCATATATATCTATACACTTTTCAATATAGTGATGTGTTGATATATAAAACTCTAAATAATCTTTAATTTCAATTGTATGTTCAGTATATTGATACTCTTTATCTACACCAATAGTTTGCATATCTGGTTTTATTATATGAAATGATTTATCTTGAAAATAGTGTAAAGGTAAATTTGCACTAGAGTATTTTATAATATTTTTATTTTTATTATAATATACGATTGCTCCATCAAAGCCTGGTTGTGAATTTTCAATATTAGTGTTTAGGTAGTTAAGTAACCATGCACTATTTATATCTTCTTGATTGTCATATTTTAGTTGAGTTATTGCTTGTTTTATAATAGCATTTATAAGCATAGTTGTAAATACTGCTTTAATACCACTTTTTTTACAATCCATAATTACATAGATATATTCATTTTCTCTTATTTTTTCTAATAGATAAAACTGAGAATTAATAATATCTTTTTGTATATCTAAAACAAAATGATTTGTAAATACCTTGTTAATCTCTTTAGAGCTTGGTACAATAGAAGCTTGGATTAATGATCCATACTCCAATGATTCTTTTCTTATTTGATTTACTTGATCATACTCTTTTTTTGTTTTATCAAGATTTTGAGTTGTTGATTCAACTTTTTGCTCTAATTGTTTTCTTAAATCAATAAGTTCTTGATAAGTTTTAACAGCAGATGTAATAGCAATATTTGTTTTTAAAGACATAAGTCCAATTTCATCTTTATTGTTATTTTTAAGTTTTGTAACATTTACTGTTTCATCATCTAAAAATTTAAAAAATTGATTTAAACCATATTGAAAATCATTTAGGGGATCTATGATAATTCGTTCCATAAATTTTATCATCAATATAATTAGTATTATCAATAAAATTGCAGATGTAATTAAAATATTAATGATTCTTCTATTCATCTCTTCTTGTGCAATCTTTCTCTCCGAAGCTATTCTTGCATCAAGATAATCTGTATATGCCCCAGTACCTATTACCCAACCCCATGGTTTAAATTTTTGTACTATAGATAACTTATGGCTATATTTTTTAGTAGCAGGTGTATAAAAACTATATTCAATAAATGCTTTATCGGAATTAAGTTTTTTTAGTTTTTCTGTCCCTAACTGAACAGAAGGTACTTTGGGAGTATTTGTAAATATTTTATTATCGTAAGATGGTTTAATGGGATGCATTAACATTTTATTATCCATATCATTTATCCAAAAGTAACCATTTTCCCCATATCTCATATTTTTTATAGCATGAAGAGCTTCTTTTTGTAAAGTTTCAGTAGTATCAGAAACATAAGCTCCTGTTCCTATTACCCATCCATATGGTTTAAATAGTTTTATATAAGAAACTTTTTGTTGTGGTACAGTTGAGTTAGGCTTTGGCCACATATAGTTTACAAAACCTTCCCCCTTCTCTTTTGCTATAGAAGAAAACTCTTTAAATATATATTTACCAGATTTATCTTGAAAATTATAAAGATTTTTACCATTTAAATTTTTCTTTATTGGATGATTTATCATAATCGCATCTAAGTTATTTATCCAGAAGTATCCATTATGTCCATAATTGCTATGACTAACAATCTGTATTATTCTTTTCTTTAGTTCTTGTTGAGATAAGTTGTCTTTTTCTTTAGAATAAAGATCCTCAATAATATTAAAAACTTGTTGAGTTTCATTTATTAATCTACTTTCCACCTCTTCTTTAATCTTTTGTTTAGAAGCTCTTTTATAATATGAAAGGATAACTTTATTGGCCATCTCAGAATAATTTACAAGTTCCTCTTTTTTTGCAATATATGCATCTTTTTTTAATTGGCTTAGATATTTTTCTAAATCTTTTTCATAAGAGCTTATTGCAGTATATGTAAAAAAAACTATAGATGCAAGAATTGAACTGATAACAATCAGCATCAACTTTGTTTTGATTTTTAAATTTGTCATTTAAGTACTTCTGACCTTTGTTATAAGATAATTAACTTTGTTAAGTATGATTTTACTATAATTATCTAAAATAAAAGATAAAATTATATAATTATCTAAAATAAAAGGTCAAATATTTGTATAAAGAAATTGCTATAGTTGCACCAACAGCATCTGGGAAAACTGCTTTATCAATTAATTTAGCACATAAAACTAACTCAATTATACTATCATTAGATAGTCTATCTGTCTATAAAGAGATTGATATTGCATCTGCAAAACCATCTTTAAAAGAGAGAGAAGGGATAGTTCATTTTGGAATAGATAAAATATTTCCAAATGAGATATTTGATGTTGTAGAGTTTATAGATGAGTATAAAAAAGCTAGAGAGTATGCAATTCAAAATAGTAAAAATCTAATAATTGTAGGTGGTACTAGTTTTTATTTAAAATCAATGATTGATGGGTTGTCACCTTGTCCAAAATTAACAGATAGTACAAAAAAAATAGTAAAGCAAAAAATGTTAGATTTGCCAAAAGTTTATGCTGATTTAGTTTTAAAAGATAATTTATATATGAATAATATTTCATCAAATGATAAGTATAGAATTGAAAAAGCATTAGAGATATATATTCAAACAGGACTTATACCATCAGTATATTTTGAGCAAAACAAACCAGTTCCAATAATTAAGGATATTAATATATTTGAGATTGATACTGATGTAAATGAACTACGTAAAAGAATTAAATTAAGAACTAATTTGATGATAAAAGATGGAATTATAGATGAAGTTATTTTACTTGAGAAAAAATATTCAAGAAAACCAAATTGTATGAATTCAATAGGAATTAATGAAACATTAGATTATCTTGATGGAAAAATTGATAAGAAACAATTAGAGGAACAAATTTTTGTACATACTGCACAATTAGCAAAAAGACAAAGAACATTCAATAAATCACAATTTATTGGTATAAATAAAGAAAACTTAAAAAAAATAGAAAAAAAAATATTAACTATGGTATAATTATTTAAATAATATATTGTATTAAAGTCTTGTGAGGGTTAGAAATGACGAAAGAACAACTTGAATTAAGAGTAGAAGAATTATCAAAGAGATATTATCATGATGAATTGACAGGTTTACCAAATAGGGTTAAACTGTTAGAGGATATAAAAAATGAAAAGCCAGAAGGCTTACTTCTTATTGATATAAAAGGTTTCTCTACAATAAATGATTTTTATGGAATGAAAATTGGTGATAAAGTGCTTATCGCAATTACAAGTTTTTTAGAAACATTAATAAAAAATGGAAATAGATTTTATAAAATATCAGCTGACCAATTTATATATTTAGAGACTCAAAAAGAGATTGTTGATCATGAATTTAACGAAGAAAAAGTTAGAAAAATGATGACAACAATTGAAAATACACCAATAAGAGTTGAAGTATCAGATAATAGTGATATTGATATAAATATCTATGTGAGTGTTATTTTATTAAATAATATTGAAGAGGATAATATCTTAGAGTTAGCAGACATGACACTTCACTATGCAAAAGATACAAGACAAGCTTTTTTACAATACAGTCCAGAATTAAAATTAACAGAAAAATTTGAAAAAGATTTAGCTGGAGTAAATATGGTAAAAAGTGCATTAGAAGAAGATAGACTAATAGCTTATTATCAGCCAATAATTAAATCTTATGGAAATTCCTATGAGTGTTTAGTTCGAATCCAAGATGGAGATAGAGTGATCTCTCCATTCTTTTTTTTAGATGCTGTTACAAAAACTAAATATTATTCACAATTGACACAAAGAATGATTGAAAAATCATTTCAATTCTTTTCAAAACATGATGTTACATTTTCTATAAATTTGTCATTTGATGATATTGTAGATACTGAATTAGTAAACTTTCTACAAAAGAAAATGGTTGAATATAAAGTAGAAAAACAATTAATTTTAGAAATTTTAGAGAGTGAAAATATTGTTGACTTCACTTTGATTAGAAATTTTATACATGCGATGCAAGCACAGGGTGTTCAAATTGCAATCGATGACTTTGGTAGTGGATATTCAAATTTTACATATCTTTTAGAGTTCAAACCAGATTATATTAAAATTGATGGTAGTCTAATAAAAGATATTGCAACAGTTGAAGAGTCATATATCTTAGTACGAACAATTACAAATCTTGCACATGAATTAGGTATTAAAGTAGTTGCAGAGTATATTGAAAATGAAGCGATTTATAATAAAGCAAAAAGATTATATATAGATGGTTATCAAGGATACTTTTTAGGAGCTCCAAACTCTTCAATGGAATTATTACCTATGTAATAATTCTTAACTATCTTTATATCTAATACACTTAAAAACCTGTTTCTTATCGTTACACCAAAATATAGCAAATATCTACTAAAATCACCTAAAACCTATTATCATAAGTTAATATTTAATTATAATTAGATATTATTTGTACAATTATAGTCAATTATTTTTAAAATATTTTGATAAAAAAGGGGAAAAAATGGAACATATGGATTTTGCACATCCTTATTTCGGTGCATTTATAATGTTTATATTAACATTTGGTGCATTTGCAGCAACTACAATGTTGTCGAGATTTGTTGGTGGTAAACTAGCAAGAAGAGATACTGAAAAACTTAAGTGTACACTTTATGAGTGTGGACCTGAGGTTACAAAACAACCAAATACAATATCAGTGCAATTTTATTTAATGGCGCTTTTATTTATACTTTTTGATGTGGAGATTATCTTTATGTTTCCATGGGCAGTTGATTTTAAAGTATTAGGTTGGTTCGGTTTTATTGAGATGATATTATTTATTGTTTTATTAGCAATCGGATTTGTATATGCATGGAAAAAAGGAGCGCTTGAATGGCACAGCATAAAGTAAATTATTTAGCTGATGGTGGTACACCAGTTGTTTTAACAACAGTTGATAAAATAGTAAATTTTGGACGAAGTAATTCTCTTTGGCCAATGACTTATGGATTGGCTTGTTGTGCTATTGAGATGATGGCAGCAGGTGGATCTAGATTTGACTTCGATAGATTTGGTACGATTTTTAGAGCAAGTCCTAGACAATCAGATGTTATAGTTGTTGCTGGAACATTGACAAAAAAACATGCAGAATTCATGAGAAGATTATATGATCAAATGCCTGATCCTAAATGGGTTATCTCAATGGGAAGTTGTGCAAATACTGGTGGTATGTTTAACACATATGCAACAGTTCAAGGTGTTGATAGAGTTATCCCTGTAGATATTTATTTACCAGGTTGTGCCCCACGACCTGAAACATTACAATATGCATTGATGATGTTACAACAAAAAATAAGAAGAGAGCCTGCGGGTATGGCTCAAAGAGCAAAGAGGTTAATATAATATGAGAGCATATAAACCAAAAGATAATGTACAAAAGAAATCTTACTATAATGATAGATTTTATATAACACCAACATTAGCAAAATCATCTATTTATAATGATTCTACATTAGCTCAAGATGTATCAAGTTTATCAAATATTGTTGAAGTTCTTGAATCATATATTGAAGCAGATCATTTAGTAATTATTGTAAATGCTGTTGATAATGTAAAAACAATTAAGCATCTTAAAGAGATAAGAGCTTATGACTTTATGATGGAGTTGACAGCAGTTGATTATATAGCTGCTAAAGGTGGATTTGAAATTGTTTATGAGATGTTATCAACATCTAAACATAAAAGAATTAGAGTAAAAGCATTTTTAAAACAAGGTCTTGCAATAGAAACTATTGAGCCTTTATTTAGAATGGCAGATTGGTCTGAGCGTGAGATGTATGATATGTATGGTGTTATTGTAAATAATCATCCAAACTTAAAAAGAATTTTAATGCCAGATGATTGGAATGATCATCCATTACTTAAATCTTATCCTTTAGAGGGTGATGAAGCTGCATCATGGTATGAAGTTGATAAAATTTTTGGTGTAGAAGCTAGAGAGATAGTAGGACCAGAACTTAGAGATGCTGCTTGTGTTGATAGATATGATACTCAAAGATTTGCAAGACTTGGACATGAAGTTACTAAAGGTACAGATATATCTGAACATGAACCTGATACTCCAATTAGATATCAAGAAGAGGGTGGTGTTCAATTATTTGGTAAAAAATTAGTTACACCATTTGATGAGATAGAGTCAGTTACATTGAAAGAGAGAAGATAATTATGCAAGTAAAAAATAGATTAAAACCTTTCTTTGAGAATATTACTTTCGAAAGAGAAGATAACACTATGGTGGTTAACTTTGGACCACAACATCCATCTGCTCATGGTCAGTTAAGATTGATGTTAGAACTACAAGGTGAAGAGGTAGTTAAAGCTTATCCAGATGTTGGATACCTTCATAGAGGTATTGAAAAAATGGGTGAAAATATGATATATAATGAATTTTTACCTACAACAGATAGAATGGATTATATAGCTTCATCATCAAATAATTATGGATATGCTCTAGCAGTTGAAAAACTAATTGGTGTAGAAGCTCCTAGACGTGCAGAAGTTATTAGAACTATGCTTTTAGAGTTAAATAGACTTATATCACATCTTTTTTGGTTAGCAACTCATGCCTTAGATGTAGGGGCTATGTCAATCTTTCTTTATGCATTTAGAGAAAGAGAATTTGCAATGGATTTAATGGAAGACTATTGTGGAGCAAGACTTACTCATAGTGCTATTAGAATTGGTGGTGTTCCTCTTGATCTACCTGAAAGATGGTGTAGTGATTTAGTTAATTTTATTGATATTTTAGAAACACAAATTCCAATTTATGAGGGACTTTTAACAGAAAATAGAATCTGGAGAATGAGACTTGAAAATGTTGGAATGATATCACCTAAACTTGCAAGAGAGTGGGGAGTAAGTGGAATTGCACTAAGAGGAAGTGGTGTTAAATGGGATTTAAGAAAAGAGATGCCTTATGGATTATATCCTGAACTAGATTTTGATATTCCTGTTGCAAATACTTGTGATAGCTATGGAAGATACAAATGTTATATGGCAGAGATGTATGAATCTACAAAAATTTTAAGACAACTTATCCCTATGTATAGAGAATCTGATACTCAACTTATGGCTCATAGTCCAGAATATATCTCTTCTTCAAAAGAGGAGATGATGACACAAAATTATTCTTTAATGCAACATTTTGTTCTTGTAACTCAAGGGATGAGACCACCAGTAGGTGAAGTTTATGTAGCTACAGAGTCACCAAAAGGTGAATTAGGTTTTTATATAGTATCAGATGGATCACCATATCCATATAAATTAAAGTGTAGAGCTCCAAGTTTTTGGCATACTGGTTTATTAGCAGATGTATTACCTGGAACACAGTTGGCAGATGTTGTTACAATTATTGGTAACCTAAATATTGTATTTGGGGAGATTGACAGATAATGAAAAGATATGATCTAAGAGAATTAAAAGCTGACTTTATGCCTAGAATGGTTGAGTTGATGAATAAAGATGTAAAAGATGGAGAAAATGGAATTTTCCTTTTTGAAATTGGTGATTTTTCTACAGTTCAAGCAACAGCTGATATGGTAAAAGAAAATAGTTGGACTTTGATGAATTCATTGAAGTTCAATGAAGTAGATTGGACAATTGTTGTAAAAAAAGAAGCACCAATATTAGAAACTGTTGAATCAAACGAAACAGAAGAAAGCAAATAGGCTTTTGAGGATAAATTTTGAGTAAAGTATATTTTTCAAATTGGCAGGGTGAGATTGTAGATAACCGAGGTAAAGCTCAAGATGAGTGGGCTGAGGCATCTTCAAAATTTCCTGTTAATTATAATAAAGAGTTAGCAACAAAAGCATTTGTAGGTTGGGATGGTTTCGCACTATTTCAAGAAGATGTTGATGTTGTGAAACTTGCTATGAATTATGCTAGACAATATCAAGAGTATAGTGAAGCTTGTGGAAAATGTACACCTGGAAGATGGGGTGGACAGATCCTTTATGATATGCTAGATAAGATAGCAAGAGGAGAGGGACAGTATAGTGACTTAGAACATATTAAAGAGGTTAGTTCAACTATGACTACAACTTCTAAATGTGAGATAGGAAAAACAGTACCAGTTCCAATTTTAGGTATGATAGAATCTTTTGAAGATCAATTTATTGCTCTTATAAAAGATCAAAAAAGATCACCTTGGTATGATATTGATGATGATAAATATATTGCAAATGTAACAGCACCCTGTACTGACATGTGTCCTTCACATGTTGATATCCCTGGATATATTGAGGGTGTAAGAGAGTTGGATTTTGAGAACTCTTTAAAAGCTACAAGGCAAACTATGCCTTTATCTCATGTTTGTGGAAGAGTTTGTCCTCATCCATGTGAAGATGCATGTAGAAGAACTAATCTTGATGAATCAATATCTATTATGGAACTAAAAAGAATGGGTGCAGACTATGAAACTGATCATGAACTTGAGTGGTTCCATCCTACGAAACCAAAGAAGCCAAGAAATGATGGTAAAAAAGTAGCAATTATAGGGGCTGGTCCTGCTGGTCTTACTGCTGCTTATTATCTTGGGCTTGAAGGTATTAGTGTAACTATTTTTGAAGAGTTACCAGTACTTGGTGGTGAGGTAGCTGTTGGTGTTCCAGAATACAGAATGCCAATAGATAAATACAATAAAGATATTCAGTTAGTTGAAGATCTAGCTTGTGTAGAGATTATTAGAAATCATAGAGTAGATGCAAATAGATTAAAAGAGATAACAGAAGAGTTTGATGCTACAATGTTAGGTTTTGGTGCAAGATTATCTAAAGCTGTTAGATGTAAAAATGAGCGACCAGAGATGGATGGTTATTGGGGTGCTATTGATATGCTTGATAAAGTTAATTTATGGCATAAATATGGGATCGGTTCACCTGCATCAAATGAGTTAAAAGATAAAACTATAGTTTGTGTTGGTGGTGGTTTTACATCTATGGATGTTGTAAGATGTTCAATTCGAGAGGGTGCAAAGCGTGTAATTATGCTTTATCGTAGAGATGAAAAAACAATTATTAGAAATACTACCTTAGAAGAATATACAGAAGCAGTTGAAGAGGGTGTAGAGTTTATTTTTTATAGTGCTATTGAAGAGTTATTTGATGAAGATAATCAACTTAAATCTATGCTTGTAAATCAATATGAATTAGTACCATGTCCTGATGGTGGAAGAGCTCAGCTTGTTAAAAGAGAGGGTGAAGATATTACAATAGAATGTGATTATCTTATACCAGCTGTTTCTCAAGCTTGTGATTTACAAATTTTACCAAAAGAGTGGGAACTTGAGATGACATCTTGGGGAACATTACAAACAAATGGTAAAGATTATATGACATCAAGAAAAGGATTATTTGCTGCAGGTGATTGTGAATATGGTCCTATGACTATTGTTAATGCAACAGGTCAAGCAAAAAGAGCTGCATCTGTAATATCTAGATATATTTATACTGGAGAGATTACACTAACGGATGATGAGATTATGGAAGATCATATGAATCGTCTAAAAGTTTATAATAAAAAAGAGAAGATAACTAACTGGATGCCTGGACTTCCACGAGAACATAGTGAAAAGTTAGCAACAGAAGTTAGAAAAGATAACAATCAAGAGGTAAATCTAGGATTTACTGCCGAAGAAGCACAAGCTGAAGCGGAAAGATGTATGAGATGTTATTATCTAGGGATGGTGGCAGTATGAGTGAAAGAATAATTCATAGAGGTAAAGAACTTACTGTAACTATTGATGGTAAATCTTGTAATGGAACTTATGGTCAAACAATTTTAGAGATAGCTAGGCAAAATGATATTTATATTCCAACAATGTGTTACTTAACAAAAGTATCACCAATAACTGCATGTAGAATGTGTGTTGTTAATGTTGAAGGTGTTGATGGAACAGTTTTATCTTGTCAAGAAAAAGCTGTAAATGGTGCTGTTATTCAAACTGATAATTCAGAGCTACATAGACATAGACAAAATATAATGAAAATGTATGATGTAAATCATCCTTTACAATGTGGTGTTTGTGATAAAAGTGGAGAATGTGATCTTCAGAATAAAACATTAGAATTTGGTGTATCTTCGCAAGAATTTGCAGCAAAAGATCTAAATAGAAAGAAAAAGAAATGGGGTATCTTAGGATATGATCCATCTCTATGTATAATGTGTGAAAAATGTGTACACACATGTAATGAAGTGATAGGTGCAGCGGCACTTTATATCAAACCAGGTGGATATAAATCAACTATTGATATGAAGTTTTCAAGATGTGAACAATGTGGAGATTGTATCTCTGTTTGTCCTGTTGGAGCTCTAGTATCAAATGAGTTTAAATATACTGCTAATGCTTGGGAAGCAGATAAAGTACCAGCATCTTGTGCTCATTGTTCAAGTGGTTGTGCATTAGAATATAATGTAAAACATGTAGGTTCATCTGATCCATTTGCTAAAAAAATAACAAGAGTTACAAATGAATTTGAATTTGGTGCTTTATGTGGTGCTGGTAGATTTGGATTTGGATTTGAAAATAAATCTCAAGGGAAAGATGATGCTGCATTTAGTAAAGCTATTGAAGCAGTTAAATCTTCTGATACTATAAAGTTTAATTCTTATATTACAAATGAAGAGGCAAAACTTTTACAAACATTAAAAGAAACTATAGGTATAAAACTTGTAAATGAAGATGCTTATAATTATCAAAATTTTATGAATAATTATTCTTCAATCACAGGAAAAACTTTATATTCAGGTTCTAATGCCTCTATTGCTTTAAGTGATGCTATTATAATGATAGGAAGTAGAATTAGTAGAGATAATCCAGGAGTTAAATATTCTGTAAATATTGCTACTAAGAAACAAAGAGCAGAATTTGTTTATATGCATCCAATTGATGATATAGCTTTACAAAATAAGTATACACAATTTATAAAATATGAAGCAAGTAGTGAAGAGGGTGTTTTAGCTTTATTGGCATCTTATCTAATTAAAGATATCCCTGCTGATATGAAAAGATATTTTGATGATTTAGATATCGGTTATTTAAGTGGCGAAACATCAGTTGGAGAAGAAGAGTTAGAGTTAATTGTAAAAAGACTTATTAGAAGAAAAAATAAAACTTTAGTTATAGGTGAAGATTTATATGCTCATCCAGATGCTTCAAATATTGCTAAACTTGTAGGAATGATTGACAAGTATACTGATTTTGAAGTAGTTTTAATTCCAAGTCAGACAAATACTTTAGGTGTGAGCTTAATTTGTGACTTAGATGAAGAATGTGGTTCTAAAGTTGTAGGTTACAATGAATTTGGTGATTTTATAATTAGTGAAGATGGTACAGGTGATCTTCAAGTTCCTGCATTAAATCAACAAGAAGGAACTTTTACTTCAATTGATAAAAAAGTGATAAATACAAATGTTGCACTTAGCTTTGATGGTTACTGTTTAAATGATATTGTAAATCAATTTCTAGAAGTTAAGATTGATAATACTATTGATTATACATCAGAGCTTCCAATTGATAAAGGTTTTAAATCAATTTGTTTTGATGATATGTATAATGGCTATAATAAATATGGTACTGATTTAAGAGGATATACTCTTGAGTCAAGAGATACTTTAGAAAATATAACTATAGATGATATATCTGATATAAATACTTACAATGGTACAGTTATATATAGATGTGAACCACTACATCAGTTTAATACTAATACTGCAAAATCACTACTACTTCAAACTAATTCTAGCTTAAGAGGTAGTGCATCATTTGCAATAGCAGCTAAGATAAAGGATGGTGATACTATTGATATTACATATAATGGTAACACAACAAGAAAAACATTTAAAAATGATCCAACAATAAAAGGTACAATTGCACTTTATCCAACATTTAATGATGGGATAAATTCTGATTTGATACCTCAAGGATACAGATTTAAACAAGTACAAATTAAAAAGGTAGAAGTATAATGGCAAATATGATAAATATAACTATTGACGGCAAATCTTGTCCAGCCAAAGAGGGGGAATTTATTTTAAATGTAGCTAGAGCAAATGATATATTTGTTCCAGCTATTTGTTACCAAACAAAATGTTCACCAACTTTAGCTTGTAGATTGTGTTTAGTAGAGGCTGATGGCAAGCAAGTATATGCTTGTAATGCAAAATCAAAAGATGGTATGAATGTAACAGTAAATACTCCTAATATTGAAACAGAACGAAGAGCTATTATGGAAGTTTATGATGTAAACCATCCATTACAGTGTGGAGTTTGTGATAAATCTGGAGAGTGTGAACTTCAAAATTATACACTTTATATGAATGTTGATAAGCAAAATTATGCAGTTAAAGATGTAAACAGACCAACAGCAGATTGGGGTGTAATGAAATATGACCCAGGTTTATGTATTGTTTGTGAAAAATGTGTAACTGTATGTAAAGATATGATAGGTTCAGCAGCATTAAGTACTGTAAAAAGAGGTGCAGATGCTTTAGATAAAGATTATAAAGCAAATATGCCAAAAGATGCGTATGCTATGTGGAATAAACTAAATAAAAATCTTATTGGTTTTGATGAAGATAGTTGTATCGATTGTGGTGAGTGTATTGAAGTTTGTCCTGTTGGTGCATTAGTTAGTTCTGACTTCCAATATAAATCAAATGCTTGGGAACTTATGAAAGTACCTGCATCAAATCCATACTCTTCAGATTGTACTTTACTTTATTATGAAGTTAAACACAATAGTATTGAAAAGAATACAGAGGATAAGATATATAGAGTTACAAATGAATCACACTATAGTTCACTAAGTGGGGCTGCTAGATTTGCTTTTGATTTCTCAAATAATGCTACTAAAGATGAAGTAGAGTTTGGAAAAGCAGTAGATGCTGTTAAAAATGCTGATACAATTTTATTTAACTCATTTATTACAAATGAAGAGGTTAAGATTCTTCAAAATATAAAAGAGAAAACAGGTGCTAAACTTGTAAATAATGATGCTCTTAGATTTAAAAACTTTATGAAAAGTTATTCTGAAGTTTCTGGAAATAGTTTTTATAATGGAACACTTGAAGATATTCATAATAGTAACTTTTTAGTATCAGTAGGTTCTTATTTAAAATCAGATGCTCCATCTGCTAAATATGCTTTTAATAATGCAATTACTATGAATAAAGGTGCAGGATTATATTTCCATAGTATGGGTGATAAGCATATTGAAGGTTTTGGAAAAAAAGGTAAGAATATTGAGACTATTGCAAATAAACCATTTACAGAAGATGCAATTTTGTACTTTATATTAGATCAATTTGGAAAAGATTTACCTTTAGAAGTTGAAGAGTTTTTATCTTCACAAAGAGAAAATAGAGTTAAAACTGTTACAGAGATGATAAAAGAAAAAGTAGTTGAAACAGTTGTTGATGAAGAAACTGGTGAAGAAAAAACAACTACAAAAATGGTTCCTAAAAAAGTAAGTAAAGAGGTAGAATATACATATACTAAACTTCTTGATTTAATAGGGTCTGATGAGTCATTATTAGAAACAATAGAAACAATGTTGGCTAAGAAAGATACATATAGTTTAATTATAGGTGAAGATTGTATTACTCATCCTAACTCTTCAAATATTGCTAAACTAGCTGCATTAGTTGAAAAATATACTGAATTTAAAGTTATAGTTCCTCCAACTCAAACAAATACTTTAGGAGTAAGCTTACTTTGTGACTTAGATTCTGAAGTATCTGGGAAAACTGTTGGTTATAATGTTAATGCAGATTATCAATTAAGTGCTTTAGGTGATGGTCATCTTGATATGCCAGTGTTAAATCAGCAAGAGGGTACTTTTGTAAATATTGATAAGAAAGTTATCCCAACAAATGCAGCAATATTATATAATGGTTATGAATTAAATGATATTGCAAATGAGATTTTAGATATTAAAAAAGAGAACACTATTGACTATACAGCAGAAATATTTGACAATATAGAGTTTGATAAACTTGAAAATAGATATGGAAATGATATGGTTGAGTATAGAGGTTACTCTTTATCTCAAGATAGTGTTGATATTAGAAATATTAATGTAGTATGTGGATCAAATTCTTTGGAAATTAAAGAAAATGAGTATATTATTTACAATGCCAATCCAATAAATCAATTCAATGAGTTTACTGCAGTGGCAAATCAACTAAAAGATGATATAGTTGCACTATATATTTCAGATAGTTTAAAATCAGCTTTAGAAGTTGAAGTTGGTGACAAAATTAATATAAGTTCAAATAATAGTGAACTTACTTTAGAAATAAGAGTAGATGTTAATCTTGTAGGTGATATTTCATATATTCCAACATTTGACAAAACTATTGATACAAAAAGTTTATTTGATACTACTAGATTTAGTATTGCAAATTTAAAAAAGGTGTAGGTTATGGATAACGATATTATAATGACAATTGTCAAAGTAGTAGTTATATTGACAGTGTTTTCAGCACTAGCAGGTTTTACTACTTATATAGAAAGAAAGATTCTTGCATTTATGCAAAGAAGACCAGGTCCTCTTCATGTTGGACCTTATGGTGTTTTACAGATTCTTTGTGATGGTGCAAAACTTTTTACGAAAGAGGATTTTATTCCACAAAATGCAAATAGATTTATCTTTATGGTAGCTCCTATTATTACAGCAGCAACAGCATTTATTGCTATGACTGCTGTTCCATTTATTCCAGGTGTTATTGTATCTGATGTAAATGTTGGTGTATTATTTGTTATGGGTGTTATGGCTACTGGACTTTATGGTCCTCTTTTAGGTGGTATGGCACAAGCAAATAAATGGGGTTTATTAGGTGGAGCTAGAACTGCTATTCAACTTTTATCTTATGAAGTTGTAACTGGTTTATCTATGTTAGCACCTTTAATGTTAGTTGGAAGTTTATCATTAATTGATATAAATAACTACCAAGCAGGTGGAATTTTTAATTGGTTGATTTTTACACAACCTTTAGCATTCTTTTTATTTTTAATTGCAGGATATGCAGAAACAAATAGAACACCATTTGACCTTTTAGAGCATGAAGCAGAGGTTGTTGCAGGTTATGCAACAGAATATTCTGGTATGAGATGGGGTATGTTCTTTATTGGAGAGTATGCAAATCTTTTTACAATTTCATTTGTAACAGTACTAATGTTTTTAGGTGGATTTAATGATTTATGGTTCATTCCAGGTGCCTTAGCAATTATATTAAAAGTTGCATTTTTAATTTTCTTATTTTTATGGACAAGAGCATCTTGGCCACATGTAAGACCTGATCAACTTATGTGGTTATGTTGGAAAATTTTAATGCCGTTAGCTTTACTAAATATCTTAGTAACTGCAATAGTTATATTATAGAAGGGGGCAAAGCATGAGTTTTAAAGATTTAAAAGATAGAAATGTAGGTAGCCAAGAATATATCATGATGGATATTGAAGAATATCCAGTACAAGGTTGGGATAAATTTAAGCAAATACTAGATCGTGGATTTAGTATGGAGCTTTTTAAAGGTCTTGGTATTACATTTAAAATTATGAAAGGTGTTTTACTGAATAATGAAACACATAATGTTCAATATCCAATAGAAAAGCTACCAATTAGCCCAAGATATAGAGCAGTACATAAACTACTTGTTTTACTTGAAAGTGGAAATAATAGATGTATTGGTTGTGGTCTTTGTGAAAAGATTTGTATAGCCAATTGTATACGACTGGATACAAAAATTGATGAAAAATCAAGAAAAGAGGTTGTAGAGTATACTATTAACCTTGGAAGATGTATTTTTTGTGGTTATTGTGCTGAAGTTTGTCCAGAGTTGGCAATTGTTCATGGACAAAGATATGAAAATGCAAGTGAACAAAGAGAACATTTTGTTTTAAAAGATGATTTGATGACACCTTTTGCTGAATTACAAAATCAGTTAGAGTATCAAGGTTTTGGTGCAATTTCACCAGATGCTGATGATAAAATCAAAAAAACACCACTTGCGTATTAAGGATAGTATATGTTTGAAGTAGTAGCTTTTTATTTATTTGCTTTTTTAACAATAGCAATGTTTAGTATAACAGTGATAACAAAAAATGCACTGTATGCTTTAAGTTC
>CAZLZQ010000022.1:1832-23559 GCA_964564065.1 uncultured Arcobacteraceae bacterium | reverse complement strand
TTTTATTTAAACAGTTTAGATCACTAAAAGCAATTTCAAGTCTAGATATTAGACTATTTTGACCTGCTCTTAACCAAACTCTTGGATCATAGTATTTTTTATTTGGTTTATCATCACCTTCAGGATTTCCTATTTGACCTTGAAGATAATCATGATTTTTTGCTTCAAATTCTCTTACCCCATCCCAAAATGCCCATTGTGTATCAGTATCTATATTCATTTTAATAACACCATAAGTTATTGCTTCTCTTATTTCTGATAGTGCACTACCACTTCCTCCATGAAATACAAAGTTTATTGGTTTTGTATTTAAAGAGTGTTTTTCAGATATAAATTTTTGAGAGTTATCTAAAATAGCTGGTGTTAATGTTACATTTCCTGGTTTATAAACACCATGAACATTTCCAAAACTAGCTGCAATTGTAAAATTTGGACTTATTTTATTTAATCTTTCATATGCATAATCTACTTCACTAGGTTGTGTATAAAGAAGAGAATTATCAATATCACTATTGTCTACACCATCTTCTTCTCCACCTGTAATACCAAGCTCAATCTCAATCATCATATCAAGTTTTGTCATTTTCTCAAAATATGATACACATGTATCAAGATTTTCTTCAATAGGCTCTTCACTTAAATCTAACATATGAGAACTATATAATGGACGACCTGTTTGTTTAAAATGTTCACTACTCGCATCAAGAAGAGCATCTATCCAAGGTAAAAGCTTTCTAGCTGCATGATCTGTGTGTAATACAACAGGTACACCATAAGCTTCAGCCATCATATGAATATGCTTAGCACCACTAATAGCTCCTAAAACAGATGCATTTGTTGCTTTACAACCTTTACCTGCATAAAATGTAGAACCACCATTACTAAATTGTAAAATAATAGGAGAGTTTACTTTTGCTGCAGATTCTAACACTGCATTTATAGACTCTGTATTTACAATATTTACAGCTGGTATTGCAAAACCATTTTCTTTTGCATAATCAAATAATTTTTTTGTTTCACTTCCTGTTAATACACCTGCATTAACTATATCTAATACTGCCATTTATTTTATCCTTATTTATATTCTATTTTTGCTTTTGCTTTTAATTTATCTGCTATTTTTTGAATTTTAGCTATAAATTTATCTTGACCTAGTTTTTGTTTTATTTTATTTTTTACATCTTTAAAAGATACTAATTTTGAAGCTTCTTTATCCACAAGGTATATAATATGATATCCAAATTGAGTTTTAACAGGTGTTTGAGTAATAGTCCCTTTTTTAAGAGAGTTTGCAGCTTTACTAAATTCTGGTACCATTTTATCTAATGTAAACCATCCTAGTGATCCACCATTCTTACCTGAAGGTCCTATTGATTTAGTTTTTGCTAATTTAATAAATGCTTCTTTTAAATTAGTAGCTTTTTTTAATTCATTTATTAATTCAATTGCTTCATCTTCAGTTTTAACTAAAATATGGTTAGCATTTAAACTTGTTTGTTTTTTAAATAGTTTTTTATTTTTATTATAGAAGTCTTTAATCTCTTTCTCTTCTATTTTTATATTTTTATTCTCTTTTTGCATCCACATTTGTAAAGCAAGATCTTCTTTTATTGTTTTTATAGTTTTTTCAAGAGTTTCTTTATAAATAGGATCCTTAATAACTTTAGAATGTATAGCATTTTGAGATAATAATTTTTGTTCAACTAATTTCTCAATAATATTTTTTTGAGTAGTTGCTGGTAAAGTATTAAATTTTATTCTTGGATCTTTTAGTGCTATAGCTACAGTTTGTTCAGTAATTTTATCACCATTTACAACTGCATAAACTTTGTTTTCAACTGCAAATGCAGAGTTTGCCATAAGTAAACTTGCAACTACACTTAAAACTGTTTTTTTACCTATATTCATAAGTTTATTTTGTTTCATTTTTTTGCCTTATTATTAATTTTAAACCGATTATATCTAAAAAAATTTAGACTAAACCGATATATAATAGAAATTTTAAAATTTACCTTAAAAACTCTTTAACTTTAGAAAATTTTATGTTATAATCCATTTTTTAAAATAAGACTTAACTTAAGTTTAAGTTTACAGATATATAAAGATAAGGAATTTATAACATGAGAATATTAATTGTAGAAGATGAAAGTACATTAAATAGAACTCTTCAAGAGGGTTTACAAGATTTTGGATATCAAGTTGATATTGCAGAAAATTTTAAAGATGCAGAATATTTTATTGAGATTAGAAATTATGATTTAGTTTTAACAGACTGGATGTTACCTGATGGTGATGGTTTAGAGTTAACTAAAATAGTAAAAAATAGAAGTGGCAGAACTACAGTTGTAATTGTAAGTGCAAGAGATGATAAAGAGAGTGAAATTAAAGCTTTAAAAACAGGTGCAGATGATTATATTAAAAAACCATTTGATTTTGACATTTTATTGGCTAGAATTGAATGTAGATTAAGATTTGGTGGAACAAATGTAATCACTATTGAAAATCTTGCTATAAATCCAGATGAAGAAAAAATCACTTATGATGGTGTAGAGATTGAATTAAAAGGTAAGCCTTTTGAAGTATTAACTCATTTAGCACGTCATAGAGATCAAATTGTTTCAAAAGAGCAATTACTTGATGCAATTTGGGAAGAGCCTGAATTAGTAACTCCAAATGTTATTGAAGTAGCAATAAATCAGATTAGACAAAAAATGGATAAACCATTAAATATTTCTACAATTGAAACAATAAGAAGAAGAGGGTATAGATTTTGTTATCCTCCAAAAGTTGAAGAATAGGATCTTCAACGATGAATAAAAGAAGCATTTATAGGCAATTTTCTCAAAAGCTTATATTTGCTACATCTTTTTTTGTAATTGTTCTTTCTCTTATATTTTATGGTTTTACAAAAGCTACAATTTATGAAGAGATCTCAGATGAACTTTTAAAAGATGCACAATTAATATCCACACTAACAAAAACATCTCAAACTAATAATCAAGATTTAAGAGTACTTATAAATGCAGATTTAAAAGTTGATATTATAATTGTTAAGAATATACCAAATATCACTCTTAGAAAATATTCAATAAAAAATGATAGCTTTATGGAATTATTATATCCATTAGATAAAAAAGCTCATAAATATATAAAAATAACAAAAAATATTAACACATCAGATAAGATGATAAATAAAATTTTTGGTAATTTAATTTTTCTTGGTATTGGCGGTTTAATTTTAATTATTATGTATGCGTTAGCTGTATCTAAAACTCTTCTTATTCCAATAATAAGAATAACACAAAAATTATCAAATATGAACGAAAATTCATTAACTCAAATTGATACAAGAAAATTGCCTATGGAATTTGAACCATTAGCAAATTCTATAAATAACTTAACAACTAAAATTGAAAATTATGTAAAGTATCAAAAAGAACTATTTATAGGTACAGCACATGAACTAAAAACACCGCTTGCAGTTATGAAACTAAAAAGTCAAGTAACATTAACAAGACCAAGAGATACTAAAAGATATGAAGATGTACTAAAACTTCATATTGATGAGATAGATGGAATGAACCAAATGATCTCTTCAATCTTAGATATGGGAAGACAAGAGGGTGCACAATTTGAAAAGCCTATTGAGTTTGATATTGTTAAATATTTAATAAGTAAAGTAGAAAGTTATAAGTTATTAGCAAATCAAAAAGATGTTGAATTATTTTTCGAAACAAATATTGAAAGTTTTCCAACATTAATACAACCAACATTATTAACACAAATTATTCAAAATTTTGTACAAAATGCTATAAAATTTACTCCAAGTGGAAATAAAATTATTATAAAAGCAGTACCAAATAATAAAAGTATCACAATAGAAGTTATAGATGAAGGGATTGGTTGTCCAAAAGATGTAGATCTATTTGCTCCATTTAAAAGAGTTGGTAATGAAAAAGGTGCAGGATTAGGTTTGTTTTTAGCTAAAAGTGCTGCTGATACACTTGGTGCTACTATCTCTATTGAAAATAGAACAGATGGTATTAGTGGATCTATCGCAACATTAAAACTACAATCTAATCCTACTTGTAAAATATAATTAATCTACTTGTATTTACTATTTAATCAAATAAAATTGCAAAATGCAATGAAACTATAAATTATTATTTTTATTTGTTAAACTACTTCTATAAACTTAAATAGGAGCTTTTATGGAAAATAAAATACTATCTAAATGTAAGTGTGGTGGAGATATTAAAGTATTTAATACTCTTTATGAGTGTGAAAAATGTAAATCAAAAGTTTGGAAGTATAGTTTTGGTAGAGAATTTAAAGACAATGAAGCTAAAAAACTTTTAAAAGGCGATAGTTGTATGTTAAAAGGTTTTAAATCATCAAATAATACACTTTATGATACTACTGCTGTAATCGATCAAGGTGAATTAAAACTAATATTTAACGAAGAAACAAAATCAACAACAATGTTTAAATGTGAATGTTTAGGTGATGTCGTAAAGATCAATAAAGGGTATAAGTGTTTATCTTGTGAAAAAATTGTTTGGGATAGATTTATGAATAAACTTTTAACATTTAGACAGATTAAAAGATTATTTAAAGGTGATAGTTTACAATTAAACAATTTAAAATCACAAAGGGGAAATATCTTTAATGCTGAGATATTTTATACTAACAATGACCTAACTTTAGAATATATTTGATAAAATACAATTAATATAATAAATATAAGGATATTAATATGTTATTAGGTGTAAATATAGATCATATAGCAGTTTTACGAGAAGCTAGAAAGATAAATGATCCAAATCCTTTGGATGCATTGGGTGTATGTAAAATTGCAGGAGCAAATCAAATAACTATCCATTTAAGAGAAGATAGAAGGCATATTCATGATGATGATGCTATAAATATAATAAAACTTTCACCTCTTCCTGTAAATTTAGAATGTAGTATAAATGATGAGATTATAGATATAGTATGTAAACTTAAGCCTCATAGAGTTACTTTAGTACCTGAGAATAGGGCAGAGGTAACAACAGAGGGTGGACTTGATTTAAAATCTAATTTTCTACAGATAGAAAAAACGATAAAAAGACTTCATAAAAATGAGATAGAAGTGTCACTATTTATAGATCCTACAAAAGATATGATTAAACTATCAAAAGATTTAAAAGTAGAATGGATAGAGCTTCATACAGGAACATTTGCAAATATTTTTGCAATGCTTTTTAGTGGATTAGATAAGACCCATCATACTATTAAAGATCTAGAATTATCAAGAGGTGAATTAACAAAAAAACTTAAAAGATCGATAAAAGCAATTAAAAAATCATCAAACTTAGCAAATAAGTTAAAACTAAAAGTAGCCGCTGGTCATGGACTTAACTATCAAAATGTAAATTATATGACAGAAATAAAATATATTCAGGAATTAAATATAGGACAAAGCATTATAGCTCGTAGTGTTTTTACTGGTCTTGAAAAAGCTATTTTAGATATGAAAGAGTTAGTTAACAAATGAAATTAAAAAAAATAGCTATTAGTATTGGTGATATTAATGGAGTAGGGCTTCAGTTGGCTTTGGAAAATCACACTAAAGTATCCAAGCTCTGTAATCCAATATATTGTATAGATAAAATAATTTTAAAAAAGGCAAGTGATATATTAAATATAACTATACCAAAAAATTTTAAAGTATATGGGAAATATAAAGAAACTAAAATTAAACCAGGTAAAGTTTCGAAAAAATCTGGAAGATTTTCATATGACTCTTTTTTAACTGCAATTGATATGGCTAAAAATAATAAAGTTTCTGCTATTTGTACTCTTCCTATAAATAAAGAATCTTGGAAAAAAGCAGATATAAATTATGTTGGACATACAGATATGTTAAGAGATGTTTTTAAGAAAAATGCTATCATGATGCTTGGATGTGAAGAGATGTTTGTATCATTGTATACTGAACATATACCTTTAAAAAATATTTCAAAACTTGTAAAAACAAAAAAGCTTGTGAAGTTCTTAACAAGCTTTTATAAATGTATAAACTTATATGATAAACCTATTGCAGTATTGGGACTAAATCCTCATGCAGGAGATAATGGTGTTTTAGGAGATGAGGAATATAAAATTGAAAAAGCAATAAAAATAGTAAATAATAAATTAGGTTCAAAGTATAAACTTATAGTACCAGATATTGCTTTTACTCCACATATTAGAAAAAACTTTAAATATTTTTGTGCAATGTATCATGATCAAGGATTAGCACCTTTAAAAGCTTTATATTTTGAACAAAGTATAAATGTATCTCTAAATTTACCTATTAAAAGAACATCTGTTGACCATGGAACAGCTTTTGATATTGCATATAAAAAAGATAATAATTTATCAAATTTAAGTTATTTAAATGCTATAAAAGAGGCTATAAAATAGTAGTATTAATAATAGGATTTATATCTCAAATCCTATTACAGTCATATCATCATTTCTATCATTATTGACAATCATCTCTTCATATTCTTCCATTTTCTCAATAAAGATATTTTTTTGATCCATCATGGGGAGGGTATGATTATCTTTTATAATATTTGTAAATCTTTTTTTACCAAAAGGAAAATCTTTTTCTCCACCATTTTGGTCAAGGTATCCATCTGTAGTACAATAAAACTTCATTCCCTCTTTTACATTTATGATAGTTTCTTTATATTCATAATCTATTGAACATTTTTTATATCCTACAGAATAACGATTTCCTTTTATAGTTTGTAAAGTATCATTTTCATCAATATAAAAAAGTGGTGTTTCTGCACCTGCAAATTTAAGAATTTTATCTTTTTTATTATAATAGATAATTCCACCATCCCATCCTGCATTTGACAAACTATTTTTTGTTTCTTGTTTTAATAATTTTTTTAATGCTTTATTAAAATATCCCATAATCCAAGCAGGACTAACATTCATATCTGTATCAGTTAATATTTCAGAAATAATTTGAGCTTCAACTGCTTTTACAAGCATTGTAACAAATGCACCTGGAACACCATGGCCGGTACAGTCTATATACATCAACAAACACTCGTCATCATGTCTAAGCTCATTAAAAAGGTAGATATCTCCACCTACAGTATCTTTTGGTGTCCACAATACAAAATTATCTTTAAAATATTTTAAGAGAACATCTTTTTCTGGTAATAATGCACCTTGAATAAGTGAAGCATATTCTATACTATCTCGAGTATGTTTGTGCATCGCTCTTACTTCTAATTCAATATTTTTTTGATCTGTTATATCATTTCTAATTGCGATATATTCTATAATATCACCTTTTGAATTTAAAATAGGATTAATTATAGAATTTACCCAATATGCAGACCCATCTTTAGCTTTATTTTTAAGTTCACCTTGCCATGGTTTTTTCAAGTCTTTAATAGTATGCCACATATTTTTAAAAATATCTTCACTTGTTTCTTCATCTTTTACAATACTATGTTTTTTACCTATTACATCTTTTTTACTATAACCAGATATTGTACAAAATTCATCATTTACATAAGTGATATTTCCTGATACATCTGCTTTTGATACCATTGCACTTCTATCTACTGCTAGTTTATATTGTTCTAAAAGTTGTTGTGATCTTAATACATCATCCTCTTTTTGACGATAATCAATCCATAAATCAACTTTTAACATAACCTCTTCTTCGATATAAGGTTTTGATAATATATCTATTGCACCTGCTTTTAAGCCATCTCTAATAGTAGAAGCGTTTACATTTCCTGAAATAATCATAACAGGTATCTTTCTTTGATCTATTATCTCTACATGTTTATCAACTAAAAAATCAAGTCCATATGAATGTTTTAGATGCAGATCTAATAACATTAAATCTATCGATGTATTTTCTATAATTTGCCATGCAATATCTGCATCATCTGCTAACTCTACATTATAATTTCTATGCTCAAGTAATGCTTTTAGCTGTTGTTGAATAACAATAGAATCATCAACTACTAATATTGTTTTAAACTTATTTTTTTCTAATTGTTCAACTAAAGATGGTAACTGTCCAATTTTATAAAGAAAATTACCTTTTTTTTCTATAAAGTCAATTACACCTTTTTGATATGTAATATTTCTAAATTGTTTATCTTCAACAGAAGTAAGAACAAAAATCTTCACTAGACTATTTGACTCTAATAATTTAATAATTTCAAAACCATTTCCATCTGGTAAATTTATATCAAGAATTATATAATCAATCTTTTCTGATTCTATTATCTCTTTAGCTTGTGCAACTGAAAAAGCACAAAAACAGTTATAACCTATAGTACTAAAAATTTTTTTAACTATAAAGTTTGTTGACTTTGAATCATCTACTATTAAAATATTATAATTCTCTGGGGTAAATATAAAGTTATCTATTTTTTTCAAGTTTATCCTAACAATTTAATTGATTTATTTTGATCTAATAATTTATGGGCTGTATATTCTTTTAAATGTTTATCTATCTCTTCTTTTATTTTATAGTTTTTATTTTCATCAAAAAAATTATAAAATCCAAATTTTGCTATTATAAAATAATCAATTTCATCTAAAATATTCTTACCATCATCTTTAAACATTATTAGTTTATTTTCTAATTTTTGTATCAATTCATTTTTTTTAGATATAGTGGGTGCTTGTTTTTCTATAACACTTAAAATAATATCTCTTTTTTTATATAACTCTTCAACTTTTGTTTTATAAGGTAACATACCATTTACGATAGTTTTGTCAATAATTTTATCAGCATAGTGTATAAACTTTACATAAGTCATATAACCTTTACTTTTTCCAATTTTATCTTTATCTATATTTATATCTTCTAATAGATATTTTAAATTATTATCAGAAATTTGTTCTATTCTTTTAATAGTAAAATCATCATGAAAAATTGCTTCATAATCTACACATTGATTTACTATTATGTTATAAAATTTTTGTTGTGATTTAGTCATTTTCTAACACCTCTGCATCTATTATATCATCTGTTTTATGGCTTAACATAAAGTTTCCATCTGTACTATCAATTTTATATAGTAAAATCTCTTCTTTATTAAAATCTGGATGTTTTACCTCTTGCCAACCAATACCAGGAATGGGTATATCTTTTAAATAAAAATCATTTAACCAGTTTATTTTTTTATCAAACCTTAACCAATCTTTTATTCTATCACTAACCTCTTTTGCCTTTTTAAAATCCCATCTATAGTCTGCTTTTTCTTTAGCTTTTGTATTTTCCTTTGGTTTAAACTCTTTATGTTTAATACACCAATTTTCCCACATTTTTACCCAAGAAACTTTTATATCTCCAGATGCTAAATAGTGATTTTTAAATTTTACAAATTCTAATTCAATATTATTTTTATCAATATATTTTTTTGCAAATTCTAACATAGGTTTATTCAAATTCATATCTTCATCTATAACTGTTTTTATTAGATGCGTTTTGTATTTATTTTGATTTAATACCCATCTTTTCCATACAGCTTCCCAATCACTATTTAAAGTACCTTTACTCTGATAATAAAGTTTAAAATCTTCAAAAACATCATCAACATTTAAAATAAATTTTGATTTAGCAAAGTTTTTCATCTCATAAGTCAATGTAAAACTTGATGAAATAGTTGTATTTTCATCACTAATACTTGTTTTTATAGATTTATTCATATAGTTATTATCACTTAATGATGTATCACTAGATTTTCCACGATCAATATCAAAGTTTTCACTATAAATATTATCATTTGTTGTTCTTGTAAGTGGCACTGATACATTTTCATTTAGATCTATTTTCTCTATAATATTTTCAACTAATCCATTTAATTTTAACTCTAAAATATCTTTTGTAATATTTTGAGAATTTAAATTCATAAGATCAAGTTGTTTTTCAAATATAGATTTTATTTCTAACTTTAATTTATCCATTAATACCCATTTACTTTTATGTTACATGATATATTACACTTATATTGTTAATCTTAAATTAAAACTATGATACAATCACAAAAATACAAAGGAACTTTATGAATATATTAATTGTTGATGATAGTAAAACAATATTAAGTAGTTTAAAACATTCAATACAAAGTAAACTAAATATTACTGTGTATACTGCAGCTTCGATGAAAGAGTGTGCAGATCTAATTTTAAAATATAAAGGAAAGTTTAGTCTTGCATTATTAGATTATAATTTACCTGATGCACAAAATGGTGAAATTGTTGGTTTTGTAAAAAAATTTAAAATACCATCAATTTTATTAACAGGAACTAAATTAGAAAAAGATAATGTAGTTTTTAAAAATGATAACTTAATTGATTATATTATTAAAAATGGTAGTTATGCTATGGATTATTCAGTTTCTGTAGTTAAAAGATTTATACTAAATGAATCTGTAGAGGTTTTAGTTGTAGATGATTCAAAAACATTTGCTGCTAAAATGGAAGGATTATGTAAAAAATACAATCTTAAAACTATTGTAAATTATTCAGCAAAAGATGCTTTAGAAACTATTAAACAAAGACCAAATGTAAAGCTTATATTAGTTGATTATATGATGCCAAATATGGATGGATTAGAGTTTACTATGGAGTTAAGAAAATCATATAAAAAAGATGAAGTAGCTATTATTGCGTTATCTGGAACTAGTGAAAAAGAGATTGTAGCAAGTTTCTTAAAATATGGAGCAAATGACTTCTTATATAAAGACTTTAGTGATGAAGAGTTTGTAGCAAGAGTTAATAATAATCTTGAAGTAATAGAATTATTTCATGATACGCAAGATAAAGCTAAAAAAGATTATTTAACAGGATTATTTAATAGAAAATATCTATTTAGTGAAGGTGAAGAGATATATAAAAGGGCTAAGGAAAAGAAAGAGTTATTATCATTAATTTTATTAGATATTGACAAGTTTAAAATTATTAATGACTCTTATGGGCATGATGTTGGAGATGAAGCTATAAAAGCAATTGCAAAAGTTTTATTAAAGTATATAAATAAAGATTCATTAATTGCAAGATTAGGGGCAAATGAATTTGCAATATTACTTAAAAATAGACCATATGTAGAGGTATTTCAAACTTTTCAAGAGATTCAAGATGTTGTTTCTGAAACAGAATTTAAACTTATGGATACGACATTGAAGTTAACTATATCAATAGGTGCAACTTCTCTTCTAGAAGATAGTTTAGATGATATGTTTGTATCTGCAGATCAAGCATTGTTTGATGCAAAACAAAGAGATAGAATAGTAATAAACTCTTAAATTAAAAATAATATTATAATGGAAGCTCTAATAAAAAAGTAGCTCCATTTGATATTGTTCCATCTTCATTAGTTTTTGTATAATTTTTAGCAATTATTTTTCCATTCATATGTTTTGTTACAATATCAAAACTCATATGAAGTCCAAGCCCAGTACCTTTACTACTATCTTTTGTTGTAAAATAAGGATCAAATATTTTTGGTAAAATATGTTCTGGAATACCACCTGCATTGTCAATTATTTCAATAAATGCAGTATTTTCTTTTTTATAACAATTCAATTTAACAATACCATTTTGAATGTTATTATCTAAAATTGCATCTTTAGCATTATTAACAATATTGATAATTACTTGAGATAGCTCACCCGAAACCATCTCTATTAATATAGGAGTATCATAATCTATCGATTGGTGTAAATCAATATGATTATCTTTTAATCCAGCACCTACAATTACTAGAACTTGTTTAATAGTATCTTGAAGATTATATTTTTTCAACTCTTTATCATCTTTTAGAAAATCTCTAAAAATATTAATAGTATCTGATAGATATGTTACATTTTCAATAATTTTATTTGTATTATCTTTAAATGTATCAGAATCTAAAATACCTAAGTCATTTTGAACTTGAGCACCTGTTGCAATTGTACTAATAGTGCTTAGAGGTTGTCGCCATTGATGTGCAATATTTCCAATCATCTCACCCATAGATGCCATTTTAGCTTGAGCAAATAGATGCTTCTCTTGATCTTTTACTATCTGTTTTTCTCTTCCAATTCTAACTTCTAAATCTACATTAATATTTTGAAGTTCTTTTGATGTTACATTTACTAGATGTGATAATGCTTTGGATGTGATAGTTGTAGTATCATCTTCTAAAATATTTTGTTCAATTACTTTATTGTTATTAGTAGTATTAGATTCACTTAAAGTTAATATTGTCATAGTTTGATTTAGTAACTCTTTATTTTTACTACAACAAGTTGTAAAAAACTCACCATATGTAAAAAAACCACTAACATTACCAAAGTTTGTCAGTGGAGCTATCTCTCTTTGGATTAAAGATGGCATAAATCTTCTTCTTGCCATACATGAGTATACAAAGATAGATTCTATAGGTGAATTATTTAGTTCTACAGCATTTTTATTTGAATTATTTAGAATTTGTTCACTATTTCCATATCCAAACTGAACAACATCGCCCTCATGAAGGTTTCCTGCAAAAACTAAACTTCCATCATCATTTAAACCAACTGCAGCACGTGCTACTGATATACCATTTCTTTGAATTATTAGTGGAAACTCTATACCAATTGCAGGAAGCATATTTGCTACATCTTCCCCTAAATAATATTTATATGTATCATAAGCTGTTTTCCCATCAATTGTATAAACTATATTATCTTTTGATTTTGTTATAACTAACTCTTTACCTATTGGTTCCCAATAAAAGCTATAATCAGTAGATACATTAAGTTTACCATTTAAACTAACTGCCACTGCACCAGACGATATCACTTTATTGTTAGTAAAAACATATGTTTTTATAAATGTTGCATTATCTCCAGCTAATCCACCAGATATAGATATATTTTTATCATAATGAGCTAAACCATTTAAAAACTCTTCACCATTAGTACTCAAACCATCAGCAAAAGAGATAATAGCTTTTGTATCTTTTGTACAAATTTTATTTGCTAATATTTCTGCTGATTGTTCAACTGTTTTATTTTCTTCAAATTCTATATAATCTATAGTAAACTCAACTTTTTCAAATTTTGATATTGATATAATAGTTTTATTTGTAGATACTTTTCCATCTATGATCTCTCCATCAGTTGTTGTACCAATTATTTCAGAATTTGGAAGAATTTTTTTTATATCTTCTATTAAATTATTAATAAAATTTATATCTAAAATACCTGTAAATACTTGTATTAATAATTTAGAATCAGTACTTAGATTGTTATCTAAAACTATTTTTTCTATATCTTTAACAGAGTTATATTCAGTATTTACAGTGATCATATATCAAACCTTTTCTATAATGTAATTAATTTGTAAAATTTTAACATAAATGTACTTTTATTTTCATTTATTTATAACTATCTTGCATCTTTTATAGCTTCAAGAACCTCTTCATAGTTAGGTTCATCTGTAACTTCTGGTACAATTTGTATATATGTAATAACACCATTTCTATCTACAATAAATACAGCTCTTGCACAAAGACCTTTTAATTTATTGTCTGTCATAAGTACACCATATGATTTTGCAAAATCTTTATCTACATAATCACTTGCAACTTCTAGATTATCAATACCTTCAGTAGTACAAAATTTTGCACTTGCAAAAGGTAAATCCATTGATACAACTGTAGTTTGACAAATATCTAAAGCACCAACTTCTAAGTTAAATCTTCTTGTTTCTGCTGCACAAGTATCAGTATCTAAAGATGGTACAGAGATTATTAATTGTACCTTATCAGATGGACCACCCACTTCAATCTCTTCTAGTTGAGTATTTACTAGTTTTACCAATGGTGCCATATCGCCTATATCTAACTCTTGTCCCTCAATATTAACTTCAGTACCTTTAAATTTTACAAAATCCATAATTTTTCCTTTTTAAAAAATAACATATAAAAACATTCCAAAAAATATTGCAGCTATTGTAACTCCAAAAACAGCAATATTTATATCACCCATTATTTATTCTACTAAACTTTTAATTTTAACTTTTAATTTATCAATAGTAAAACCAAATTTTTCAAATAATTCACCAGCTGGTCCACTTTCACCAAAACCTTCCATACCAATAACATGATCTGCAAACTTATAATATTCCATAGCAGTAGCTGCTTCAACAGCAATAACTGTATGAGCTGGATTAATAATAGAATCAATATATTCTTTATCTTGATCACATAAAAGATCAAAACATGGTACAGAAACGATATTTGCTTTTATTCCAAAATCTGATTCAAGCATACAAGCAGTTTGAAGAATAAGCATAACTTCACTACCACTTGCCATCAATGTAACAGTAGCATCTTCTCTTCTAGCTAATAAATATCCACCATTTTCAACATCACCAATCTCTCTTGATGATTTTAAAGTTTTTAATTTTTGTCTAGAACATACAAATGCTGTAGGTGCTTCCATAGTTAAAGCTTTTTGCCAACATTTTATATTTTCAGTTGCATCTGCAGGTCTAAATGTATAGAAATTTGGTAATGCTCTAAATTGTGATAATTGTTCAATTGGTTGATGTGTTGCTCCATCTTCTCCAACTCCAATAGAATCATGAGTCCATACAAAATGCGCTGGTATTCCTGAAAGTGCAGCAACTCTAGCTGCTGGTTTTAAATAATCACTAAAAATAAAAAATGTTGCACTAAATACTCTAAATAAACCATAAATATTCATAGCATTTGATATTGCAGCCATTGAGTGTTCTTTTATACCAAAGTGGATATTTCTACCTTTTGGAAAATCACCAAGACCTGTTAATTCTGTTTTATTTGATGGTGCTAAATCTGCTGAACCACCAATAAAAGATGGAACTGCTTTTGCAATAGCATTTAAAATTTTATGATTTGAATCTCTTGTTGCTATCTCTTTTGTTTCACTAAAATCAGGATAAACAACTTTTGAATAATCAGGATTTAGAAGTGCATTTAATGTTTCATTTTGTTCACTTAAAGGTAGATCTTTTCTTACAAGCTTATTCCATGCTTTACTTAACATAGCTCCACTATTAGTTTTATCAAATGCCTCTTTTACATCAGATGGAACTATAAAAAACTCTTCAGGATTAAATCCTGCTTTTGTTTTTGAAGCAGCTAATTCATCATCACCTAAAGGTGCACCATGAGTATGATGACTACCCTCCATTGTTGCAGCTCCCTTACCTATAGCTGTTTTAGCTATGATTAGAGTTGGCTTATTACTATTTCTACTAGCTGTAAGTGCTGAATCAATAGCTTCAAAATCATGTCCATCAATTGTAATTACATCAAAATTAATAGCTTCAAATCTTTTTGCAACATCTTCACTCCATGCAATACTTATATCTCCTTCAATTGTAATATCATTTGAGTCATAAATAATAGTAAGATTTGACAGTTTTTGATGTCCTGCAGTTGCACAGGCTTCATAAGATATACCCTCTTGCATATCACCATCGCCACAAAAACAATATACATGATGATCAATTATCTCAGCAGTTTCACTATTTAAACAATATTTTGCATAAGATGAAGCCATTGCAAAACCAACAGCATTAGCCACACCTTGGCCTAATGGTCCCGTTGTAATCTCAACACCATCTGTATGTTTATATTCAGGATGTCCTGGAGTTTTACTACCAGTTTGTCTAAAGTTTTTTAAGTCCTCTATAGTTACATCAAATCCCCAAAGGTGCAATAATGAATATACCATACCACTCGCATGACCACCTGAAAATACTAGTCTATCTCTATTTAACCATTGTTGGTTTTGAGGATCTAACTTTAAATGTTTACTTAATACTGTAGCAATATCTGCCATACCCATAGGAGCACCTGGATGTCCACTATTTGCACTTTGAACCATATCTGCTGCTAAAAATCTAATTGTATCTGCTTGTTTTTGTAATAATTGTATTGACAATTTCTATTCCTAAATTTAAATTTATATATTGTATCTAATTATTTAATTAATAATTCTTAAATAAATCAGTTGGACTATTCTTAAGTCTTTGAACCTCTGCACCTATATCATCTTGTCTCATAAAATGTTCACCTATAAGAAAAGCATCACATCCAATTTCACTTAGTCTTTTAATAGTATCTTGATCACTTACTCCACTTTCTGCAACTATTATTTTACCATTTGGTATCATAGGAATAAGCTTTTCACAAAGATTCATATCCATCTCAAATGTTTCAAGATTTCTATGATTTATACCAATAATAGTAGCTCCACAAGCCATAGCTTTTTTTAGATCTTCTACATCATGAATCTCTACTAAAACCTCAAGTCCTAAATGTAACGCATAATCATATAACTCTTTTAACTCTTTTTTTGCTAAAGCTTTTGCAATAAGTAAAATAAAATCTGCACCATAAACAAGAGCTTCAACAATTTGATATTTATCTACAATAAAATCTTTTCGAAGTAGGGGAGTTTCAACATATCTTCTAATACCTGTTAAGTATTCTAAATCACCTTTAAAAAAGTGTGGTTCTGTTAATACTGAGATTGCATTTGCACCATTTTTACTATATTGTTGAGCAATACTTAATGGATCAAAATCTTCTCTAATAATACCTTTACTTGGACTAGCTTTTTTTACTTCAGCAATAATTCTAATTGGTTCTTCTGGAGTGGCTGTTAGATATGGTTTGACATCTCTTGGTGGATATGGATTGTAAGCTAAACTTCTTCCTAACCAATCTACACTATATTCTGCTTTTCTTTTCTCTAAGTCATACTTTGTTTTTTCAATTATATCATCTAAAATCATCTACTTTTTACCCTTTTTATTTATTTTACATTTTTTTATATTTTCCCAATGAGTTCGTATCTCATTATCATTTAAACCTATTGATGCAATAACTTTTTTCATAATTATAAATGCTTTATTACATCTACCTAATTTATAATATCCCCAAGCTAACGAATCTAAATATGCAATATTATTTGGAGATGTTTTTAGTGCTGCCTTAACTAGTTTGATACCTTTTTTTATATTAATATTAAAATCTATAAGAAGATAACCATAATAGTTTTGATAACTTGCATTATTTATACCACTTGATAAAGCTAATTCAAAATTTGCAATTACATGCTTCATGACAGCTTTTTTATCTTTTGCCAATTGAAATTGGAACATAGCTATTTTTCCAAGTAGTTCAGCTCTTCTAGTTTTTTTATAAAGTACTCTTGTTAATGCCAATGCTTTTTTTATTTGACCATTTTGTTCATATAAATTTAATAGTTTTTGGTTATTAATTTTATTTTTTTCTAAATATTTTATAGCTTGTTTTATATCTTTCTTTTCAAGTAATGAAACAATAATATTTTGTACCATTAAAGATGTTTTTTTCAAAGCAGGGTCTTGACTATATTTAAAATACATTTTATTTAAAATTGACAACATACCATTTATATTACCTTGTTCTTGATAAATAAGCATAAGTTTATTGCATACATTTGTAGTACAACCTTTTGTTTGCAAATATGTTTCAAGATATGCTAATGCTACATCTTTTTGATCTAAATATGTATATAGTATTGTTGTTAATTTTAAAAGAGTTAATTCATTTTGATTTTGAGCATAAGAACTCTCATAATATTTTAATGAATTTTTATAATCTCCTTTTGCATAATACACATTTGCCATAATCTCATAGTTTACGATTGATTTATTTTTTGCAAGAAGTTTTTTAGCATCTTTTAGTGCTTCATCAATATGTTTATTACTTAAATTAGCAATAATTAATTGTTGTGTAAAATACTCTTTTTCAATAGGAAATGAATCAATTCCACTTTGAGATAAAGTTAACATCTCTTTAAATTTTTTTATTTTATAACTATATGCAATAGCTTTTTTTAAAAAGATAACTTTATGTGATAACTTATAAAGTCTTTTATAGTATTCAAAACTATAATTATATTTTTTAGTATTTTCACTGTCTAATGCTAACATCAATAAAAGATCTTCTTGATAATTTATTTTCTTTTTTAAACTAGTATGATTATATTGTTTGGCACAACCAATTGATGTAAAAATAAGTATAACAAATATTATTGCTAGTCTACTATAGCTGGACATTCTGCTTTTACCTCGTCTATATTATTTTTAAAATATTCCCAAAAAGGGAACGTTCTACATTGTGTTGGCCTAGCATTATAGACACTGCATTGTTTTTTATCTAAATCAAAAAAGACACAAGCATAGTTATTTTGTGAAATTACTTTTTCACGAATAGAATACTTATAGTCTACTTTAAATAGATATTGTTCATGTAACTTTTCTATAGATATTTTTAAATACTTTGATAACTCTTCAATCTCTTGCTTATTTATCCATATATATCCAGACTCTCCTATACAGCAGTTTCCTTCACACATAGCACACTTTAACTCATCAAATTTATAAGAATATTCACTATTTTCTAACATATATTATTTCTCTTTTCTATTTCTTAAAAATTGATTATATCTTAGATATCCTTTAATTATTGGTCACATTTAATACTATAAGTTGAACATTTTTCATAGATACTATTTACCTCTTGTGTAAATTTACCATTTTCATCAAACATAATCAAAGGACTAATAACTTTTAGTTTTGATTTTGAATTTTTTCTAGCATAAATCATCACTAAACTAGCTTCTTTTGATGGTTTTGGATGTAAAAATTGTATAGCCTCAATATTTAACTTACAATTATTTAATTCTACTATGATATTATGTATCTGTTTAACATCATAACAAAAGAAAAATTTACCTTTTTGGGTTAATAATTTTGAAGCTTTTGATATAAATTTATCTAATGGAAAATTATCATTATATCTAGCTACTTTCAAACTCTCATTTTCACTTTTTATAACATCTGAATTATAAAATGGAGGGTTAGAGATGATGAAATCAAATTCTTTATCAAATTTTATATCCAATAAATCACCACTATATAGATTGTTTTTTATATTATTTATTTCACTATTTTTTTGTGATAAAAACTGAAAATCTTTTTGTATCTCAACCTGATTTAAATTTAATTTTGTGTAATCTCTAGCTATTAATAATCCTAAAATACCACTACCTGAACCTATATCTAATAGTTCACCTTTTATATTCTTAAACTCTTTAAGGTTTTGGCAAATAAAATTATATAAAAAATGGGTATCGCTATTGTAGCAATACCCATTTTTTGGTTGATATAGATACAAAGTTTTAGTGTAACTCTGAATTTAGTTTTACTTCTCTTGTGCTTCTCATAGCTATGTAAGTACCAGTTTGAGAATTTTGTCTAAAATGGATACCATTTAATCCTTGTAATGAATCAGCTCTACAAACATTTGATAATTTAGCTTCAGGATTTACTTCTACTATTTTAGATATTTGATCATCACTAATAGTTATTTTTGTCCCTGCAAATATAGCCATACCACCATCTACAATACAAGCATCACCTAAAGGTATACCAGTAGTTGAGTTTGCTCCAAGAAGTGTGTTTTCACCTATTGAGATAGGATTTCCATCAGTTCCTGAAAGAACACCAAGGATAGATGCACCACCACCTACATCAGAACCAGCTCCAACAATTGCAGAAGATGATATTCTACCTTCAACCATAACGGGACCTAATGTACCTGCATTAAAGTTGATATAAGATGCACCAGGCATAACAGTAGTTCCAGCAGCTAATTGAGCACCAAATCTAACTTTTGAAGTATCAAGTATTCTTGTATTATCAGCAGGTATAATATGAGATAAAAATCTAGGGAATTTATCTACCATATCAACTACTGGATATTTACCTGTTAATTTAAGTGTTAGTTCATTTGCTCTTAACCAATCAAGTTCGATAGGAGTATTACCTACCCATGCAACATTGTGTAAAAGACCAAATGCTCCATTTAAATTCACTTTTCTAAGTTCTGCTTTTCCTGTAGATAAAGCATAAAGTTTTAAGTAGGCAGTTTCTACTGATTGAGGATTTGTATCTTCAAATATAAATACAACTTTAAAGTCATCAGCAGTCAATCCTAAATCTCTAGGTAATGCAGAAAGATTTGCTATAATTTGAACATTTTTATGTGCATCTCCAATAGCTTCTTCCATATATGGATTAAAAATATTGATACAGTTTGCAATAAAATCATCACAAATATCAAGTACTAGTTCACTTTTAGTAGTATCAAACTCTACACCTGCAGTTTTAAATGCATCCATAAAAATAGCAGCTGAACCAAAGTTTTCATTCCAGTTTACTACTGGATATGTTGCTTGTAATATTTTATCAGAGTTTAGTTGACCTCTATCAACTCTAGCAATTCCAAAACCAATTGGTTGTCTATACCATGATTGTGATTGTATCTGCTCAATTTTTTCTTTAAATTCTTCTTTTGTATTTATCATCTATCTATTCCTATATTATATTTTTTTGAATTATATCTAAAATTTACTTTTATAAACATGGCAATATGGTGTTTTGTTGTGTTTAAAATAGTAATCTTGATGATAATCTTCTGCTTCAAAAAATGGTGTATTTAATGTAGATATAAGTTTTGTAGCTATTTTATATCCCTTCTTTTCTAATATATTTATTAAGTTATTAGCTATATCTTTTTGTTCAATATTGTCATAAAATATTGCACTTATATATTGACTACCTATATCTGGACCTTGTCCACCTACTTGAGTTGCATCATGAGTTTCAAAAAATAGTTTAGCTAAAGTTTCATAATCAACAATTTCACTATCATATGTAACCTCTACAACTTCAATATGTCCAGTATCTCCAGTACAAACTGATCTATAATCTGGGTTTGGCATTGTTCCACCCATATATCCACTTATTGCAGATCTTACACCATCAAGTTTTTCAAAGAAATATTCAACTCCCCAAAAACATCCACCTGCAAAATAAGCTTTTTGAATATTGTTATTTTGAATCTCTTCAAAATTTATAGAGATAGAATTTACACAATGTCTAGTATTCTTGGAAGTAAACTGTTCACCTTCAAAAACATGTCCTAGATGTCCACCACAATTATTACATACTATCTCAATTCTTCTTCCATCTGTATCAGGAACTCTTTTAACTGTATCTTTAATAGTATCATCAAAACTTGGCCATCCACATCCACTGTCAAATTTACTTGTTGATTTATAAAGTGGTGTATTACATTGTTTACAAGTATATACACCATCTTGTTTGTGATCGTAATACTTACCACTATATGGTGCTTCTGTACCTTTGTCTAAAATAACTCTTTTTTCCTCTTGATTTAATTTATTGTAGTTCAAGATAATCCTTTTATATAAATATATGTTATTTTACATTCTTTCCATAAAAAAAAGAATAGATGATTAAGTTAAATATTTTTTTAAGTTTTAACAAAGTTTTATCACTACATTAAGATATTTTTACTATACTCTTTGATGCTAAAATTAATATCTTTTTTATTAACTATATCTATTTTTATAATACTATCTATATCTATTGATACTGTCATGGATAATAAAAAAATAAAACTTAATATAAATTCCAAACCTCTAAATAAAAAGTATGTAAATTATATAGATTTAAAATATATTAACAATATAAAAGAAACTCATAAAGTTGTAAAGAAAAAAATTAAATCAAAGCCAACAATAAAAATTAAACATAAAATTAAAAGTAT